>MGZK01000042.1 GCA_001802125.1 Geobacteraceae bacterium GWC2_55_20
ACCCGGCTGTGCAGCAAGGTGAAGATATATAGCACAGCCTTTTTGAGGCTGTCAATACGAAAATTATTTTTGATTGCCTGAATCAGGTCTGTTTTTGTCATTCTCCTGAGAAATTGCCTTATCTTCCAGGAACTCGATGAAATTAATCGTCCGGGTGACGAAGCGCAGGTTGAAGCGGCTCTCGTAGAGCAGCAGGGTCGAAGCGGCAAACAGGAACAGACCGCCGGCAAGCGCCAGCAGGGTCGGTATCCAGGCCTGTCCGGGACTGCCATAGGCCACGTTGACTCCGATGGCCAGGCTGGCCGCTACAAACAGTACCGTGGCGGTGTACAGGGCCGCCATGGCCTTCTGGATCAGCACCGCTCTTCTTTTTTGCAGTTCAACCTGCGCCTTCAGGTTTTTCAGCCGTTCCATGGGATAACTGCTCTTGCCCTGCAGGATCGTTTCAACCTCGTTCTTCATCACGGTCACGCGGTCGAAGATGCGCCCCAGACGGGCCGAGGTGGAGAATATCAGCGTGCCGCAGGCCGAGATCAACACCGCCGGTGTGATCATCGAAGTCAGAATGCGCGAGCTGGAGAGCGCCTCCAGGATTTCCTTATCTTGGATGGCCATGTCAGTCCCTGAACCGTTTCAACAGATCACCGTACCCGTCGATGCGCCGGTCGCGCAGAAACGGCCAGATGCGCCGTACCCGCTCGCTTCGCGCAAGATCCAGCGCAACGTGTATGACTTCCTCGCTGTCCCGTGAGGCCTCCACCAGGAATTCACCCTGGGGGCCGGCTGCAAAGCTGCTTCCCCAGAACTTGATGCCAATGTCGTTACACTCCGTAGAAGCTTCGTAGCCGACCCGGTTGACCGCCAGCAGCGGCAGGCCGTTGGCTATGGCGTGGCCGCGCTGGACCGTGATCCAGGCCTCGCGCTGGCGCTCTTGCTCCTCACCGGTGTCATGGGGATCCCAGCCGATGGCGGTCGGATAGATCAGCAGATCGGCCCCGGCCAGCGCCATCAGTCGCGCCGCTTCCGGATACCACTGGTCCCAGCAGACCAGCACTCCCAGTTTGCCGACCGAGGTCTCGATTGGCGTGAAGCCCAGGTCGCCCGGAGTGAAGTAGAATTTCTCGTAGAAGCCGGGGTCGTCGGGGATGTGCATCTTGCGGTAGGTGCCGGCGATGCTGCCGTCCTTTTCCAGCACCACCGCGGTGTTGTGGTACAGGCCGGGGGCGCGGCGCTCGAATAGCGAAGCTACAATCACGATCCCGAGTTCGCGGGCCAGTTGGCCGAGATTCGCCGTGGACGGGCCGGGGATCGGCTCGGCCAGGTCGAACAGGTCCGGGTTCTCGATCTGGCAGAAATAGGGGCCGGTGTGCAGCTCCTGCAGCACCACCAGCTTTGCGCCTGAGGCGGCCGCTTCCCTGATCATGCCGCAACTCTTTTCCAGGTTGGAATCGCGATCGTTGCCGCAGCTCTGCTGGATCATGGCCGCCTTCAGGATTGTCATGCCAGCACCCCCCTGGGAAGCTGCATGGTCACACAGTGCAGCGAGCCGTGCTGTTCCAGCAGCGGCAGGCAGTCGATGCCGATCGCCTCGCGGCCGGGAAAGGCCTGGCCGATCAGTTGCAGGGCCTTCCGGTCTTTCTCCGGGTCGCGGTAGGTCGGAACCAGCACCGCGCCGTTGATCACCAGGAAGTTGGCGTAGGTGGCCGGCAGGCGGTGGGCGGCGCTGTCGAAGCGGGCCGTGGGCCAGGGGAGGGCGACCAGGTTATAGGGCGATCCATCCGGGGTCTTGAAGGCTTTCAGTTCCGCTTCCATCAGCTTGAGAGTTTCAAAGTGTTCATCTACCGGATTTTCGCAGGCCTGGTAGACGATCGTGTTGTTCGGGCAGATGCGCGCCAGCGTGTCGATGTGGGAGTCGGTATCGTCGCCGGCCAGCCAGCCGTGGTTGAGCCAGAGAACCCGGCGCGCACCGATCAGCGAGGCCATGGCCTGTTCGATCTCGCTCCTGTCCAACTGCGGGTTGCGGTTGGGCGAAAGCAGGCATTCGGCGGTGGTCAGGATCGTTCCCAGGCCGTCGCTCTCGATACTGCCCCCTTCGAATACCAGTCCGATCGTGTTCAGGTTGGGTTTCAGCGCACCCAGTTCCTTGAGCCGTTTCGTAATCTGATTGTCGTGGTTGGCGGCGAACTTGAGCCCCCAGCCGTTGAAGCCGAAATCCATCAGCACCGGTTTGTCATTGTATATGACCGTGATCGGGCCGAAGTCCCGTGCCCAGGTGTCGTTGCTGGGGATTTCGCAGATGGTGACGCTATTCAGTTCAACTCCCACGGATGCCAGGTATTCGGCGGTTGACGAAACGTGCGGCGTAACCAGCAGCACGCGTTCGAACCGGGTGATCTGGCGGATGATTTCGGCAAAGACCGGCCGGACTTTGTCCAGCGTTCCGGCCCAGTCGGTTGCTTCGTGCGGCCACGCCAAAAGGACTCCATCCTGTATTTCCCATTCGGCGGGTAATCTTGGGTTCATTATGCGGCGCTCCTTGGTGGTAAAGTGGCGGGGATTATAAGTTATAGCCGCATCCCGCGCAAGCATCCTGTAATCCGGAGGAAATAATTTCAAGTTTTGCCTTGATTTATCTCACCGATTGCATTAGTAAAATGTATTCATAATTTGTATACAGTATGTTGAGCCGGATCTAAATATCAACACAATCCCCACACAGAAAGGAGAGTATCAATGTCCACCAAACCGTTCGTTTATCAGGAGCCGTTCCCGCTTGCCAAGGATGAGACCAAATACCGCAAGATCGAGGGCTCGGAAAAGTACGTGACCGTCGAGAAATTCGCCGATAAGGATGTTGTCAGGGTTTGCCCGGAGGCGCTTTCGATCCTGGCCAACGAGGCCATGAAGGATGTTTCCTTCCTGCTGCGCCCCGCCCACAACGAGCAGGTGGCCAAGATCCTCGCCGACCCCGAAGCATCGATGAATGACAAAGGCGTGGCGCTGGCTTTCCTGCGTAATGCCGAAATCGCCGCCCAGTTCGATCTGCCGGTCTGCCAGGACACCGGCACCGCTACCATCGTCGCCAAGAAGGGACAGCAGGTCTGGACCGGCGTCAAGGACGAAGAGTGGCTCTCCAAGGGTGTTTACAAGACCTACACCGAAGAGAATCTGCGTTATTCCCAGACCGTGGCTCTGGATATGTACGAAGAACTCAACACCGGCACCAACCTGCCGGCCCAGATCGACATCATGGCTACCGACGGCGATTACTACAAATTCGTATTCATGGCCAAGGGGGGCGGTTCCGCCAACAAGACCATGCTCTATCAGGAGACCAAGGCGCTTTTGACACCGGACAAGCTGTACAAGTTCCTGGTGGAAAAGATGAAATATCTCGGTACCGCTGCCTGCCCGCCGTACCACATCGCTTTCGCAATCGGCGGCACCTCGGCCGATGCCTGCATGAAGTCGGTCAAACTGGCCACTGCCAAGGAACTGGACGGACTGCCGACCAGCGGCAATGAGCACGGCCAGGCTTTCCGCGACGTGGAGCTGGAAAACAAACTGCTGGAAGCGGCACAGAAGCTCGGCATCGGCGCCCAGTTCGGCGGCAAGTACTTTGCCCATGACGTGCGCGTTGTCCGTCTGCCGCGCCACGGCGCATCCTGCCCGGTCGGCATGGCTGTCTCCTGTTCGGCCGACCGCAACATCAAGGCCAAGATCACCAAGGACGGCCTGTTCGTCGAGGAGATGGACCGCAATCCGGGCCGCCTGATCCCGGACCAGTATCGCGGCAAGCACGAGCATGGTGTCAAGATCGACCTGAACATGCCGATGAAAGACATCCTGGCCGAACTGACCAAGCATCCGGTCTCAACACCGCTGCTGCTCTCCGGCACGATCGTGGTCGGTCGCGACATCGCCCACGCCAAGTTCAAGGAGATCATGGACAGCGGCAAGCCGCTGCCGGAATACCTGCTCAACCACCCGATCTACTACGCCGGTCCGGCCAAGACTCCTCCCGGCAAGGCCTCAGGTTCCTTCGGCCCGACCACGGCCGGTCGCATGGACAGCTATGTTGACGAACTGCAGTCCAAGGGTGGTTCGCTGATCATGATCGCCAAGGGCAATCGCAGCCAGCAGGTCACCGACGCCTGCAAGAAATACGGCGGATTCTACCTCGGTTCAATCGGCGGCCCGGCTGCCGTTCTGGCCGAAGAAAACATCAAGAAGGTCGAGTGCATCGACTTCCCCGAACTGGGCATGGAAGCTGTCTGGAAGATCGAAGTCGAGAACTTCCCGGCCTTCATCCTGGTCGATGACAAGGGAACCGACTTCTTCAAGCAGCTCGGTCTGTAATCAGATCTGACGTTACAAAGAAAAGCCCCCGGTTGCGCATGCAGCCGGGGGCTTTTTCTGTTTGGGAGGATGGACTCTATAACTGTTCCAGTAACTTGATTTTTCGTTCTTTATATTCGCTCTCGTCAATCAGCCCCTTATCGAACAGCCCTTTCAATTTCTGCAGTTTGCTCTCTATATCATCGCCCGGCAATGTCGCAGGGGTGCTTGAGTTTTGAGGTGATGCCATTGAGATGTTGGTTCCGCCGGCAACAGCCCGTTTCTCTTCCAGTTCGAGGGCCCGCTTTTTCTCCCACCAGTCCCTTTCAATCTCCTGAAGGTGTGAATAGAACAGCTTCGATTCCTGCAACGGCAGATCCGTTATGGTTACGGTTCCGGCATTGTTGCCCTTGTCGGCATTGATGGTTATGGTGCCGCCGCTCAACACGGTCATGTCCAAGCGCGCATCCCTCATGTCTCTGAAATAATAGTCCTTAAAGCTGGAAGTAAGCATCCCGTGGTCATAGACGATGATTCTCAGATTTGTCAAAATCAGTGTCTTGGCACTGGTTGCCACGGCCTGCGTTATCGTGGAAACAAGCGACTCCCCCTGAATCAGCAGTTTCTTCAGTTCTTCTTCTGATACAGACAGGAACTTCGGACGGATATCGGTCTTTGTCTGCTGGATCTTTTCAGTTACCTTGTCAAATATTCCCATTGCAGTCTCCCGGTAATTTGTATTCTTCTACCCTTGATCATCAGTGCATCGGCTCGTTTTGGGTGAGTTATTATCCGACAACTGAACCATGCTGAAGTGACCGGATAAGATCAATGCGGAACAGTATAGCACCCGGGGGCCGGCTTTGCATGTTTGATTTCAAAAATATGTTGTGGCAGAGTTTGAAGCACCGCAGACTCCCGTGCTTACAAAAGCAAAAGGCAACCGTTCGGCCGCCTTTTGAAATGAGTAAACCCAGAAAAAGCAATTAACCGCCGATGAACGCAGATACACGCCGCCAGAAGTAGGCGCTTCTAAGCGAGAAATCAAAAGCTTGAACAAAATACTGGTTTAACCCTTATGGTGTTTAATTTTTTTGATTTAAGTCCAGGTTTTATCGGCGTGCATCCGTTTTTCTCGGCGGTTAACTGCCGTTTATAGGGTAAACGCTTTGAAACTCTTTCAGACCTCATTTTCGTCAGTCAGTGTAACGCAAACTTGTCATGACATGGCCTCTGTGATACCGTAATCCCGTTGAAAACAAGGAGGAATGATCATGCCACGTTCTGCTGCCAATCTGCTTGATCTGTCGCAACTTCCTGCCCCCCAACGGCGCGAGGTGCGAGATTTTGTTCAATTTTTGCTTGCCCGTCAGGCAGAAACCAGAAAATCTGATGTTACCTATCGTTTCAGTGATCTGTGCGGCATTATGAACTGGAAGGGTGACGCTGTAGCTACTCAACGGAGTCTGCGCGATGAGTGGTAAACCACGCTTCGTGCTTGACACCAAACTTCCCGATGCAATTATCGGCGCCACCGCTCTTTGCCGCAAAGCGATTTTGATCACAAACGACTCTCATTTCTCCGGTATTCCGGTTCTTACTGTTCAAGGTTGTTGATTCCTGTGATTTTACCAGATTACCGTTCCTTCCCCGCAAAGACACCGACGAAATACATCAAAACGGGGAGCCGCCTTTTCAGCGTCTCCCCGTTTTATCTTGATTCTTTACAAAATATGGGAAGCGTCCCTGGTTTTACCCGACTTATTTGCTTGGCAAGCTGGAGTTATAGGTGACATCGCGCATAATAACTTTAAATCTATTCAAAATACCCGTAGTGACTTTTGTGGCCATTTCTTGAGCAGTGATGCCATCAGCTTCATAATAAATATCTATGATCTTGATATGTTTTTTATCCGTGGCCACCTCAAATATTGACAATTCAAGATATGAAAGTCCTGTTGACTTGACACCATAATTGTACGTAGTAATAGGTCTTTTTGATTCACTGTGCAGTGAATTATATGCATTTGGTCTCGATGATTTTTCAGTTAATTCAAAACTTTTTATAACACCACTGATTTCGTATGCCACAGGTTTACTTGTATCATTATTGTTTATGACAACATCATACCCATCACGTGAAAGTGAACCAGCTATTATAAATGATAAAGCTTTATCAAGTGTACGGCCATCATGCAGCTGAAGGTCTTTAACATGTTCGCCCATATTGCTGTACACCTTGCCTATAAATTCCTGCTTTAAACGCTCATCTGTTAGCATATTAACTCTAATGCTATATTTTGGTTTATTTGTCAGTTCATTTGCTTCAGTAATGTCTCTTAAAATTATTGTTCTTGGTGGACCTAAAGCAGCAATATATTTACCGATGCATCCTGAAGTAAGAAAACAAATTATAACTGTGAGCCCCAATACAATCTGCCTAAACATATGTTAACTCCCGTACAACAAGATAAAATTCATGGTTGAACTTGGGTGTGATTACTTTTCAAATATGAGTCCTCAAGAAGGATATTCTATGCAACTGGGTGCGCAATGGAATACCAATATAAACCCGGCACGGATTGGGCGAACACAACGGTTCGCCCCTACGCTTGAATGTCAATTTGAATACAAATGCGAATAAGAACATGAAACCTTGAAACAATAACCAATCTCAATCCGACCTGTCCACGCGAGATCGTTATAACAGACTCATGCAACAATAACCAGTGCCGATCCCGTCCGGGAGGGCGGATGAGTCGCAATTCGAGGCTCGAAGCGAACTGGTTGCCCGAAGGGTTATTTAGCAAAATTCCAGCATTGCGACCCCTCCCGCAAATTTCAAAATTAAGAATCTTGCCAGCATGGCGGACTCTGATATACATTGCGGCATCACGCATGAACGGGGAAACCAATGATAGACAACGATGAACTGCTGGAGAACGTTGAAGAAGAAAACGAAGGCGAAAGCTTTGCCGAACTGTTCGAGAAGAGCGGCGGGCAGAAGAGCCGCTGGATGGAACCGGGACAGAAGGTTTCCGGCTTGGTGCTG
>MGZK01000043.1 GCA_001802125.1 Geobacteraceae bacterium GWC2_55_20
CGGTGCGCACCCGCCAGTTCAGCTATAAACAGCCGTCAGATCCGCCGTTCCAGATTTTCGGGATAGGGATACTGTCAATTTTGTACCTTCATTTTTCCGTGATCTTATTTTTTGCCGGTTTTCTTCAAATTTTCCATGACACGAAATTCGACAATCTTCCGGATCAGTTCGAGTGGCAAAGGCTTGTCAATCGGGAATTGTATCGAGCCTTTCGCTTGCTTATAACCTTTGAGTTCATCTGCGAATGCCGCTATGCCACTGGGAGTTGGGTAGAAGCCGATATGATTCTTGAGAGCCGCGAAATGCACCAGATTGCCATTAAGGTAAAAGGTTGGAATCTGATAACTGATCTTCTCCATCGCCAGAGGTGCTGCCAGCTGGATTGTTGATCGCATTATCGACAGAATGGCCTGAATCTCCTTTGGGAATCCTTGTAAGTACTGATCAATCGATGAAATGCCGGAGTTCGGTTTATTCATGCTGATTCTCCTTTAGCGATACATTGACGCTTTCTGCTTCAACACGTCCATCACTAGTTTTTGCCGTAACCCGGCATCTGCCGGTTTAGTCATCTCCATGTTCAGGGCAAAAAACCAGACGTTTCCGTTTGTCTCCAGATACCCCACGTACCAGCCGATCTGCGGCGCAGCCTGATTGCCGTAACCGGCCCAGCCGGTTTTGGCGCGCAGTGTGTACGCCGGGGTCTGCTCGACGATCATGATCCGCTGCAACAGTTCGTAAGAAGAGGATTTGAAGGGGAGTTCCCGGCGATAGAGCCGCTTCAGGAACGCGACCTGTTCCAGGGCGCTGATCCGCAGATCTCCCTCCAGCCAGAAGCTGGTCGGCTCGGGTCCCGGCTTGGCATTGCCATAGCCGATCCGGGCAAGTTGGCTTTCATACCTGGCCGCGCCGATGCACCGGGCCAGCTCTTGATAAAACCAGACGCACGAAGATTTGAAGGCACTCTCCAGGGTCTGGTCCTTGTTCCAGGCCGCCACTGACCTGTTCGTGCCGTCCCATTTCAGGGTGTCGTTTTCTTTGATCACCGCTGCGTCGAGGGCAATCAGGGTGTTGGGGATCTTGAAGGTGGAGGCGGGGAGCAACGGCGTTGCGGCGCGTGCGTCGTTATGCGTGTAGTTGGTGACGCCATCCAGCAAGGAGAGGACCAGTGTGCCGTTGACATTATTCTCCCTGAACAACGCCGCCAATTGGGCGTCTTCGGCAAGGGCGGAGGAGGCTGACAGGGCAAACAGGAGTATGAAGATGGAGAGATGGCGCCACATTACAGCCCCCCTTTAATTCCACTGGTAAACAGCACGCCGATATCCAGCCAGATCCCCTCTGCGGTCGCCAGTCCGGCCACCTCCTGCAGATGCTCCTGTCTGAAACGCTCCAGGGCGTCCGGTTGCAGCTGCTTGAGCATGCCGCGAAAGCCGGCGTTTCAGATCAGATCCCACCACTCACTGGCATCGGCAAGATAGAACCCCATATTCTTCTGCTCCACCCGGATCTCCGTCAACCCCGCTCGCTCGTAAAGCTCCCGGCACCCCGTCTCGGTGGCGATCCGTTTCCAGGTCTGGGGCGGCAGCTGTACGCCGTAATCGATCAGCCGCCCGATCATCAGCTCTCGGAGCGGATTGAAGTAGCTCTCCTGAAAATTGCAGATGGCAACCGTGCCGCCGTCCCGCACCAGAGCGGCGATCCGGGCCAGCTGGCGGTCCATGTCCTCCACGAAAAAGATGCCGAAACCGCAGGTTGCCACATCAAAACCGGCCTCGTAAGCGCGATAACCTGCATGTCCATTTCGACGAATTCGACGTTGCCGATTCCCTGCTGCGCCCCCTTGTTACGGGCCTGCGCCAGCATCCCGGCTGAGAAGTCGATCCCCAGCACCGATCCCTTCGGCAGTTTGTCGGCCAGCGCCAGGGCCACGTTGCCGGTGCCGGTGGCGATATCGATAACCCGTTCATTGCCGCACAGGTTCAGGGATGCGACCATCTCGCGGGCGCTGGCCGGAAAAAACCGTAGCGCCGGGGAGTCGTAGTCGGCGGAGACGGTGTTGAAGGTTTCTCTGATGATGGCGGTGAGTTGAGTATTTTTCACAATTTTGTCTTTTCGTTCGTCCAGTTCAACAGTTGTTGGCGTGCAACCGTTTCCGCTCCTGCGCGAACGCCCACCCATGGAGCGCAGGGCCGCCTTTCAGGAGCCCTAGGACATATAACTCTGCTTGTTATTTTTCTATTGAAACAATTAGCATAATAACAAGCACCGTTATACCCAGATGTCGATTTGCTCTCGCCATTCTTAGAAGCCTCTTTTTACCGGCAAAAATGTGATTCTAAGGGCATAAGCAGAGCCATTTCTGCTCATTTACTCTGATATTTCATGAGGTTAGCTTGGTCCGCCCCCACGTAGTGATTGTCCCATTTCCCTTGTCATTGCCGATAGCCATATGTTCCGTGATGCCTTCCCTGAAACAGCGGCACGCCGACGCAGCCGGAGGGTGATCCCGGCTGCAGCGTCAGGCGGCCCTCTCAGCCAGGGCGGTTGCCAGTCCGAGCAACCGCTCCCTCTGTGCCAGTCCATCCATAAAGCGTTGCGGGATGCCGGGCAGACCAACCTGCGCCCCCACCAGCGCGCCGGTCAGCATGGCACGGGCCATGTTCTGCCCGCCGCCGTTGATGGCATGCAGCACGGCCGCTTCGAAATCGTCGTGGAAGCGGGCCGCCAGATAATAGATCGCCGGCAGCTGGTGGTAAATGGCGCAGGGCATGCCATACACCAGCGAAACCTTCCAGGCCGGCTCGATGCGCACATCCGGGTCCGCTGCCGCAGTCGCCATGTAAGACGGCGTCAGCAGGGCATCGGGAGACGCAAACATGCCTGCGCGGGGCGGATCGGGATCACCTGGACGGGGGGGCTGCAGATTAGCGCTGGTTATGTGGTGAAACGGCAGCTCCCCCTTGTTGACCAGCCGCATCAGCTTGCCGGACAGGTGACCGTTCAGGTCGTGACCCTGCACCAAAAGCCCCAGCACCGCTCCGTAGGCCACGGTCATGGCGACGATGGCCGGGTCGGTCTGGGTCAGCACGGTATTGGTTGCAATGGTTTCGGCCAGGCGGGCTGGTTCGCGGGCATAGCGCACCGCCAGTGCCAGGGTGCGTTCGATGGCTTCCGTATCGTCGGCATGGCCGCCGGTCCGCCCCCAGGGCAGCTGCTGTCGGACCCGCTGCCGCCAGAGTTCGCGGATCGACTGGCTGGTATAACCGCCCGGCCCGGAAACCGGGCTGCCGTTCAGAAACGGCAGCAGTTCCGTGTCCAGCAGGCGGCAGAAATCGGCCTCATCGTAGCCTCCCCGCTCCACCAGAGACCCGAGCAGGAGCTCAAGGATAAAACCGGCCTGTGACAGTTCACCGGCCTTGAGACCATCGTGGTATCGCCCCGGTTTGGGGTCCGTGTAGTCGGTGATCCACGGCCCGTAATCGCGGCGCAATTCGTCGAGATCATAGTACCAATGCGGACCGAGCCCCATGGCATCACCGATGAAGGCGCCCATGATGGCGCCCGCGGCTCTGTCCCGAATAGTTGTCGTTTGCATGGCATCCTCCTCAACCGGCACTATCGCCGGCTTAGCTTATCAGCCGGGCCACGAAGAACAGCTCTATATCGATCCGGTCGTGCACCAGGTGCATACCCAGCTTCTCGAACAGCTTCCCCGAACCGTAGGCGACATTCCAGTCGGTCCGGTCTAAGGCGAACAGCGCCTGGGCCTTGATGCTGCCATCTTCCTGCGGCATCACCGTTGCCGGCAGGGTGAGCGACCGGGTAACCCCCTTGATGGTCAGCTCTCCCCGCACCAGGTGATCGGGCGTGCCGGGCGACGCCTCCGGAATCGGCTCCCACCCCTTGAGGACCATGGTGGCCACCGGGTAGCGGGCAACGTCGAAGAAGTCTTCTGACTTCAGGTGGTTGACGAGCATCTGCCGGTAGCCCTTGTCCTCCAGGTCCAGGTTGGTAATGCCGGTCATGTCCAGGGTGACGCTCCCCTGTCGCAGCCCGCCGCCGGCGATGACCAGCTCCCCACCCTGCAGCGGAACACGGCCGTAGTGCCGGTTGTTGATATTGCGGCCGGTCCATTCCAGCAGCGATGCCTTAGCATCGATCCGGTAGGTGCCGTCCAGGAGCCGCGGCTCACGTAGCGGCTCGCCGGCCTGCGCCAGCGGGTAGCCGGCAGCGCACCAGCCGGCCAGGCCACCCTCCAGGATGCGCACCTCGCGGTAGCCGGCGGCCACCAGCTTGTCACGGGCCATGGTGGCTGCCCTGGTCTTGCCGGTGGCATCGTAGATAACCAGTGGCAGGAACCGGTCCGGCGCCAGCTCGGCCATCCGGTCCAGAAACACCATCTCATAGACGCAGGCATTCAGCGCCCCGGGAAGATGGGTGTCGGCATACTCCTCCGGGGGCAGGATATCTATAATGAGCAGCGGCACGCCGGCATCGAGCTGGAGCTGCAGTTCGGAGCAATTGATGGTTACATTCATGGCCGTCTCCTTTCGTTACCTTTTGGAATTATTCTACACCCACGGCAACTCGACCGCCCTTACATTTATCTATTGCGTCCTCCGGCTCCCCGCATTCAAGCCTGGAATTCCCTGCAGACACCTGACCTGGAATGTGAAGTCGGTCGTCAATAGTAGACACCAAACTGTTCATGCTGCCTTCAGATTTTCATAGAATTGACGTTCAAAGACAGCCGCAGAAAGATAACTAACCTCGAATGGTAATAATGTCATTTGTAATTCTCCCGAAAAATGTCAGCTTGCACCGTTCTTCCGAACTAACCCCACTTATCCTGTTTCTCAGGATCATCTGACAAGGAATCTGCCGGCAATGGTCGATTACCAAAACAATTTAACCACCAAACGACCAAAGGGAGCACCATCCAGGTACATTTTGCTTCTATTCCCCTCATAAAAAACAAACTCCCTGGCAAAGGCATACCCACCGGAAATTCCCAGCCTGATAAAAGGAAACAGCTGGATTTCAGCGCCAGTCAACACCCGGTAGTCCCTGTAACTTATGATATCAGCCCCGACGGAGGTATCGTGGAGTCGATACTCGCCTCTGGAAAACTCGCCCGCCACAAAAACTTCTGTTTTCCTGTCCGGTTTGTAAATAACACCGGTGCGTGGGAATCCAAGGGCGAGAGCCCATTGTTCCGCGGGAAAATACAGAACCCCGATCACTGGCAATACCGGAATAGAATGGTTCTGTCCGGTATAGGCAACCCCGCCAATAAAGGATAACTTCGGAGACATTTGATACGTTGCATGAAATGCAACCGGCAGCCTGATGTCGTTCGTATTCAGAGAGACAAAGTCACTGCTGACCCCTGGTGAAGCCCTGAAACCCAGCGTAAGACTGTCGCTTGAGTGATATTCACCGCCCAGATTTAACGAGAGTGTCTGCAATGACCCGGGCAAGCGTGCAGTCTCAGGGGCGTCAATTTCCCTGAGCGAATAGTTCACTCCTGTGGAAAGCTCAACTTTCGGATTAATCCTGAACCGTTTGGTAAAACCGGCTTTCACCTCTACCATACTGAGGTCACTGCCAGCACCCCGGATTGCACTGCCAGGGAGCCAGGTAGTCTCGACCGAGGTTTCCCATAACGATTTCTGCGGCCGTTTAGCTATGGAAAGGACATCACCATTCTGTTCTTCAGCCTCGTCTATTTTCTGGGCCAGAGAATACGATGAGACAAGAACAGCAAAAATGCAGCAGAATGCGGAAACCGAAAGTTTTATTTTCATTGAAGTTACCCTTCCTGATCCGATTTTTTGCATGGGTGTATGGGTCTAAAAATATCACTTTTTCAATCTTTCCCGCAAAAACTAACTTTTCAGGTAGACACCGCATCCTTTGCGCGTCCTTAGTTCACAGTTTTGCCTTATTCGCATCACGGGCTGGCAGTTGCCCCGCCAGCCCGGCTTTTTCGGGCAGGCGGTGTCTGTCTGGTTGGGAATCGCATGCTGTTGTCAGTTCCTGCAATTTGCAGACGGTATTCCAGTTGCGATCAGTAATGGGGACACCAAGCAGCCTCTCGCTGCTGGAGGCGAGTTTGGACCTTCCAACACCTTCCGGCGCGTGCAGATAGAAGAATCTGCCGATTAGCTGAAATCGCTCACTATCTTTCTTCAGGTTTTCAAGCTTCGTCAGATCAGGCGCCTGGGGAGTGGACGACAGAAATCCAATGTGGAGTAAATTAGGAGTTGATTCTGCTTCCGGGAATGGGTTGCTTCGCATCGCCGATTCAAGATCGGTCAAAGTAATGACGAGTATATGCGGCTCGAAGCCGAACCGTTTCAATATTTCCACTCCGATCTTTTTGGCCAGATTCGTGAGATCCGTGTGTCTATGCCGGAATATGACGTTGCCGCTTTGAATATAGGTTTTGACGCTCTCTGCTCCCAATTCCTCAAAAACGGCTGTAAGCTGCTTCATGGGCAGTAGATTTTTTCCACCCACGTTGACACCTCTTAGAAGAGCTATGCACGTATCCATCTGTACTGGCGAGGTCACTGTTTCCTCTCTCATGCCGCACCTATATAACTTCAAGCTGGGGGTTAAGACTTTTGTGCAACAACATAAACATGCTTTTCCGGGAACTGGTCCAACTCCAAATGCATTACGGCCAGCCCGTTGTTTATCAGCGCCGTCAGATTGCCATTTATGCCAATCGAGCTGTAGTAGAACTCATCCTCATGCCACCGGTCGGTATGCTCACCGTTCGTATTGCCAAATGTATAGTTTGGGGTTGAGCTTGTTTTGAAGTGCGCTTCACGGTTCCTTCCTTGTAATCAGCTTCAACCGGGAGATATTCTTTTTGTCAAAAGAATACAGCTCAGTGATGCCCTGTTTTTCCATCACAGCCGCAATGTAGCCGTCGATGAAGTCGATATTCTGGCCTTCGTAGTATTCGAGTGCCCGCGACACAAGGCCTCCGTTCAGCACTTCGAGGCCGGGAGTTGCCAGTATGCCTCGAATCAAAGGCGCCACAGAAACGGCCGTCAGCTTGTAGGATGACTCAAGCACCCAGACAACCTCGGCTATGACCATTTCGTTGGTCACCAGTTGCACCGTGCCGTCAGAGGCCGAGTCAAGCAGCTTCTCGACCCGGTCGGCCTTATGTTTGTCGTCGTTGGTAAGATAGCGAATGAACAAGTTGGTATCAACAAAACAGCGGCTCACGACATCTCCTCACGTACCCGCTTGGCGACCGCTTTCTTGGCCGTGGCACGTTCCTC
>MGZK01000044.1 GCA_001802125.1 Geobacteraceae bacterium GWC2_55_20
CAAAGCCCATGGCATCGCAGTGGTGGTTTAGCTTTTCCGCGGCGCGCTGGTCGAAAATTCCGCACAGCGGCCCCATGGTCTGGTAGGGCTCGTAGTCCTTCTTGTAGATACCGTTCATTTTCTTGCATACGGCGACACAGGGTTCGCCGCAGGTGGCCTGCTGTTTGGTGGTGATTGTCTCTTCGTTGAACTGCTTTAAGTAGTGGTTTATCACCAGGTTTTGGTGCAGTGACTTCCGCTCATCCTCGGTCCGGTAGATGGTGCGGTAGTTGAAAGCCATGATCCGGCCGCCCATGGTGGCGTAGTTGACACCAAAGGTGCCGCCGGTGCCGACCTTTTCGTCGTAGCGGTACTTGGCGGTCGCCTCCAGATCCTTGTGAAGCAGGCGCATGTCGTACTTGTTCCTGAACCATTCGTCGGCCACCTTGTGGTCGCGGAAGTCCTCGTTCACCACCGTGCCGCCATAGATGACCGCCACGATGCCGTGATCCCTGACCATAGCGCTGCCGAAGCCGCCGCGGCCGGCCCAGGTATCGACATAACTGATCTTGCCGTTTGTAATAGGGACCGACATGATCCCGCCCATATCGCTATGCAGGGCCGCCGGGCCGGCGACCAGGATGCGCGGGTCGTTCTCGTAGCGTTGACCGAACATTTCGTAGACCCGGTCAGTCAGGGAATAGACTCCCGTCCGCCCTGTTTTCCAGACCGACTCCACATCGATCGGAACCACTTCCACTTCAATCTCTTCACCATGGTTGCGGTTCAGGTAGAGCACAGACGGGACCGGGGCCCTGCCCGCCAGGCTGAGCATGTTGATTCCCAGATTATCGAAAACCAGCCCCGCGCCCCCCATGGAACTGATGTAATAACCTTGCCAGCAGGGGGAAAAACCGGTCACCACCAGTCGGTTCGAACCGGGAAATATCGAGCCGGCAAAGATGCCGACCCCGAAGTTCAGGCTGCGGTACTCTTCGGTCAGATGGATGCCCAGATCCACCGGCCCGAAATAGCGCTCGAAGCCGTACTTTTTTGTTTTGTAGAAACCGGTGGCCGGATCGACCAGGAGCACCCTCTGAAACATGTCATCACTCCCGTAGCTGGTTTTTGTTCAGCGCAGCTCCCTGGGCTGACCGGTGGAGGCCAGCACGCTGTTCCAGAGCCACCCCTCCGGGTCGATCTTTTTCCTTTGGCGGGTGGCCAGGGCGATCGGCACATGGGTGTACTGATGGTTCCAGACCCCCACCACCATGTTGGTCCGGCCGCTCATGCCGGCATGCACGGCGTTATGCCCCAGCAGCAGACAGAGGGCCGAGTCGTGCGGGTTGGCCGGCTGGCTGCGGATGATGTAGCTCGGATCGATGTACTTGAGATTGATCTCGATTCCGTTGCCGGCGAAGTGCCCCTTGATGGCGTCCCGCAAGTACATGCCGATGTCGCCGAGCTTGAGGTTGCCCGAGGCGTCGTGTTCTGCCGTGGCTGTCAGCAGCTCCTGGCCGGCGCCCTCGGCCACGACGATGACCGCATGACCGCGCTGGGTCAGGCGTTCCTCCAGACTCTTCAATAACCCGCTGAAGCTGAAGGCGGACTCCGGAACCAGGCAGAAATTGACCTGGCTGTCAACCAGGGTCGAGTAGGCGGCAATGAAGCCCGAGTCGCGCCCCATCAGCTTCACCAGCCCGATGCCGTTGCGGGCGCCGGTAGCCTCGGCATGGGCGGCATAGATGGCCCGGTGGGCCTCGGCCACAGCGGTCTCGAAACCGAAGGTTGACTGGATGAAGGAGATGTCGTTATCGATGGTCTTGGGGATGCCGATCACGCTGATGCTGCTTCCCCGCCGTGCCGCCTCCCAGGCGATCTTCCCGGCTCCCTTGAGGGTGCCGTCGCCACCGATCGCAAAGAGGATACCCACCCCCAACTCCTCCAGATAATCCACCATTTGAGCGGGGTCCTGGGGACCGCGCGAGGAAGACAGAATCGTTCCTCCCATGTTGCTGATCTGGTTCACCATGGTCGGATTAAGCTCCAGAGGCGTGTGGCCGAAGCTCTTGATCAACCCCTCGTAGCCATAACGAAAACCATGGATGCGCCGCACTCCGTAGTGATGGTATAGACTCAAGGTCACGGCACGGATCACATCGTTGGTTCCGGGGCAGAGCCCGCCGCAGGTGACGATACCGCAGGCAATGGCCGTTGGATCGAAATATATCCGATCACGCGGACCGGCCAGTTCCAGGGCAGGAGGTTCAACACCCGCGGCAATGAACGGCTGCAACTCGTCGTAACCGGAATGGTAAAGCAGGCGTTGCCCGTCATCGGTGAAGCGCCCGTCACGCATGGGTGACGGAAAGCGGCATTCCCCCAGACGGTCGATGCTGAAATCCAGCTGCTGATCAATCATTGTTTCCCCTTGCCTCAGTTCATGTCCTGTAGCCGTTCTGGACCCACTCCCCGGAAATGTCAACCAGTGAAACCACCAGACTCCTCCCCTCGGAGTCACAGGCCATATCTAGTACTACTTGCGAAGCCCCGGCAGCGCCTTCGCTCCGCTTGATTCCCATGTGATCAATGAACAGCGTCTCCTGCCTGCTCCACAGGTTCTTGTCCGGTTTCCCCAGCACATCGATCACGATATCAAGATAGACCTCAAGCATACCGTCATCCCCACCCAGCTCCAGCAGTTGCGTCTCGATTCGTCCGAGCAGCGCCTCCAGATCGGCAAGATCCAGCTGTTCGCCGGAATCAATCCTGTCGAAGCCCCACCCCACACGCTGCAGCAGGTTGAGTTTGGACTGGAGAAGAGTGCGGCGATGTTCGAGTTTGTCACGTTCGGTCTTGACGATGGTGATCCGGGCAAGAGCCAGACGAAGCAGGTGATCAAAGGCCCTGCGCTTGAGCAGAAGGCGGGTTTTCTCGATGTTCCCGGCGGGGTCGAACAGGCGGTGGGACTCGAAGCTGACAACAACCTGCGGGACATCACGCAGCACCATATCACCGGAAAGTTCGGCGCCGAAAGCCAGCTTCTCCTGTTTTTCCATTATCAACAGGGCATTTACCCTGGGCAGGGGGGGGCCACACTCACGGATAAAATTTAACAGATTACTATCAACGGCAAGAATCTTGCTCATATCGGCGCCTGAGATAAAATAGGTGCGCAACCTGGGATCACTGTTGTAACTGCCGGCATCCATCGAGATCGCCGGCGCCAGGCCATCCACCAGCGCCACGACGTAATCGATGGCCCGCACGACCGCAGGCCGCAATTTCTTCCTGTAACCCGAAACGGCGCGAATCCAGGGATCGGTGCCATCCACCGCCCTCTCAATGGCCGCCTTGACAAGGGATTCGGGATAACTGCCCGTAGTGGCATCACTGCCGAATAGTGACTGAAAAAACTTTAACAAAATTTCCCTCCCGGCAATCCGAAACCGACTGGACATCACCGCGCCGGCATCCAGTGAGCATCAATCATTATTAAAACCGGTATCCCACGCCACCCATGATCACGTCCGTGTCCCGATCGTAGTTGGTGACGATGCGGTTCCAGGAGGTGCGCAATGACCAGCTCGGATCAAGGCGATAGCTTCCGGTCATGGTTGCTATCATGGAGACAAGCCGATCACCGTTCAAACTGCTTCCGGCCTGCCGGTCGATGGAAAAATAAGTGCCGACGCCGAACCCCAATGCAATCCGGTCCTGCTTGAAGTCCTTGACTGCCCAGAATTGGCTGGCCACCCCATCCCGCCTGATCAGACGGGTGTCCCCCTCGTAGATCCAGGAAGCGGTCCAGTCCAGATACTTCAGGAGCCCCCGGCGATACTCAAGGCAAAGCGACGTGGAGTGTTCGGACTCGAAGCTGTTGGTGATCGTCCGCCCGGCAAACAGCGTAATCTCGTTTTCAGCAACATCTGACTCAGCCTGATCATGATCGGATTTTGGCGGTCCGGACACGTCCAGTCGATAGCCGATCCCCGCCAGCGCCGAGACCGTGTCCATCTGGCCAAACGTATTGACCCAGTTTGTGCGCAGCTGAAAAAGCCAGGGAGTTTCCGTCTCAATGATCAGCGCCAGACTGGCTATCCCCCCCAGACCGTGGTGATTGGTGTAAGACCCGTTGGCCGCTGGAAGTGTCGTATCAAAATAGTAATAGGGGCCGAACCCGGCCGACAGAGAGAGACGTCTGGCGATTAGTTCTCCTGTCGCCCAGAGTTGCAGGGCGTTGCCGTCCCGGTGGTGAGCCGGCACATGCCCCTCGTTCAGATAGGAAAGGCTCACCGCCAAATGTTCGCCGAGCGGCTGCCGGTATTCCAGTTGCCAGGAGTAGGAAGAGTCGTCCGCATCCAGGTTCCGGCTGCGCATCATTCCTCCCATGCCGTACAATTCATCGGCAATGGCCGGCGCGGCCGAGATCAGCAGGATCATCAAAAGTAGCGCGCCTCTCACGATATAAAACTCCTGGATGCCGGTATTTATCCGGCCGTAATAATCCGGAAAGATCAGAAGGACCAGCTGACCCCGATCAGATGCAGGTCGGCCCCGGGGTTGGGGATCTTGCTGGAATATAAAATGCGATTGTTAGACAGATGCTGCAGGCGATATCCCACTCCCAGCCCGCTTGCAAAACGGTAGGAAAGACCGATATAAGCGCCCCACAGGAGAACGCTTCCGAAGTCCTGATGACCGAACTGGCGCTTGTCCAGAAGGTCTATATTGAGTCCCGCCTCCACCGCTCCGCCTTTACCGTTTTTGTCGAAAACCAGTCCCGTGCCGACGGAACCGATAAATCCGGTTTCCTGACCACCAACCAGCGCGCCGGCGGATGTGCTGAGCTGTGGAGACAGCCCCCATCCGGAAGCTGCCCGCCAATCCCAAGGCAGACCATACACCCCGAAGGCTTCGTACAGATGGAAATATTCACGCTTCGGGCCGGCCTGGAGGCCTATGCGCACGCCGGCCTCGCGCCACTCCGCATATGCTGTTGCCGCCGCGACAAATAAAATAAACGTGACTATCAGGATTGATGCAATCCGTATCGATTGATTTTTCGGGTGGGGAGATGGTTCTACGAAGAAGTTGGTCATGGACGACTCTTTCTGATTCCAGATAACTGGCTGCACAGTAGAATCCCGGAGTATTTCAGCCTGAAAAAAGCATTTAGAGCAGTCACCCACATCCGGACGGAATCAAGCAAGACCCAAATGCATCCAGTGTCTACAATACATTGTGTGTCCGCGAAACCGACTGAATGTTCATTCCGCTTACATCTGAAAAAATATGGCGGCTTTTTGAAACCGGGGACGTAACCGTCCACCGGTCCGGCCGCACTACCCACCACAGACAACACAGGTTAAAATAGTTTCAGCGCATTCGTTTTATACAGCAAACCAGCTGCTTGTCAAGATTCACCCGGAAGCGTAGCGGAGGTGCCGTTCAAGGTCGCTGCCCGGCATCCCCGCCGCCACCCAACACCTTGTAGATATTGACGATATTGGTCAGGCGGGCCAGGCGCACCGTAATCAGGTTCTGTTGGGCGCCGTAAAGGGAGCGCTGCGAGTCCAGCACCGCCAGATAGCTGTCAACACCCCTGTCGTAACGGGCCTGCGAAAGGCGGAAGCTCTCGGAGGTGGAGTCGGTCAGGGACTGCTGCGCCGCCAGCTGCTCGTCGATTGTCCCGCGCTGGGCCAGTGCGTCGGCCACCTCGCGGAAGGCGCTCTGAATGGCCTTCTCATATTGGGCCACCAGTATCTCGCGATCCGTTTCCGCCACCTTCAGGTTGGCTCTGTTGCTGCCGCCGTCGAAGATGGGCAGTGTAATCTGCGGCGCGAATTTCCAGGCAAAGGCGCCCGGCTTGAATAGACCGGCCAGGTCGTCGCTGCCGAGGCCGATTGACGAAACCAGCGTAATTTTGGGAAAAAACGCGGCCCGTGCGGCGCCGATGTTGGCGTTGGCCCCCTTAAGCTGCCCTTCGGCCTGCAGGATATCAGGGCGGCCAAGCAGCACATCGGACGGCAGGCCGGGGGACACGTCCTTCAAAGCTGCCAGCGTTTCGGAGAGAGCAGCCGGCAAGAGACCGGCCGGGATGGGCGAGCCGACCACCAGATTCAGGGCGTTCTCGTCCTGGGCCACCAGCGTGGTGTAACGGGCAATGTCAACCCGCGCCGTATCAACACTGCTTCGGGCCTGGTTGAGCGTCAGCGCGTTGGAAACGCCGGCATCGAAGCGGCTCTGGATAAGCTTGAAAGACTCCTGCTGGTTGGAAAGAGTTTCCTTGGCGAGCCGCAGTCGCTCACGGTCGGCCGCCAGGGCCAGGTAGCCTGCGGCCACCTGGGAAACCAGGCTGATCTGGACAGCGCGCCGGGCTTGCTCCGTGGCAAGAAACTGCTCCAGCGCCTGGTCCTTGAGGCTGCGCACCCGCCCGAACAGGTCCAGTTCGTAGGAACTGACACCCAGACCCAGATTGTACTGATCGACGGTCGTGGCCCGGCCCGAGCCGGAGAGGTCTTCGGGAATGCGCTGGAATGTGGCGGCGGCGGATGCGTCTACCTTCGGCAAAAGATCGGAGCGCCGGATCTGGTACAGCGCCCGGAAACGCTCGATATTGAGCGCGGCCACCCGCAGGTCGCGGTTGTTCTCCAGCGCCAGCGCGATCAGCTGGCGCAGCTGTTCGTCGATGAAAAACTCCCGCCAGGGTATCTCGTCCAGCGGCTTCTGCGCCTGCTTTGCCGCTTGCTCCTGATAAGCCGGCCCAGCCGGCCAGGCGTTCGAAACAGGAGCGGCGGGACGACTGTATTTGGGAGCCATGGTCGTGCAGCCGGAAAGGCAGAGCAGAGCGCCCAGCGCGAGACACGATACCGGCAATATCCGTAATTTATGTTTCATTTCAGTTTACCTCCGAAACAGTTGCTGCAGCAGGTTCTTCAGGGTGAGGCTTGTATTTCTTGCGCCCAAACAGCCTGGATATCATGACAAAGAAGAACGGAATGAAGAGCAGGTCGATGAAGGTGGCCGAGAGCAGGCCGCCGGTAACTGCGGTACCGATGGCGTTCTGGGCCGCTGCTCCGGCGCCTTTGGTGAGCGCCAGCGGCAGCGTTCCGAAGAAGAACGCCAGCGACGTCATGATAACCGGACGAAGACGAATCTTGACCGCCGACAGGGTCGCATCGACCAGCTCATGCCCCTGATGCATCTGTTCCTTGATGAACTGAATGATCAGGATCGCGTTCTTGGTGGAAAGCCCGATCGTGGTCAACAGGCCGATCTGCAGATAGACGTCATTAGGCAGTATCCGCAGCGAAACCGCCGTGACCGCGCCCACCAGGCCCAACGGCAGCATCAGCAGGTTGACGAAGGGGATGGTCCAGCTTTCATACAGCGCCGCAACCGAAAGGAACACCACCAGCAGCGAGATGGCATACAGTGCCGGCGCCTGTGCCCCCGCGTTTTTCTCCTCGTAGGATAGTCCGGTCCACTCATAACCGACACCGGGAGGGAGCTTCGCGGCCATCTTTTCCATCTCGGCCATGGCCTCGCCGGTACTGATACCGGGCGCGGCCTGACCCATGACTTCCACCGATGGTATGCCATTGTATCGCTCCAGCCTGGGGGAACCATATTGCCAGTGAGCGGTGGCAAAAGCCGAGAAGGGCACCATTGTGCCGCTGCTGTTGCGGACATACCACCTGCCGATATCCTCCGGCAGCATGCGATACTTGGCGTCGGCCTGGAGATAGACCTTCTTGACCCGGCCGTTTTCGATGAAATCGTTGACGTAAGAGCTGCCCCAGGCGGTTGCCAGCACGCTGTTGATGTCCGCCTGTGATACTCCCAGAGCGCCGGCCCGCACATCGTCGATGTCGAGCTTGAACTGGGGGGAGTCATCCTGGCCGTTGGGACGCACCGCTATCAGTTTGGGATTTTTCATCGCCATACCCAGCAGTTGGTTACGGGCCTCCATCAGCTTCTCATGTCCCAGACCGCTACGGTCCTGCAGCATGAAGTCAAAACCGTTGGCCTGCCCCAACTCCACCACCGCCGGCGGTGAGAAGGCAAATGCCATGCCGTCCCTGAACTTTGAAAAAGCTCCCATGGCCCTGCCGGCCACTGCCGGCGCTTTCAGGTCAGGGCTCTGACGGTACTTCCAGTCCTTGAGCCTGACAAAGGCCAGACCCATGTTCTGACCACGACCGGCAAAGCTGAAACCGGCCACGGTAATCACCGCCTCCACTGTTTTTTGTTCCTTCTCCAGAAAATGTTTTTCCAGCTGTTCGACAACCTTCAGGGTGCGCTCCTGGGTGGCCCCGGCCGGGAGTTGGATCTGGCAGATGATGAAGCCCTGATCCTCATCCGGCAGGAAGGAGGTCGGCAGTCGCATGAACAGGAACACCATCCCTGCAACCACGGCGCCGTAAACCACCAGATAGCGCACAGGCCTGCTGAAGGAGCGCCCGACGATGCCCTCATACTTGACCCTGCAGAAGTCGAATATCTTGTTGAACCAGCGGAAGAACTGGCAGAACCAGCCACATTCGCCCGGTGTATGACCCTTTTCAACCGGCTTTAAGAGCGTCGCGCAGAGCGCCGGTGTCAGAGTCATGGCCACCAGCACCGAGAGGATCATGGCGGAAATGATGGTGATCGAAAACTGACGGTAGATGACACCGGTGGAGCCGCCAAAAAACGCCATCGGCAGAAAGACCGCCGTCAGTACCGTGGCGATGCCCCACAGGGCGCTGGTAATCTGCCCCATGGACTTGATGGTCGCCTCTTTCGGAGACAGTCCCTCCTCGGACATGATTCGTTCCACGTTTTCGACGACGACGATGGCGTCGTCAACCAACAGGCCAATGACGATAACCAGTGCAAACATGGTCAGGGTGTTGATCGAAAAACCGCAGGCCGAGAGCACCCCCATGGTTCCCAGCAATACCACCGGCACCGCGATGGTCGGGATCAAGGTGGCACGGATGTTCTGCAGGAAGAGAAACATGATCACAAACACCAGGAAAACCGCCTCTATCAGGGTCTTGACCACCTCTTCGATCGATATTTTGACAAACGGCGTGGTGTCGTAGGGGTAGACCACTTTCATGCCGGCCGGGAAGTATCTGGACAACTCCGCCATCTTTGCCTTGACCCTGTTGGCAGTATCCAGGGCGTTAGCGCCGGCTGCCAGTCGGATTGCCATGCCACCCAGCGGTTTACCCATGTAGCGGGCCTCTATGTCGTAATTCTCCGTGCCGATCTTGCTTTCAGCCACATCCTTTAGTTTGACCGTGGAACCGTCACTGTTGGTGCGCAGAATGATGGAATCAAAATCTTCGACAGTCCGCAGCAGGGTACGGGCGGTGATGGTAGCATTCAGTTGCTGCCCGGGCGCGGCCGGATTGCCACCGAACTGACCGGCTGAAACCTGGGCGTTCTGCGCCTGCAGCGCGGCCATGACATCGTTGGTGGTCAGTTGGTAATTGTTCAGCTTGCTCGGATTCAGCCAGATACGCATCGCGTTCTGGGAACCGAACATCTGCAGTTCACCGACCCCCTCAACCCGGCTGACAATATCCTGGACGTTGGAAACCGCATAATCGGTCAGGTCGTAGCGGCTCATGGAGCCGTCCTCGGAGACCAGGCCTATGATCAGCAGAAAGTTCTTGGTGGACTTGACCACCTGGATCCCCTGTCGTTGAACAATCTGGGGAAGCAGCGGTGTCGCCAATTGCAGCTTGTTCTGCACCTGTACCTGGGCGATATTCGGATCGGTGCCGGCCTTGAAGGTCAGGTTGATAGCCACGGCGCCGGCGGAATCACTGGTGGAGGACATGTAGATCAGGTTGTCGATGCCGTTCAGCTTCTGCTCCACCACCTGGGTGACGGTGTCCTGCACCGTCTGGGCCGAGGCCCCCGGATACATGGCGTTGATAGTAATCTGCGGCGGTGCTATCGGCGGATACTGGGAAACCGGCAGTGTCTTGATCGCCAGCAGACCGATAAGCATCACCATGATGGCAATTACCCAGGCAAAAATCGGGCGATTTATGAAAAAACGAGGCATGGGAAAGCTCCTTTATTTTTTTGCGGCAACTGGTTGTGCTGCAGTCGCAGCAGGAGCTGCCGGAGCGCTGCCAAACGGCACCGCCTTGACCGGTGTGCCCGGTCTCGCCTTCTGCAATCCCTCCAGGATGACACGGTCTCCAACCTTCAGCCCATCGCTAACCAGCCAGCTGTCGCCAACCGTGCGAACGACCTTGATCGGTCGCGGCTCAACCTTTTCTTCGGCCCCGACCAGCATCACAACGGCATCACCTTTCGGGTTTCGTGTAACACCGCGTTGCGGGACCAGAATTGCCTGCTCGCTGACGCCTTCTTCCAGGATCGCGCGGACGAACATGCCCGGCAGCAGGGTATTCTTCGGGTTGGGGAAGATCGCCCGCAACGTGATGGAACCGGTGCTCTGATCAACCGTGACTTCTGAAAATTTCAGGACACCCGGCAACGGATAGGCGCTGCCATCCTCCAGCAACAGCCTGACACGCGACTGGGCCGTGCCGCTGTTTTTAAGCAGACCGCTGGCCAGGCTCTGCCTGAGCTTCAACATATCGGCGTTGGATTGGGTCACATCCACATACATTGAACCCAGTTGCTGGATCGTGGCCAAGGCAGCCGGTTGACTGGCGGTCACCAGTGCACCGTCGGTCACGGTTGAACGGCCGATGCGACCCGAAATCGGCGCGGTAATCCTTGTATAGGCTAGGTTGATGCGGGCGGTTTCCACGGCGGCCCTGACGGAAGCCACATCGGCTTCGGCCTGTTTGAGAGCGGCATAGGCATCATCATAATCCTGCTGACTGACCGCCTTGATTTTCACCAGATCCCGGTAGCGTTCCTCTTTGAGCCTGGCCGGTATCAGGTTGGCCTCGGCCCTGGCTTCGGATGCCTTGGCGCTGGCAAACGCGGCCTGATAGGTTGCCGGGTCAATCTGGTACAGCACCTGGCCGGCCTTTACATCCGAGCCCTCGCTGAACAGGCGCTTCCGGATGATGCCACCCACCTGGGGCCGCACCTCGGCAATCAGAAAAGGTGACGTGCGCCCCGGCAGTTCCGTGGTCAAAGCCACTCTTTCCGTCTTGACAGCCACCACCCCGACCTCGGGAGGTCCGCTAGGGGGCGGGCCGCCGGCATTTTTTTTGTTTCCGCACCCGGCCAACGCCAGTCCGACGGCAAGAATTCCAACGGTTGCAATTAATCTGCTTCTGTACATGACTTGCATAGACACCTCTGCGATTTTGTAGAATGAACATTCATTCTGATCTTGAATATGATATATAGTAACTGCATTGAACATCAGCGCTTCAACCCGTCCCAACAGGCGGCGATGATTTTTACGATCAAGTCATCATCCAAAGATACAAAGCCGAGGATGTGATCGCGCGCCACCGATATCAGTGGGCCGAACGCCAGCGAGAACAGCATCACCAGCGGCAGATCCTTGATTACTTGCCGGGACAGGCCTTCCTCAAACAGTTTACGATAAATATCTTTATCATCTGCTTCCCCTGAAATCTTGTCCCGGCGATGAACCACGCCGTAGGGCGAGTTGTGAAACTGTTCCAGATAGCGGAAATCAAGCGGATTGGAAATGCAGTAACGCAGGACTGCGGTGCCGAGATGGATAAAGCGCTCCCTGACCGATTTATCCGGAGAATATCCATCCATCAGAACAGTTAACAACCTCTGTTCCAGCTCCCGATACAACTCGTTTATCAGAACATCCTTGTTTTCAAAGTAGCGATAGATCGTCCCGGCGCCCACACCGG
Source organism: Geobacteraceae bacterium GWC2_55_20 (assembly GCA_001802125.1). Classification (GTDB taxonomy): domain Bacteria; phylum Desulfobacterota; class Desulfuromonadia; order Geobacterales; family Pseudopelobacteraceae; genus JACRCG01. Next base: position 11,811 of record MGZK01000044.1, read on the forward strand.
CCTTGTCGGCTATCATCGCCATCGGAGCGCCGTGGAAACCGTTTTCAGCAATAAGTTCCAGAGCGGCACGAACGATCTCATCCCGCTTGTCCGGCTTTGCCATGCACACAACTCCTCATTAATGGAATGAACGTTCATTCTTTTTATGCTTTTACACGGGATGTGTCAACCGTTTTTTACCGGAACAGTTTATGCGCTAATGTCCCTGCACTTGGCCGCGCAAAGCCCCCTGCGGCCTGATGAAGGAAAGAAATTCGTCACGCAACCGCTGCGCCTCGTCCATATGCCCCTTGCATAGCAGAAGCTCGATCACACATTCCGCGGTGCACAGACAGGCTTCCTTCTGATTTTTCCTGAGATTGTAGAGCGATTTCCCGACGGGTTTCAGACAGACCCGGCGGATATTCTGAAGGTAGGGGCTGCGCTGGTGGATCTTGCGGGCCTCGTGCCAGGTGCCGTCGATGATTATGAAGTGCTCGATTCCGCTCAGATCGCCGTCGCGCTCATCCGTCGCCCCCGGATATACCAGCGCCACGCCGCCCGCCTCGATCTCCCTGAGCAGTGTGGCCGGCGGATTCATCCGGTCCCAACGCACCTGCTCGGCGGCGGCTCCCAGCACATCCACCACCAGACTGCCGGTGTTGGAGCGTTTGCCAAACTCTTTTGAATGGGTCAACAGGGTGATTTTCATCGCAGCAGGCCCGTATCCGGCACTCCGTGGAAGTATGGGATGCGGATCAAACCAGCTCCTCGATCTTGCCACCCGGCTTCAGCACGAAGCGGCTGCCGCGCCACTCCACACGGTTGCCCAGAAAGGAGAGGGCCCAGGTGAAGAAGGCCAGCATGTCGCGTAGCGGCAGCAGCCAGAGCCAGCGCGGAAAGAGGCCGTCCCGGACGAATACACGGCTGAAGAGCGTGCAGACCAGCATGCGCACCGCATACAGCAGCACAATGGCGGATAGCGCCGAAGCCGGCGAAGGTGCAATCAGCGTGGCCAGAAGCGCGGCGGGAAAGGGGAGCGTAATGCCCGAGGCCAGATAGCCTCCGGGGCGGCTGACACGCATCGTACGGGCCCAGCGCAGCTGCCGGGAAAGCACCGAAATCAGGTTTTCGGCCTTGACCATGCTTTCCACGAAACAGCCATCCAGTGCGATCCGCCAGCCGGACAGGTGGATTTTATTGCCCAACTGGTAGTCATCGGCCAGGTAGTCGGCCAGCGCCTGGAAACCGCCGATGGATGCCAGCGCTTCACGCCGGACCGCCATCGAAGCGCCCAAGGCAAAGGAGAGCCCTTCCAGCTGCAGCGCCACCAGTACATTCGGGATCATCTCGGCGGTGAAACCGGTCGCTTCGAGCGCGGTAGCGACACCGGGCACCGACGAGGTGCGGTAGAGCGAGGTCACCAGACCGACCTTTGGGTCGCTGAAATGGCTTGTAACAGATTTCAGATAGTCGCCTGTGACACGGATGTCGCTGTCGCAGACGATGATGATGTCGTGCCGGGCCTTGGGGAATGCGTTGATCAGATTGGAGACCTTGTAGTTGGGGCCATGAATGGCCGGATTGATCACCAGCGAGATGTCGTGTTCCGGAAAATCTGCCATCAGCTGACGGATCACCGGAATCACCTGGTCATCGGGCGATGCCGCGGCAAAGATCAACTGGAGCGCCCCGGCATGGTTCTGGCGGCAGAACGATGCAAAATTGTCGTAACTGCCGGCATCCATCCCCTTGACCGGTTTCAGGATCGACACACCCGGATGCGCGCCGGCGCCGACCGGCCCTGTAAGGCTCTTGAAGTATTTTGCAGCGCAGACCAGTGAAATCAGCGAATAGGCCAGAGCCGGCAGGATGACGATGAATGGAAGCAGTGTGAATAACATGTCAGCAGGCTTTCTGGATGATGATGCAGTATGGCGCATCACAGGCGACATTCAGTTGTCCCATGCGCCAGCTATGGTATTTGCGGGGATCGAGGGCGGCGGCCCAGCCGTCAACCGCCTGCCGTTCATCGTCGCCGCCACTGTGGCCCGGATAGATCGTCATCAGCACGACTCCAGTCGGCGCCAGCAGTTGCAGCGACTGTTCCAGAGCGTTCAGGGTAGTCTCCGGACGGGTCACAACCGCCCGATCACCGCCGGGCAGGTATCCCAGGTTGAACATCACCGCCTGCAGCGGAACAGCCAGGTACCTGGCAAGATGCTCGTGCCCGGAGTGCAGCAGCGTCACACGCTCTGCCAGACCGGCCCCGACCAGCTTGCGACCGGTCTCGACGATCGCCGGCTGCTGCACGTCAAATCCCCACACATGCCCTTGTGAGCCGACCAGACCGGCCAGCAGCAGAGTATCATGGCCGTTGCCGCAGGTGGCATCCACCGCCCGGTCTCCCGGTCGCACGAAACAGCGCGCCAGGAGGTGCGAAAGCGCCACCGGTCCGCGCAGCAGCGGTATTTCCGAATCAGATGTTGATAACATGGCGGCAGAGATTAACAGAAACGGGTGGCTTTCGCCACAGGGATTTTGTTTGAAATCGATCGTCAAACAGGTTACTACGGTAGCATGATAATCAGAAAAACCATCGGCAATCAACATCACGGACTGCGCCTGGATGACGCCATCGCCACGCTCTGCGGCAATGTCAGCAAATCAGAGGCGCGGCGGATCATCGACCGCGGCGGCTGCGCGGTGAATTCCGCCATGGTGCGGGTAGCATCGCGCAGCGTAAAGAGCGGGGATACATTCGAGATCGGCGTGATGGAGGCGGGACGCTTCCGCGAGCTGCTGCTGCCCCCGGAAGCGCTCCTGTACGAGGACGCCGAACTGATCGCGGTCAACAAACCGGCCGGAATCAACACCCAGCGCACCCCCTACCAACTGAAGGGTACGCTGGAATACTGGGTGGCCGAATATTTCAAAACGCAGGGCAACAATGAACCGGCTCGCGTGATCCATCGCCTGGATCGCGGCACCTCGGGCGCCATGCTGTTTCCCAAGCACAAACCGGCGGCGGCCTGGCTGTCGAAGCGCTTTCACGATGGAGACGTGGACAAACGCTATCTGGCGCTGATCAGCGGCCAGCCGGAGCAGAAAAGCTGGACCGTGGACGCCCCGATCGGCAAGATCGCTTCGGCCAGGTACGGCATCGTCGGCGGCGGCCGCTCCGCGGTGACCGAATTCCGGCTGCTGTCATCATCCGGCGAACTTTCGCTGGTGGAAGCCAGGCCGCTGACCGGACGCACCCACCAGATTCGGGTGCACCTGGAATACGGCGGAATGCCGATTATCGGCGACCCGACCTACGGCAACCAACCGGCGGAGCGGATGATGCTGCACTGTTCCGAGATGACGCTGTTGGATGCAAAAGGGAAGGAACTGCTGGTGCGGGCGCCGCTGGACGGAGTTTTTGGGGAATGCGTGCGGCAGTTGCAGGGTCTGATCTGACCAGGTGTTTTATTGGCCATATTATTATCTGAATAATTGCAGGTAGCTGTCAAACAGGTATTGTTTGCCGCGCTTACCGCCGGTAATCTCTTTCAGTATTCCAAACTGCTCAAGATCGACAATCAGCTTGTAAGCTGATGCAGGGGAAATTTCTGCCACCTCGCCAACCTTGGCGGCGTCAACCAATGGCTGCCGATACAGGTAATTGAGCACTTTTTGCGCATTAGATGCCCGGCTCCCCAGAGTTTGGATTTGCGCCTCAACCTGTTTTTGGAGTTTGAGGATATTATCGAAAGTCTGAATACCGTTTTTGGCGGTTTCGATAACTCCTACCAGGAAGAATTTGAACCACCGCAACAAGTCGTTCTTATCCCTCAGCCTCATAAGATTGTCATAATAGTTTGAGCGGTTGCGCTCGAAAAAATCCGACAGGTACAGCAGCGGCTGTTTCAGTATCCCCTTGTTGACCAGATACAGGGTAATCATCAGCCTGCCAACCCGGCCATTGCCGTCCAGAAACGGATGGATAGTTTCAAACTGATAATGTATCAGGGCAATTTTCAGCAGTTCCGGAAAATAATGTTCTTCATTGTGGGCGAATTTTTCTATATCGCTGATCAGTTCCCCGATTGACGTATGCACCGGCGGAACGAAAACCGCGTCACTGATGGTCGCACCGCCAATCCAGTTTTGGCTTTCCCTGAATTCTCCCGGCAGTTTGTGCTTGCCGCGCACCCCTTGTAGCAGTGTCCTGTGAGTCTCCTTGATCAAACGCGCTGAAAACGGCAGGGTATGTAGATTGTCAATCGCCTCATTCATGGCGGCTACGTAGTTTTGGACCTCTTCCCAGTCATCCCGCTTATCCAACGCCACATCCTCTTTGTCAAGAAGGGCCTCTTCCATGTTTGTTCGGGTGCCTTCGATCTTGCTCGACTGGGTGGCCTCCTTGAGAACATGCATACGAATGAACAAATCAAGGTTGGGGATATAGTCCGAATACATATCCAGACGCCCCAACTCCCGGTCTGCCTGACCAAGCAGCTGAATCAACCCCATATCATCCAGCAACCATGCACGATTGATCAGGCTTGGCTGGAAACTCTTGTAGTGCCCCTGCTGGACATAATGACCTGACTGGAATTTTTTCATGGCTACAAATCCACCTGGAAATCTAAAATAACCATCGCTGCTATTTTAGATATTAGCTGAAAACTAAAATAAGGCAAGATACAATTTCAGTTTATGATAACAACGTCATATCAGCCGTATCCTCCCGGTAAGCAGGTTATGCATCATGCCCTGCTTGTGAGCTGGCGGGTTTTCTATAATGAAAGGAGGAATCATTACCGCAGCATCCACTGGTGCAGCAACGCGCCCCCCAGCCACAGCAGACCACCAATCGCCAGCGCCGCCGGCAGCTCCAGCCCCTTGCGCAGGCAGAAAAAGGTGGCGATGAAGAAAAGTACCGTCGGTCCGATACCCCACAGCACCCCTTGGGTGTAGCCGGTAATCATTTTTTTATCGCCGGGGTTGTCGCTGGCCAGCCAGAGCAGTACGATCAGGCTGGTGAGCGGCATGGTCGCGATCAAACCGCCCAGGGAAGGGAAACGTTTGCCGATCAGCACACAGACGACGATGATCAGGTTGGAGATGAGGAGTTTTACGAGGAACATGGCTGTTTGACAATCAACAGCGACAGGTAATCCGGTGAATGGGCCGAGATTTCGGCGAAATCGGTGAGAATCTTCTGGCGGGGACTGCCGACCCGCTCGACGAATACGGTGCTCCCCCCGCGGCCGGTCCGGCGGAGAAGTTGCAGGATATCGGAGTAGAGCGGCTTGACCTTCAGCAGGACGACCGTTTCAAAGTTGGCCAGGGCGGCGGCGATCTGTTCAATTCCGGCGGTGGCCGGCACGACCGCCATCTTCTCCTCGGCTTCCACCAGCGGCAACGCGGCCTGGGCCGCGGCGGCGTTGATGCTGGAGATGCCGGGAACGATCCCGACCGGCAAATGCGGCCACTTTTCGCGCAGGATGCGCAGCAGGTAGATAAAGGTGGAATAGAAGAGCGGGTCGCCGATGGTGATGAAGGCCACCTCGCGCCCGGCTTCGGCGTGCCCGGCGATCAGTTCGGCCGCCTCATTCCAGGCCGGAACCAGGCGGGCACGGTCGGAGGTCATTGGGAACTGGTGTACGATGACCTGCTGGCGCTCCTCGTCGATGAACTCGCGGATCGTAGCCAGGGCCACACTGGCTTCGGAGGGGTTGGATACCGGCGCCAGGATAACATCGGCCCGGCGCAGAACCATTTCGGCTTTGCGAGTCAGAAGTTCCGGATCGCCGGGACCGACGCCGACGGCATGGATCAGAGGCACTATTCGCCACCTTTCCTGGCCGTGATAACATAGACCGGGTTCTGGGCCTCGAACATCTTGTATTCGGTCAGGTTGCGGGTCTTGGCGATATTGACGCAGGTGGCCTCGACCGTGAAACCGTGGTCCTCCAGAAACTCCACCGCCCTGGTCAGGGTATCAAGCGTTACCGCGTTGATCACCACAACCCCTTCCGACTTCAGCCGCAGCGAAATCACATCGATAATCTCGTCCAGCTTGCCGCCTGCGCCGCCGATAAAGACCCGGTCCGGATCGGGCAGGTCATCCAGCCCTTCCGGAGCAAAGGCTTCGATCAGCTTGATATTGCGGGTACAGAATTTTTTCAGGTTTTCGGCAATGAAACCGATACACTGCTGGTTTCTTTCCACCGCGAAAATACGGCCGTTCGGCATCAGGTTGGAGGCTTCGATCGAAACAGAGCAGCTGCCGGCGCCTATATCCCACAGCACCAAGTCGTCCTGCAGCTGCAATTTGGCCAGCGTGACGGCCCGCACCTCCTGCTTGGTGATCAGCTTCTTGGAGGTGTGGAACTCGTCGTCTTCGATTCCGATCAACGGATAGTGAATCAGGTTCGGCTCATAGGTACGGATCAGGATCAGGATATTCAGCTCCGAGGAGCTTATTTCCAAAAGGCCGCGCACCGTGGTTTTGGTGAACTTCTCGGTCGGCATACCCAGGTCTTCGCACAGCCAGGCCTCGTACCCTTCGGCGCCCCGTTCGATCAACTCGGCGGCAATCGCCTTGGGAGTATTGACCCTGTCGGTCAGAACGCAGGCTTTTTCGGCGGCAATGATCTTGTCAATCGCCGGATGCATTCCGCGACCATGCACCGAAACAAAGATGCCGTCGTCCCACGGTTCCTTGATGCGCGCAAAGGCATACTGCATGCTGGTGACATTGGGGAAGATCTCGATCCGGTCCTTGGATAGATTGCGGAGCAGAAAACGCGACACACCGAAAAAGGCCGGATCGCCCGATGCGAGAACCACAACCCGCTGTTCGGTATGCCTGAGGAACTCCATCAACTCTGACAGGTCGCCCAGCACCCGCTTCTCTCCGGCAAAATCAGGAAATATGTCCAGATGCCGTTGATGACCGATCAGCACATCGGCCTTGCCGATGATTTCCAGCGCCTTGGCGGTAAAGCCTTCCCAGCCCGTGATACCCGCCCCAACCAGATAGATCTTTTGCTGTGCCATGTGCAATACTCCGCTTGGAATGTCCTCGAACAATGCCGGCACTATATCACCCAAACAGCCAAAAATCACCAGATTACTTGTGGAGTATCATCAGCCATCACTGCATCCGCCGGCAAGCTACACTTCTGGGAAATAACGGAGTCAAAATTCCGCAAAATGGCATACTAACGCCATTTAACGGCAGCCACCTCACAACCGCAGGAAGAACAACACAGCCTAACAACCCGTATTTACTGAAAAATATCATATACAACCGACGGGCACAAAATATGCTTGCAACGTGATTACACAGATTACAGCGGGATAAACGATACTACTAAACCATCCGCGAGGATGGGACGGAAAGCCCAAGGGTCTCCCCGAGACAGCCGGGTCGCCGAAATATCTCAACGAGATGGCGACCCGTTTTTTTGTCGCCGTACGTTGCGCCAGCCGCGCAATGCCCACTAAGGGGGAGAGAATGATGGCCCGGCTACCTCGAACAAAAAGCAGCATCGCAGCACTCCTCATCCTCGTATTTGCCCTGATTTTGCCGGCAGCGCCGGCAAATGCCGAAGAAATACTGTTTCTTTACCGAGGCCCGGAATCGATTTCAGCCAGACCCGAGATCCCGTCCCTTCCCGCCCGCCGCAAGTTCCCGATCAGACTCGACGACAAGGGGGATCTCCTGATCCAGTGCGGCTGTGCACGCTTTGTGGTCGCATACAACGACCCTCTCGACCAACTGAAACCCGTAGAGCAGCAACGCACGCCACAGAGGCCGGAAACCGTGGCGATCAACGGCATCAGCGTCACTGCAAGCATTTCATTTTGAAGCAGGCCGGAAACGGCCAATTGGTAAACAGAAGGGGGAAAGAGGGGACACGGTTCAACGCGTCCCCTCTCTCCATTTGAAGGATGTGTTACAAAACCTGGAGGATCCTCTCCAACAGGGCTTCGGCGGTAAATGGTTTCTGCAGATAACTGACCTCATCCTCGAGCGTGCCGCCGCGCATGGCCGGGTTCATAGGGTATCCGGATATATAGACAACCTTGAGGGACGGCGCATGCAGAACCAGCCGTTCGTACAGCTCCGGGCCGTTCATGCCGGGCATGACCACATCCGACACCAGCAAATCGACAGCAACGTTGTTTCCGGCAACCAGCTCCAGAGCCCGGTGCGGGTCGGCCGTGGCAATTATCCTGTAACCGGCGGCCTCCAGCATTTCCCTGACCATCTCCCTGACCATATCGTTATCTTCGACCAGCAGCACGGTTGCGTCCCCTGAATGCTTGCCAGTCCCGGCCACAGTGATTTGCGGTTTCATCGAGTCCGGCTGCTCGCAACTGGGGAAATATATATTGAAGGTGGTGCCTTCCCCCACATGGCTCGTAACGGCGATATGGGCGCCATGCTGCTTGACGATGCCGTAGACCGTAGCCAGCCCGAGCCCGGTTCCATGGCCTACCGGCTTGGTGGTGAAAAACGGCTCGAAGATGTGGCTCACCACATCGGTGCTCATTCCGCAACCATTGTCCCGGAACGACAGCAATACATATTCTCCAGCCGCCATCCCGGGATGCATGCGCAGGGATTCACCGTCCATCGTCACGCGGCAGGTTTCGATGTTGATCCTGCCATGAACACCATTGAACGCATCCTGGGCATTGACGGTCAGATTGAGAATTATCTGCTCCATCTGCGATCTGTCGGCCTTGATGTATGCCCCTTCGGGATCCAGAATCATATCGATGCGGATACTTTCCCGAACTGTGCGTCTAAGAATGTCGTTGAAGGAGATTACCACCTCGTTCAGATCGACCGGCTCGGCCGAGACCGGCCGCTGACGGCCGAAGCTCAACAACTGCCTGGTCAAATCCTTGGCCTTGTGAGCGGCGGCAATGATGCCTGAAAGCTTTGTCAACAACGGGTCGGAATCGGGAATCGAGGCGACCGCCATTTCGGCATAGCCAAGGATGGGAGTCAGTAGATTATTGAAGTCATGGGCGATGCCGCCCGCCAGATGCCCGATCGCCTCCATCTTCTGCGACTGGCTCAAACGCATCTCCAGCTCGTCACGCTCGTCTTCGGCCTGCTTGCGGGCAGACACATCACTGAAAACGCCATGGGCAACTCGAACCCCGCCCTGCAGCGTGGTGGCATAGGCGAAATCATGCACCCAAATCCAATGTCCCTCTTTGTGCCTGATGCGGTATTGGACATCGTACATGTCATCACCGGCGAACAGCCCCTTGAACGCCTTCAAGACCGCTTGCAGGTCGTCCGGGTGAACTCTTGCAAACCAGAGCGCCTCTCCCCCGGCATAGATCTCTTCGGGAGTGTATCCCTCGATTTTCTCCGAAACCCGGCTGATAAAATAGGTATTGCCATGTTCGTCCGACTGCCAGGTGACGACCGGAAGATTGTCAACCAGCATCCGGTAGCGTTCCTCGGCCATTTTGGATTCAGTTATATCCGACACGATATGGACAGCTCCCGTGATCGTGCCGGTACCATCCAGAATCGGATCAACCGAGACCTCAAACCAGCGACCGGAGATCATAAGCTGCATTGAAGCCCTCTGGCCACTGTCCAGCATCTTCTGGAACGGACAGGTCGCCAGTGGATGGGCTCCATGATGCGCCACTTCACAACAGAGATGCCCAACGACACGATCCTGATCCTTGCCGAATATGGTTTCGGTGGCCTTGTTGCAACGTTGGATGCGACGATCCAGATCCATGACCCAGATGGCGTCGGCCACGGAGTCAAAGGTAGACTGCCAGGAAGCGGCAGCCTGTGAAATTTCCTGCTGCTGTTCCAGCTGACGGCGGTAAACAAGCTCGATGCGTTTGATCTGGCGCAGCAGCAGCATTGTCAGCGAGATCAAAGCCAGGCAGGCGGCAATGGTTATAAAGCCCTGCGTATAGGTGCTTTTCTTCCAGGAAGCCGTCACCTCGTCGGTGCCCATGTTGGCGTTGACAACCACCGGAAAACTTTCAAGCGATTCGTAGGAAATAATGCGACCGGCTGACTCCAGCAGCGCCTTGCCGCTGGCGATGTGAAAAGTACCGCTGGCGTCCTTGGGGAGATAGGTTCTGATCAGGTGGGACTTTTTGAAATCTACCGAGAAGTCGGATTCCTTGTACGGCTGCGACATCAGCATCACGCCGTCTTTGCGCAGAATGACGATGCGCCCTTTTTTGCCCAGATCGAGCGAGGCGTAGAATTTTTGAAAATACTCCATCTCGAAAGCCACCGCAACCAACCCGTCAAAATCGCCATTTGCGGAACGGATCGGTCGCGACAAGAAGAAGCGCCACTTGTTGTTGACCCTGCTTTTTACAGGCCGGGAAAGAAAAGGCGCATCACTATCCGGATGGCTGCGATGATGAAGAAAGTAATCACGGTCGGCTATACTGGTTTGCCTGGTGATGGTTGCCCGGGTATGGGCAATCAACCTACCTTCCCGATTGATCAGGATTATGGCGCCCACCTGCGGGACATTGCGGGGATGACGATCAAGAAAGTCACGAAGATGGACACCGCCCATCTTTTCGATACCGCCGCGGCTCCTGATATGATCTATGGTATCCAGCAGGATGTTGTCGGCTTCACTGAAGGAGCGGTCGGCATGCTCCTTGAGAGCCCGGGCGTATCCGCGCGACTGCAGCTCCGCCGCGCGAATCGTCAGGCGATACTCCACCACGCTCTTCCAGACTGAAAAACCTACGATGAAGATTATCAGCACGGCCACCGAAGCAACTATGGCGCGTTTGAAAGCACGGTAATTTGTGAGTGGAGAGAGTTGTTCCATACCCATTCCCCGGAAAAGCCCTGCGTGGAGATTAATTTACAGATATCCGGTTATATAACATTGCGTGTGGGTTAAATCCAGCTATTTAAGTCCACCCAACTCGCCAAATGGCGAACATAAAATTAATGGCCGGGAGAACTATTCCCGGCCACTTGTATTTAAATATGTGGCTGAATATTATGCTTTGGCAGCCCGCTTGCGCCTGGTCGGATCAAGCTCTTTCTTGCGCAGCCGGATCGAAAGCGGCGTCACTTCCACCAGCTCGTCGTCATCGATGAATTCCAGCGCCTGCTCCAGCGTCAGGACACGCGGCGGGGTCAGCTTGATGGCATCGTCGGTGCCCGAAGCGCGCACGTTGGTCAGCTTCTTGCCCTTGCAGGGGTTGACGTCCAGGTCGTTGTCCTTGTTGTGCTGGCCGATGATCATGCCGCCGTAGACCTCGACCCCGGCCCCGATGAAGAGTGTCCCGCGCGGCTGGAGGGCATCCAGCGAATAGGCGGTGGTTTCGCCATGCTCCATCGCCATCAGCACGCCGTTCTTGCGTCCCGGGATTTCGCCCTTGTAGGGGGCATACTCATGGAATGTGTGGGTCATTACCGCGGTGCCACGCGTGTCGGTCAAAACTTCGCCGCGCAGACCGATCAGGCCTCGGGCCGGGATTACGAATTCAAGGCGGACCATTTCGCCCATGGGGGCCATCGCCACCATCTCGCCCTTGCGAGGTCCCATTTTTTCGATGATCGCCCCCTGAAACTCGGAAGCCACATCCACAACCAGGTACTCCATCGGTTCCATCTTGACGCCGTCCTTGATACGGACGATAACCTCCGGCTTGGAAACTGCCAGCTCGAAACCTTCGCGGCGCATGTTCTCTATCAGGATCGATAGATGCAGCTCACCCCGCCCGGAAACCTGGAACGTATCGGCGCTGTCCGTATCTTCGACCCGCAGGGAAACGTTGACACGCAGCTCTTTGGTCAGGCGTTCACGGATATTACGCGAGGTGACCCACTTGCCTTCACGACCGGCAAAAGGTGAGGTATTGACCATGAAGTTCATGGAGAGGGTCGGCTCGTCGATGCAGACGTAGGGAACCGCGATGGGGTTCTCGGCCGAGGCCAGGGTCTCACCGATGCTGACATCTTCAAACCCGGCCACGGTCACGATGTCACCGGTGCCGGCCTCTTCGATATCAACCTGTTTCAGCCCTTCATAACCGAGCAGCTTGGAAATACGGCCCTTGGTGACGGTTCCGTCGGCCTTGATCATGGCAACGGTTTCACCGGAACGGACCTTGCCGTTGAAGATACGGCCAGTGGCCATGCGTCCGATATAATCGTTGTAATCGATGTTGGCAATCAACATCTGGAAGGGTGCATTGATGTCACCCTTGGGAGGGCGGACATTGGATTCGATCACCGCAAAGAGCGGTTCCAGGTTGGTAGATTCGATATTGATGTCCAGCTTGGCGTATCCCAACTTGGCGCTGGTGTAGACCACCGGGAAATCCAATTGGTCGTCCGAGGCGTTAAGTTCGCAGAACAGGTCGAAAACCATGTTCAAAACTTCGTCCGGCCGGCTGCCGGGACGGTCGATCTTGTTGATGACAACGATCGGCTTCAGTCCCAGGTCGAGGGACTTTTTCAGAACGAAGCGGGTCTGGGGCATGGGGCCGTCCAGCGCGTCCACCAGCAGCAGCACCGAATCAACCATCTTCAGCACGCGCTCCACCTCGCCGCCGAAGTCGGCATGGCCGGGAGTGTCAACGATATTGATCTTGTAGGAGCCATGATGAATGGAAAGGTTTTTAGCCAGAATGGTGATGCCGCGTTCCTTTTCCAGGTCATTCGAGTCCATGACCCGCTCGGTAATAGCTTCGTTCTCCCGGTAAACTCCGGAGTGCTTCAGCATGGCATCAACCAGGGTAGTCTTTCCGTGGTCAACGTGGGCGATAATTGCGATATTTCTGATTCGTTCCTGCATCGGTAAAGCTCCTCAATTCCTGAAAATAAAACGACGGGCATTGCTGCCCGTCGAAGTATGTGACTATGTCAGGTTTTCGTTGTTATGGCAAGCATTTACTCACCATACGGCTATAAATATCCTCCAACCCTCCATCATATGCCTTCCCAACCCAGAATCCCGCCTCCCACGACAACCTCGACCCGCAGCTGATCACCTTCCTTCACCTTGAGTAATTCGGCCACAGCCAGCGTAACCACCAGCTTGCCGTCGTAGGCGTGATCACGGTCGTGCTGGATCACGTTGACCGGGATGTGCTTGCCGGCTCCGGTGGCGCGGTTGGTTATAGTAAGCTTCCTGAAGGGACCGGTGTTGAAGAAGTTGCTGATCTCCAGAGCGGTGTTGCGGTTGACACTGGCACTGTCGGTCATCGAATCCCAGAACGTGCTGGCTGTTTTTTTCATGATTTCGCAGGTCAGCAGCACCCCCTTGGCATCGGTCAGCGCCCGGTAATCGGAATAAGCCGGGGTGGCAGGCAGGGGACGACGAGCATCGACCTGCTGTGGCGCCTGCAAAACCGGCGCGGCCGGACGGGATGGTTGCTCCAACAGCTGTTCGAGGGGGAGTTTCTCCAGTTTTTTGATGGCGATATTCAGCGAGATGAACAACAGCTGCACATTTATGGTCGGCTGACAGAGCACGACCATGAACATTTTCGGCAATGATTTGATCAGAATCCGTCCCAGCTCGAAGCGGACGTCAAAAAGCTTGACCCCGCCGGTTGCCTCCTGCAGACCGACCGCGCCGTCATGCAACATTTCAGCGACTCCGCTGATCATGCCCTGATCAAAGAATGGCGGAAACGAATGCTCCAGCACATTGCCGCGCTCATCCGAAAGCATACCCCCCATAACACCCGGCACCGATGTCAGTCCCTGCAAGATGTTCTGCATGTCAGCCCCCCGCTTTTTTTGCCAGTTCCCGGCGGATGTCGGAATCTAGCGCGTTCACATTGCCGCTGCCATTGGCGGAAACGCAGAGGTAATGCCGTCTGGAATCAAACAGGAACAGGTGGCGCTCCCCCCCATGCACGGTCACTGACTTCAATTCGCCAAAACCGGACTGTGAACCGAGCTGCGCAGCGAACTGTGCCAGGAACAGGCCATTGGCCCCCAGAAATTCCGCCTGATAGGAACTGTCACCGGCAATCGCGCCCTCCTTGGTCATGATCAGCGCCTGTTCGACATCCGGCAGAGCCTTGAGACGGCTGCCCACATCACTCATACCCGCACCCTTTTCCACTTTCCCGCTCCCGGACGGCAGAGCCGGAACCGCAGCGACATTGGCTTCGTCCAGGCGCCGCAACGCCTCCAACACCAGAAACCCCAACGGTTGTTCAATGGTTCTGCTGGTAGTGGACACCTTGGGCTCGCTCCGGAAAGTTCCGGCACCCCACCCCATGATCGAGTAAAAAGCCTCTTCGCCGCTGAGTTCCTCCTGTTCGGCATGAACCACCTCTCCTTCACGGAAAAAAATGACCCCGCTCTTGTTGCGATGCTCAACCACCAGGCAGCCGGAATAGCGGTTGACACCCTTGATCTGGACAATATCGGCCAGCGACATGTCGCTGACGGACCCCACAAAACCGCTCTGTTCCGTCTTATGTGCGTGCTGTGACATGGAAACTCCGTTTCACCGCTGATCAATGTTCTTAGAAAAACACCTGGCACTTCAAACCGAAGAGATTGGCACATTAAATCATAATTGGCATGAATGCAAACATATTTTTATAATAATCCAATCTTCAATAACATGATATCATTGCACAAATATCTACCAGCATGACACACAGAAGACACTACACTCAAAACACTCCCAACCAGTAAACCATGATTCTATCAAACAAAAAGCCGCCTCCGGTCAACGGAGACGGCTGATATACAAGAGGCGTAACCGGATAAGCCGGTTACAGGCCTGGAAACTTAATGATCATGATAGCCCAGCACCACCAGCAAACAGCTGCCGTCGGCGATGACATTGATGCCGGCTTCACGACAGAGAGCCACCGCATCGGGATGCTCGGCGCCGGGCTGCATCCAGATATTCTCGATGCCCTTGGCGATTGCCAGTGGGACCAGCTGCGCGGTCACGGCCGGCGGTGTGATCATCGAAATGCTCTTTACCTCCGCCGGCAGGTCTCCGATGGTTGCGACGCTGGCCACCCCCTCGATCTCGGTTTCATTGGGATTGACCGGGACAGCCGTCCGGCCGTGCTGCAGGTAGCAGCGCAGCACCTTGTTGCCGAACTTGTGGCGGTTGGTGGAAGCGCCCACAACGCCGAAGGCGGGTGACTCCAGGAATTTCTCCAGCTGCTGTTTAATTGTCATGATGGTCTCCTGTCATTGGTTTTAAATATCTAAATGATCTACAGCCTGAACGGTATCCACAGCAGGCTCAGTGAAGCCCCTTCCTTATCCGAGCCGTAACCGAACAGTCCTTTTAACAGCCTGAAGTCGCTGCCGGATGTAGTCGAGCGGTACGAAACCAGCGGAGAAAGCTCCCAGGCCAGTTCCTGGCCGCGACGCTCCTGCCAGTACAGGTTCCACAAAAGCGAAACCGCATTATTGCCCTTTTCGTCCCACTGCGCAATAAACAGCCGCCAGAGCGGCGCCCAGTTGCGTTCCACGCCGTCATTCCAGATCAGCGATTCGGCCAGCGCCGGCATCGACAGCGAACGCAAGCCAGTCTCGTCCCGCTTCCAGGCGTACAGCGGCCAGAAAGCCGAGCGGGCGCGATCCTTGCCGGTCTCAGGCCAGGCTTCTTCCGAGTGATTGAATAGAAAATAGAGCAGGCTGGTCTTGTCCTGGGTAAAAACGGCCGACTTGATGGTTTCATGGCGGTAAATCGGCCACATGACCCAGTTGCTGGTGGAGTCCTTGATCCTGGATTCGGCATAGAAGGGGATGAAGCGCTCGATGCTGTAATCCTTGCCCTGGGCGGTCACCCAAAGCGGCCAGAGTATGTCGCGCTCGATCACCTGCCCCTGCCCGTCCCGCACGACTCCGCAGAACGGCCAGGGGGCATGGGTCGAACTGCGTTGCGGAGAAACGGATGAAGCGTAAAAGGGGAACAGGTTCAGGTTTTCGGTGGAGTTGTCGCCGTTCAGCCCCAGGCTTTCGCGGATGTAGAACGGCCAGAGCACAAAGCGCTTGGAATAAACGCCCTCCTTGGCGGCCTGCCCGTAGAGCGGCCAGAACTGGAAGCCGCTCTCGTTCTCGCCCGAAACCGTGTTGAAGATGGGATAGAGCCAGTTGGTGGAGGTGGTGCCGTTTTTGACCGTGCGGCCGTAGAGCGGAAAGAGGGTGTAGTGGTATTCGTCGCGCCAGAAGCGCTGGTAGATGTCGCCGTGGATCGGGAAGAATGAGCTGTATGGGCCGTACTTTTCCGACTCTCCGCTTATGTAGAACGGGAACAGCATCGCTGAGCGTTTCTCCTCGGCGCTGCCGGCGCGGCTGACATGCTTCTGGTAGATTTTCAGCACCTGGGTGTCGGAATCACCGCCGGTTGACGAGGTCGAGGCCAGTGGATAGAGGATGTCGCTGTCGTCCGATTCCTTGTCGTACTGGTTGAAAAACAGCGGCCGGAGGGCTGTTCTGGTCGTGTCGCCGGAGCATTCGCGCTTGAAGAGCGGCCCCAGGACCGACAGGTTGCTGTAGCCGGTGGCCGGGCTGCTGCGGTAATCGAACAGCGGCCAGAGCGTCGTAACCGTGCCTTCCCCGGTCGCGGCGGCATGGGCCGCGGAAGTGATCACCAGCATCAGCATGGCACAGCATACGACAGATATCCTCATCAGTTCTCCTTGTGCAACTCGAATAGGCAGCGGCATTATTCCCTATCGACCACGGCGAGTCAATCGCGAAAGGGGCGGAGTTGCGGCTAACACGTTCATATCGATTCCGTTTTACCTGATTTGCAGTTATAAGATGGATGCAATCGGAAATTGTTTCCTCACAACGACTAGAAAAGATAGTAATAACATCCAAATCATTTTTCACGCAACGACGCGACGACGCAACGAAAGGCTCATAACCGTTTTGGCAATTGTGATTTGAGGCGTTGCGTGGTTGCGCAAGTTTTTCCGAAAATAATACCTAAAAAAACGGATATTCAATGGCTGACAGACATTCCTACAATCGCCGACGCTGGACGATCTTTGCCGTGCTGGCGCTGATGTACATACTGGTCTATTTCTACAGGGTCTCGCTGGCGGTGGTGGCGGGCGACATCTCCCGCGAGCTGCACCTGACCCCGCAGCAGCTGGGCTCGCTCTCCGGAATACTGTTCTACGTCTATGCCGTGGCCCAGCTGCCGCTGGGGCCGATGATTGACCGCCTGGGAAGCCGGCTGGTTATCAGCGGCTGCGGGATCCTGACCACGGCCGGCGGCCTGCTCTTCTCCCAGGCCGACACGCTGGCAACGGCCATGGCGGCCCGCGTGCTGATCGGCATCGGCACCGCCTCGGTGCTGATGGCGACCTTTACAGTTTTCAGCCACTGGTACAGCAAGCAGGAGTTCGGGCGGGTTTCGGGCTTCATGGTGGCGGTCGGCAACCTGGGCAACCTGGCGGCCACCGCGCCGCTGGCCCTGGCGGTGGGCGCCTTCGGCTGGAGATCGTCTTTTCTGGCAATCGGAGCGCTCCAGGCGCTGGTAACGGTGCTGGTATTCAGCAGGGTCCAGGACCGTCCGGCGGAACATGCGGAGTCGGCGCGGGAAAAAGAAGTGAAAACCGGCATGATGGCCGCCTGGGGCGAGATCTTCGGCAGCCGTGACTTCTGGCTGTTGGGGGTCATCTCATTTTTCTGGTACGGCAATTACCTGGCACTGCAGGGGCTGTGGGGCGGGCCGTACCTGATGGAAGTGCTGAAGCTATCGCGCGAGTCCACCGGCAACATGCTGATGTGCACCTCGTTGGGCTTCATCGCCGGCAGCATGGTGACCGACACCATCGCCAGACGTTTCTTCCGTTCCTACAAGAAGACCCTGCTGGCCGGACAGTCGATCCTGCTGGTTCTGATGACGGCATTCCTGGGGTGGGCGGAATTGATTCCGCGACCGCTTCTGGCGGCGGTCTTCTTTGCAATCGGCCTGGCGGTCTCCAGCGGCGTGATGATCTATCCGATCATCCGCTCCATGTTCCCGGTGCGAATCGTCGGCACCGCCCTGACCTCACTGAACTTCTACGTCCTGATGGGAGCGGCCGCCACCCAGCAGGCCATGGGCGTCATCGTGGGTTCCTACGGCGAAGCGGCCGGCAGCATGTCGGCCGGCCCGTTTCACAATGCCTTCCTGCTGCCGGTGGCGGGGCTGGCCGTATCGATTGTACTGTTCGCCTTTGCCAGGGATTTCGGGCAGCAGGGGTAAAGGGTTATTCCCTCAGATATTCTCAAAGGTTCCCACGATCAGCGCATCACCGGGCACATAGGCGCCGGAGAACTTGATGTAGTTGTTGCTCGGGAACAACAGGTTCTTCAGCGCGAACAGCGAAATCGGATCAAAGCTCACGTCCAGCTGCCGGACGATCTGAGACGGCACCTGCTCTTTGATCTGCTGGTTGACCTGGGCCTGGAGATCGTCGCTGCCCGAAGGCCCTCCACCGGAGAGATTCCCCGTCACTGTCACCGCCTGGCTTTGCATCTTGATTGAAACCGACTGGTCACGTCCCGTCCCCACGACCGAGATCGGCGACGAAGCTGAAACGTTTGACGTTACATCGTTTTTGAAAGAGCCATGGGTCGTCGTTGTGCAGTCCTTACCCCAGAGAGCGCTCAGGCAGGGATACATGGATGTGGTGGTAACCGTATTGATTGTCATCGTCTGGTTCCTGACGCCGGTCAGCATCATCGGACCCTCCGCAGTTGCCGAAAGGATCATCCCGTCCAGCGCCCAGGTCACGGTGTTGTTTGGGAACGAATAGACCGTGGTGGTGGACGAACCGCCACCCCCAGAGGAATAACTAGATCTCTGGGTCAGCTTGCTGAGATCGATACCGGTTGCGGAGACGTTTGCCACGGTAAACTCGCCGTGCCAGGCCTTGTTCGGATCGCCGGGATCCTTGCCCACAATCCGCCAACTATTTTTATTCAGGCTCTGGGGCAGCACCGAGCCGAAGAAGATGGCGCTGCGGATAATCAGCGAGCATTCCTCAGCCTGCGGGATCGGTTCGGGGATATTGTTAAGGAAGGTCTGGCTGTAATTCAACAGCACATGACCACCAGTCTGGATGAACATCTGCAGCAGCTCATTCCCGGCCGGGGTCTTCAGCACCTTGAAATAGAACTCGTTCGGCCTGAGCGCCTCGATCGTCGGCACACTGGTCAGATCGAGCTGGTTGATCAGGAAAATCACCGGGTTGTTGACAAAGTAGGCTTTGATCACCTTGTTCAGCTCAATTTTCTCCTCGTCGCTGATCTCAATTTCATTAATACTGAATGCTCCGACCTGCATGTCCAGAACAACTTTCAGCAGGTTGTGATCTGTTCCATTAATGCTGGAACTGCCGCGCATCTTGCTCAGTTTTACATTGGCGGTCAGAGTCTTACCCTGGATGCTGACAGGCAGGTCACACTTTTCAGGATCTTCTCCCAGCTGGATACAGTTGGTCATCGATCCGGTAATGATGGGCATCTCCAGGCTGACCGTCTCGTTGTTATTTACGGTGAATACCAGCAACGGGTAACCGTATTCCAGGTCAAACTTCTTGATCGCCCAGACCCCCTCCACCACCTTGGTGCGGGTGGTGACGTGGATGGTATTTTTGTAGGTCGTGTTGTTTTTAAGCTCGTCGTATTGGGCGCAGAGGGCCTTGTTGATGCGCTCGCGGGACATGTTGAACACGACGTCCCAACCGTTGGTGGTGGAACCCTGGCTGAACATCTGGCTGACCAGCGTATTGACCGACGGCAGAACCAGCTGCGTGGATTCGGCGGCCATCAGGGCGAAGGTGGTCATGGCGACCGTGCGCAAACGCTCGGCGTGCGGCGCATATGCCAACGCCTTCCGATTCCGGCCGAAGTCGATCGGCGCATCTATAATCCGCGCCTCCAGCACGAATGAAAGCCGGATCTTCACGGTCATGGATTCGAACTTCACTCCCCGGTTGGTCACGGTGCGGGGGATGTCAACCTGCCACTCGCCAAAAGGGGTGACCTGGCTGACGCCGTCGGACCAAGATTCACCATTGTCCGAAAACAGCGGGGCGCCGGAGGCAACATCGTACTCATAGGTACGCTCGCGCCAGGGAGTATGAAACGACAATTTCTGGCGGGTCGTGTCGCGATCCGAGAACGGCGCATCCTGGAAAGTGAGCCGGACCAGGAGCTTGCCGCTGTCGGTGCCTTTTACCCCCTCAATGGCGGCGGTGACTCCAACCACCCGCAGGTTGACATATTGCATGAATTCCCTGGCATCCGGGCAGATCACGATCCTGTGCGCCGCGCCGTTGATGATCTCATCCGTCAGCACACCCTCCACCACATATTCGATCGGCGTGGTCGTCGAGGCCTGATAACTGGCGAGCAGTGACCTGGCACGGATGGTGGCTTCCTGCTGCATCACGCGCGCGTTACGGAATTTCATCAGGCTGAAAGTCTGGATCATCGTCGGCGGCTGCAGGTTGGCATACTGCAAGGCCTGGTCCTGGAGCAGGAAGGCCTTGGCCAGAGTGCCCAGCATCTGCTGGCGCAGATAATCCAGTTGACCGGTAAGGCCGACCAGATCGACCTCGGAGCGATCCAGCTCTTTGACTTCCCTGGGATTGAGCGTGCCCTGGAGATCATTCAGACGCGTGACCTGACGTTCGTTCAACTCCTTCTGGCGCTGGGTGGTGTAGATGTCGCGCTGGATCTGGTGCAGCTGGGATTTGGCGCTGCTCAACGCCTTGCCCCGCATTACCAGGGTCTTGAAAGCGGCGCCCAGTTCCGCCTTGGCGACGTTGACGTTGGGATCACTCGGACCGCTGGCCATGACCACGTCAAACTTTATCGACATCTCATCCCAGGAGAGCTGCGCGGTGTCGCCGAACTGATCGCTTCCCAGACCGTCCAGAGTCAGTTGGGCGTTACGGATGTTTTCGATACTGCTCTTGGCGCCGGTGAACAGTTTAGAGGCTGCATTCAGGACATTCAGAGTTTTCTGGATCCGCTGGACCATCAGCCCCAGATCCTTGACCGAGGAGATCGAACTGGCCGGCAGGGCAATGGACGTGCCGAGGCTGAACAGGTTGGTGGCAACATCAAGACCGAACTTGATCGCCTCCATCGCCTCCCACTGCTGGACCTTGGACTTGTAATTCTGCGTCGCCGCGTCAACCTCCGCCTGCTGTTCGAAGAGCAGTTTCTGCAAGCCCGCGATCTGTGACTGCTGTAACTCGGCCTCGCTTTGGCGAACGCTGATGACGTTGTCATAGCTGTCAACAAGATCGTTATATTGCGCGGCATTGGCCGTTATCAGCCCGGACAGCAGCTTGCCGGACTCGATTATGTTCTGGTTCAGGGTTTTGGCGACGTCGATGGTCAGTTCCGCCTGCTTGCGGGCATCGATGCGGGCGGTGGTCTCCGCGATCTGGCGCTGGATTTCAGTGATATAGTCGAGGATACGGGTGACGTGCTCCTCGTATTGCGAGGCGGGCAGGATCGGCACGAAACTGCCGTAACGCGAGTCCGCGGCATATTTGCCCAGATCTAGCGCGCGATAGCGGATGACCGCCAGATCCTCGTCTTCGCTATCGGCCGGTATGACCCTGGTTACCCAGTCGAGATAACCGCGTACGAACCTCTGAACCGGCCTGGCCTCGGCTCCGGTCTGGAAACCGAGCACGGCCTCGGCAAAGGCCATGGAGAATTCCAGGCTGTTTTTGAGGTCTCCGCATGCGTCAGCCGGCGGCGGGACACGCAAATCAGCGGCAACCAGCGGGTCACCCTCGGGACTGCCAGCGTCGATGATGTATTTCAGCCCGTCCACCACAACGAAGCGCTTGCTGCCGGCGGCGTTGCGCACCAGCATAGCCCCGAGAAATGTGTCGCAGCCGATCTGCAAACTGTCGAAGGCGGCGTCACCCAGTTCAAGTACCCTGGGTTTTCCGACCGTTCTCATGTCCAGCACATAGGCGAACAACCGCACCGAAGCACCCGGAAGCGAGATGGTCTCCCGTGAGGCGCCGGAGACCACATAGCCATAGGCGGTGAACTGCTTGACTTCATCCCTGGCCACGAGCTGGATATCAGCGATATCCAGACGGACCTTGAAGACGTCGATGCCGGGTGTCGCAATGCTAGACAACACGCCGGGCTGGTCATCCGGCAGCAAGGTGGTGAAGTCCCGATTGTCGCAAATCGAAAAATTCACGTTCACCGTGTCGCCGAATTTGGCGGCCAGCGCGCCCTTCAATACACGGCGCCAGACGGCCGAGCGTTTGTATTCGGTGAAGGTCGTCAGCGGGGCCAGTTCAACGCCGATCGGAGCGGATGCGCTATACTCCCTGTTCATCCGGTCGAGCGTGATCGGCCCATTGTCACCGAACGGAGCGAAGATGCTCTCCTTGTTGGACCAGACCTTCTCGAACCACTCGCCGTTCTTCCTGTCGGCAATGAATGTTTGATCGTTGCTCAGACAGAGCAGTTTTCCGTACTCTTTGACGAAACCGTACTCGCCGGTATTCGCATCGGTTGTGAAATATTCGAAATCGACCGCACTCTGGCCGCGCAGTTTATCGGCACTGTTCTCGTATGCCTTTCTAACGCGTGCAAACTGGGATTTTTCAAAGGCAAACACCTGCAGGATCTGGTCGCCGACATCGACTTTCGCAACATAATGGGTACCCCACTTCTTGAATGCGTCCAGATAGGTATTTGCTTCCTGAATGCCCAACTGGGAGACATCATCCGCCAGGTGCGGCTGTTTGAAATGCTTCAGACGCGCCAACTCACGCATGAATGCTCCGTTAAGACCCAGCTCCGGATCCGGCGTCAGCGCATTCACAGTCATTGTGACACCGGTCTCCAAGGTCTTGTGCAGTGCCGTACCGTCAAGGCGTGTCAGCCTGACCAGGGCATATCCCAAAGCCGGGTTTTTGAGATCCACCCCCAGCGCCGATGACAGCATGTCCAGCGCCAATAGCCGGTCGCCGCTTCCCAGAACCAGCGGGCCGGACGGCAGAACCGGCGCGCTGGTGTCGATCGAGGGGTGAACAACCCTGTAAGGCAGCACCTGCGACAGCAGGCTTTCGCTGGTATCGTGCAGCGAAATTTCCGGATAGGACCAGGCGCCGGCCGGGTCAAACACTTTGAGCTCCTGGCTTTCGAAGGGTATCTCCGTGGTTGGGCGGAGGATATTCAGCCTGCCCGATTCCGGGTTCCAGTCGGACTGATACCCGCGAACAAGGTTGGTTGATGTCCCTAGCCGAATGCTCTCAAGAATGCTCATGATGGTTCCTCCCTGAAAAACCCTTCAATGCAATATGGCCGCAGGAGCGATAAATCCAAAGCGGGCGGAGTCGGTATTCCACCCGCCTGCCTTATGATTCCAGCCACTTGCATTAGAGTTTTTTATTTTTGAGGTCTATAGCATGCACCGCCAAAGACAGCAAGCTATTTAATATTATTCAGATAATTGTGTAATGGCAGTTGAAATACGGGAGAGGGCAACTGAAAGAAATGGCGAGAGTTTGTACTAAAAGTCGTGTAACAATTTCCAGGCTTATGATTTCAAAAACCTGTGGTGGTGGATTTTTAAGACGTAGAAATTGGTCGATTTGCAGGAGTGTGGGTTGCAGGAAGATCGAGTGATGTCGGAGGTTATTTTGGCAGAGAAGTCGGTTTTACTCCAGATCCTCACCCACCTCTTCCATCTCGCGTGTGATTTCGGCCAGTCCGGCATCCTTGCGTCTGAAAACCGTCACCAGCCAATAGCAGGCGGCGTAGCCGGCCAGAGCGGCGAAGAATCCGATCACCGAACTTCCCAGCAGCAGCGACGAGGCATACATCTTGAGGCTGCTCCATTTGAGGCTCGTTACCTGGAATTCCAGCGGTTTGTTACCCAGCATGAACTCGCCCAGCTTGTAGCTGGCCGCCAGCGCCGGAACCACCGTCAGCGGGGTGTTGGCCCAAGCCCCGGTGATACAGGTCAGCTTGTTGAGGCGGAAAATGAAGGCGACGGCAATTGCCAGCGGCGTGTGCAGTCCGAAGAAAGGGGTAAAGCTGATAAAAACGCCGGCGGCAAAGCCGGTGGCGATGTGACCGGGATGGGCGTCCAGCGAAAGGATTTTCTTGAATTGCTGCTTCAGCTTTTCAATGTTGATCATGTCGGCCTCGGGTGTCGGTAACTCTAAGGTTTTGGAAGGCGGATTGTCAACTGAATAGACTTCACTGAAGCCCGGTATTCTGTTATAAAGCGATTCAGATCAGAAACGGAGGACTGTTCATGAAGCAAACTCTCAAGATTCTGGCTGCAACCCTGCTGATGTCAACCCTTTCATTACCGGCAACTGCAGCCACTCGCAACTGCACTTTCAAAAAGCAGCTCCGGCAGGCGGAACTGGCCTTCGACATTGCCAGCCGGCCGGCGGCGGGCTGTGCAGTGCAGGTAATCGATATTACCCTGCGCCGTAGCGGAAAATTCGTTTCCCGATATCGCGCTGATGTGGACTACCTGGCCGAAAAAGCCTGGCTGGAGGATTTATCAGGCGACGGCCGGCCGGAACTGGTGATTGCCAGCAGCAGTGTCGATAAAGAAGCCCGTGGCGCGCTGGATGTCTACCAGATCGAAAAGAACTCCCTGCGGAGGGCATCACTGCCAAAACTGGACGACTCCGGTGGATATCGGGGAGGCGACCGTTTCTTTCTGGATGAGCGCCAGATCGTCCGCACGTTTCCGCTCTACCGTGATGGTGACGCCGTCAACAAACCGAGCGGCGACAGCCGGACCCTCAAGTACGATTTCGGCGACGGGAAGATATCGCTTCGAGTAAAGCAGGAGAACCAGGCCACGGCGACTGAACCGGCCAGCGGGACGGCAACTGTTCAGGAGGCGCAAGGCAAGCCGGCCGGGACGGTAATCAGCAAGGTTGCGCTTGACGGGACAGCGATCGAGATATCCGCCAATGCGCTGGTCAACAACTTCAAGATCATGAAGCTGGAAAAACCGGAACGGATCGCGATCGATATACCCGGCGCGGCATCTCCCCTGGCGGGAAAAAAAGTGAAAATAGATAATTTCGGTATCAGCCGGGCGAGGGTAGGTAATAACCGGGGCTTCCTGCGGATAGTGCTCGATTCGACCCGACCGGCATTCCCCAAATACAAGGTAACCAGGTCCGACAGCGGACTCAAGGTTGTGTTCGAGGACAAGTGAGAAGATTCCCGAGGAGAAAATGATGATCAGAATTCTGCTTTTTCTTATGTCGGCCACGTTGTTTGCATCAGCGGCTTTCGCTGCTGTTTCAACTCCACCCGCCAAAGCTGAAACCGGCATCACCTATTACGGGCATTCGGCCTTCAAGATTGTCACGCCGACCGGCAAGGTGTTGCTGATCGACCCCTGGATCACCAATCCGGGCAATCCCAATGGCGAAAAGGACCTGGCCTCGCTGAGCAAGGTCGATCTGATCCTTTTGACCCATGGCCATGGCGATCATGTCGGTAACATGGTTCTGATCTCCAAGAAAACCGGAGCCAGACTGGTCACCACCCCGGAGCTGATGAAGGCCGCCGTGCTGCTCAGCCACTACCCGGAAGTAAACACCGGCAACGACCTGACCGGAGCTTTCGGCGGTGAAATACCGCTGCTGGACGGCGAAGTCACGGTGCGGTTCGTGCCGGCGGTCCATGGCGGCAGCATGGAGATCGCCGAGGGGAGCATCATGCCCAGAAACCTGGCCTACGCGGGTTTCCCCGGCGGTTTTCTGATCACGGTCAAAAACGGCCCCAGGATCTACCATACCGGCGACACGGACCTGTTCAGCGACATGGCGCTGATAGGCGACGTGGATATCATGCTGGTCTGTATCGGCGACAAGTTTACCATGGGACCACGGCGCGCAGCCCAAGCGGTCAAACTTGTCAAGCCCCGCATGGCGGTTCCGATGCATTACGGCACCTGGGACATTCTGACCGGCACACCGGAGCAATTCGATGGCGCGTTGAAGAGAATCGGAATCAAAACCGGCAAGCGAATGAATCCTTCGGAAACTATTTTTTGGAAATAGTCAGTCAACAACATCCACGAAAGGAACAGAATCAATGAGCAAGGCAACCATAGGCGTAATCGGCGGCAGCGGTCTTTATGACATGGAAGGACTGGAGCAGGTTGAGCGGGTCACCGTCGAAACCCCCTTCGGCGCCCCTTCCGACGAATACGTGACCGGCGTGCTGAACGGCGTAAGAATGGTGTTTTTGCCGCGCCATGGACGCGGACACCGCCTGCTGCCGTCGGAAGTAAATTATCGCGCCAATATCTTCGGCATGAAAAAGCTGGGGGTCGAACAGATCATCTCGGTTTCGGCCGTCGGCAGCCTGAAAGATGCCATCGCCCCCGGACATATCGTGATTCCGGACCAGTTCATCGACCGCACCAAGGGCATCCGCCGTGACACCTTCTTTGGAGAAGGAATCGTGGCCCACGCCGGTTTTGCCGACCCGGTCTGCCATCCACTGTCGGAAACGCTCTACAACGCCGCCTTGAAGGCCGGAGCCATTGTCCACAAGGGGGGCAGCTACATCTGCATGGAGGGGCCGGCCTTTTCCACCCGGGCCGAGTCGTTTTCCTACCTGGCGCTGGGAGCATCGGTGATCGGCATGACCAACCTGACCGAAGCCAAACTGGCCCGTGAGGCTGAAATCTGCTACGGCATCATCGCGCTGTCAACCGACTACGACTGCTGGCACGACTCCCACGACGACGTCACCGTAGAGGCGATCATCCAGATCATCCACCAGAACGTGGCCATGGCCAAGAATATCATCCGCCATGCGGTCGCCGCAATCGGCGGCGAGCGCGACTGCCCCTGCGCCAGCGCGATGCAGTACGCGATTATCACCGATTTCTCGGTGATTCCCGAGGCGACCAGGCAGAAACTGGAGCCGATCATCGGCAAGTATCTGTAAGCCTGGGCAAGTGCAGCAAACTGAAAAAGGCTGGCACCATCGGTGTCAGCCTTTTTCGATACAGATAGCGGCAAAGGGACTAATGATTTAAAAGAGTGTCCCAATCACGCTGCCGATCACCGAAATCGGCCCGGTGTCCTGCAGCCCTTCCATCGCCTTCTCGGTCTTTTTCAGCGTTGATATGGCGTCGCGGTAAAGTTTGTCGTCGTTGACCAGTTTGCCGACCGTGCCTTCGCCACTGTTGATCTTGCGGGTAATTTCCTTCAGGTTGACCACCGTTTCGCGTAGTTCATTGTAGAGGGCCGGATCATTGACCAGCTTGCCGGCCGTCCCTTCGCCCTTGTTGATACGCAGCGCGATCTCATTGAAGTTTTTCATGCTGTCATCCATGCCCTTGATGGCCGCGAAGGCATGGTCGTAAAGGTCTTCGTCGGTCAGCAGCCGGCCGATGGTACCTTCTCCGCGCTCCAGCCTGGCACTGACCTCCTTGAGACTGCCGGTCAACGCATTGACGTTATTATAGAGGGATTTGTCGTTCAGTAGCATAGCCAGCGAACCGTCACCCCGGTCGAGCTTGGCGGTAATGCTGGACAGGCCGGTCAGGGAATCGTGCATGGCAACCCGGTTCTCATCCAGCATCGCGGCGATCTTGCCCATCACCTCGTTCTGGTTGCGGTTCAAATCGATAATCAGTTGTTTTGCATCTTTTGTCAGCCCGCCGACACTGTCCAGCAGCGCGTCCACGCTGGCCGAGTCAGAGCTCTTGACGGTGCTGCCGGGCGGCAGGTCCGGACTGGCGGGAGTTCCGAACGTGAGTCCCAGGAACTGCCCCCCCAGCATGCTGGACATACGGATACCGGCAACCGAGTCCTGCTTGATGCGTGTTCCCGGGTTGACTTCGAAATCCACCTGCACCTTGTCATCCAGAACTGCTATCTTGGTGATCGTGCCGACCTCGACGCCGGCCAGCTTGACCGTATCGCCGACCTTGAGCCCGGTAGATGACGGCAGCAACACCTTGTAAGGTATTCCATGATCGAATATTTTCCAGCGATTGCCCACCTCCAGCATTATGCCGAAAAGGATCAGACTTAAAACGAAGAACAGACCTACTTTCGCTTCCTGTGACAGCTTCATGCCCACATCTCCCAATATCTCGCAAAGATGCGCCATTATACCCAACCGGTCGAGCTTGGCAATCATATTGTGTTTTTGTGATGTTCCGGCTATTCTGGCAGCGTTCAATCGAAAGGAGCAAACGATATGGTTTCATTTGAAGAAGCACGCAGCATCATACTTTCAAATGTAAATGCATGCGGAGTAGAGCGCGTGCATCTGCAGGACGCGGTCGGGCGGATTCTGGCGGAAGACGCCAGTGCCCCCTGGGACATGCCGCTCTGGGACAATTCAGCCATGGACGGCTATGCGGTGCGCAGCGCGGACTGTGCGGAAATCCCCTGCAAACTGAAGGTGACCGGCTTCCTGCCGGCCGGCGTCAGGGCTGACGGTGTCACCGTGGAAGCCGGCTGCGCGGTCAGGATCATGACCGGCGCGCCGACTCCGAAGGGCTGCGACGCGGTGGTGCCGGTCGAGGAGACCGACGACGGACAGGATCTGGTGACGTTGAACGAAACGGTCGTCTGCGGCCAGCATATCAGGCTGAACGGTGAGGATGTGCGCGCCGGCGTAGTCTTCGTCCGTGCCGGCACTCTGATCCGGCCGCCGGAAGTAAACATGCTGGCAACCTTCGGCATGGCGCTGGTTCCGGTCTTCCGAAGGCCGGTCGTGGCCATACTCTCCACCGGCGATGAGCTGATCGAGCTGGGCCGGACTCCGGGACCGGGCGAAATAGTCAACAGCAACATCCTCTCGCTGGCGGCGGCGGTGCAGGAAACCGGGGCCATTCCACGCATTATCGGCATCGCCCGCGACAACCTGGAAAGCCACCGCGAAATGCTGCGTGAAGGATTGAAAGCCGATGCGCTGATTACTTCGGCCGGCGTCTCGGCCGGTGACTGTGATTTCGTGCGGGACGTGCTGGATGAGCTTGGCGCCAGTCAGCTATTCTGGAAAGTTGGGGTCAAACCGGGCGGGCCGACCGCATTCGCACTGCATGGCACAACCCCGATCTTCTCATTGCCGGGCAACCCGGTTTCGACCATGATCACTTTCGAAGAATTCGCCCGGCCGGCGCTGCTGAAAATGATGGGACATAGCCATGTATTGCGCCCGCTCTTCAAGGCGGTTTTGAGCGAGGATATCAAAAAGAAACCGGGCAAGATCCAGATCGTGCGGATTCGCCTGGAACGGGAGAACGGCCGTTGGCTGGCGTCTTCGGCAGGCAACCAGCAGACCGCCATCCTGAGGACCATGGTCGATGCGACCGCTCTGGCGATCCTGCCAGCCGAAAGCACTCGTTTCAAAGCCGGAGAAGAGGTGGATGTGCATTTTTACGGCAGCCACATTGATTTGATCTGAAAAACAAAGAGCGAGGTTTCCCATGAACGATTACCTTGGCGCCCACATGTCGATCTCCGGCGGCCTGCACCTGGCCATAGACCGGGCCGTTGCCGCCGGTTGCGGTGTGCTGCAGATCTTCACCCGCAACTCCAACCAGTGGAAGGGCAAGCCGGTCAGCGAATCCGATACCGCGCTGTTCCGGCAGAAGTTCGCCGCATCAGGGTTGCACGAGATCATCTCCCACGACATCTACCTGATCAACCTGGCCGCCCCGCCGGGTGAAACACGCGACAAGAGCCTGGCGGCCTTCCGCGATGAGCTGGAGACCTGTGCCCGGCTCGGCATCGCCAAGGTGGTCATGCACCCCGGCTCGCATCTGGCGGACTCGCCCCGGACAGGCCTGGAGCGGGTGATCGGAGCATTTGATCAGCTATTCGACGAGGTTCCGCAATTCGAGGGACGGGTGCTGGTGGAAACCACCGCCGGCCAGGGGAGCAATCTGGGCAGGACTTTTGAAGAGCTGGCCGCGATAATCGATGGTTCACGTTTCCCGCACAAATTCGGGGTCTGTTTCGACACCTGCCACACCTTTGCGGCCGGCTACGATACCGCCAGCGAAGAGGGCTATCGCGACACGATGGAGCAGTTCGACCGGCTGATCGGCCTGGAGCGGCTGCAATGTTTCCATTTCAACGATTCCAAGAAGGGGCTCGGCTCCCGCGTCGACCGCCACGAGCACATCGGGCAGGGCACGCTGGGACTCAATCCGTTCCGCTTCATCCTCAACGATCCCCGTTTTGAAAAGATCCCCAAGATCCTGGAGACCCCCAAGGGGGATAATGATGAGATGGATGGGGTCAATCTGGGGGTTTTGAGGGGGTTGGTGAAGTCATAAGCCGTTTAACGGCGGATAAATACTGTCTCGCTCTTGGCACCGGGTATGGCACGAGCCTCGGGTTTGCGTGCGGTGACGATAAGGAGAGTTGTTTTGTGCGGGCTTTAGTGGAGATTCCGCCTAATATCCTCTTTCTTCATCAATCTGTCTTCGCTCGATTATCGTACTCAGGTTATCAATATACAGTGTCAACCAAGCTCGTATCTTCGGTGATTCTATTTCCGACATCCAACGCCTGGCAGTTTCCCGCTGTTTCGATCTGATAATGCTTTCAGGCCCAGTCCAGCCTCCGCTCCAGAAGTAACTGAGAAGAAGATCAGCGGTTTTCTTGTCATCGCTAAATTCCTCAAGGAACATACGAGTTAACGTCCCGCCATCGTTTATATTAAGAGTCTTTGGCAAACATCCGGCTATTATTTTTACTCTCTTCTTCGGCTCCTCATTAACCCAACTCATTACAGATTCAGGTTCAAAAAAACGAATTGCGCCTGGAATGTCTTTTTCACTGAAATCAGTTTCGTCTTCAAGCCAAGAGGAAATATACCAACTGCTTTCCTCTCCCTTATCCAAGTGACGCGCGACAATCGCCCATATCTCACTAGGGTGGTCTCGGGCTATGTCGTCGGCAATTCTGCAGCCATAATCAACAGATCGGAGAGATAATTCCAATTTTGTGATTATATGCTCAAAGAGTTCCATATCCCTGTGAGGGAATTGTCGTCTAAACAGGGTAACAAGCCTGTGCCAGTGATATCCAACCGTGGTTTGCTGGTTATGTCTAAAAACCTCCTCCATGGTTATGATGTTATAAATCAAAGCTTCAGGCAATTCGACGTTCTTGTTGTCTCGGCAATAGTAGTTATCCGCTGACTCAATAACAATGGAAAGGGCACGTTCATCAGGCTGTTCTGAGAGAGTCTTCAGTATCTCCTCTACGACATGCTGAGACAAGAAATCTTCGTCACCACCAAACAAACTCAATCGAGAAAATGCTTGGGATGCAACGTTCCCTTCTCTGTATAAACTGATCAGTTCATGGACAAACTTCTCTGTAATTCCAGTTCTGAAAACCAGGTCAACTCCAACTTGGCGGAGAGATTCCGAAGTCAGCAGAGATAATATAACTCTTTCCCACTCTTCAACATTCTGTGCTTTAACTACTGCCAGATATCCACCTGTAAACTGGGTGCGAAGATCTGGAAGTACCAACTCCTGCGTTTCGATAATCCTTTCGGTCAATGTGCATCCGGTAGCATGAGCCAGGCGGTTACCGAACTCAAAAAGCCGACGCCCCTCACTGTTAACGAACAAAACCAAGTGCTCATCAATTAGCTGAGGCAGCAATGCCGCTTCTTCGACCAGTTTCTGAACTCTTTCCGAAGGTATAGGATTGTTTTTTAGTTTTTCGTCGATAAAATCATAATCTTCATCCGAATCCGTAAAAAGGACGTAACGGTTAAATCGTTCCCGGAAGCTGTCCCCGGTAAGGAAAGCATCAAGGTAGTTGATTCTAGAGATTATTTCTTCAGACAGATCTTTTGTCCGGTACTTGAGTTGATGAATTACGAACTGAACAATACTCTTTTTATCTGCTAACGGGTCGCTTGCTATCAGGAAAATAGTATCAAGTACACTGTCGGCGATTGAAGAAATCTGTACTAGGCCCGGCGCAGATTCCATAAGTGATCTATACGCAATTTTCTTATCACTATCGCTCCAGCCACGTGACTCTTCCCAAACTAAGTTCCAGATTTTCAGAATCCCATCATAAAGTTCCCCGTATGTTTTTGGTCGCCAAAACTGAATTGTAGGTCTCAGACCCTGGTACTCAACTCCAACAATGCGACTGCCTCCATGCGTTCTCAGCCATGACTTGCACGCTTCAAGCCCTAATTCTTTTCTCGCCGAATCAGGATTTCTGATAAGCTCCACTATAATTTGGAACCGCAGCTCCGGTGGCGCTTGGGTTGGAGCCCATCCGACACCTGACTTGAACATGCCCAAGAAGGTTCCTTTTGAATTGTTGCTGTAGTTCGTATGATCCACCAATGCCATTTCGCCCAGAAGTCGTGCCGCACCAGTAAAGGTGTCCTCCCATACAGCAATCTTTTCCAGCGCCCAGACAATGTGCTGCCATCCGGTTTCCCATTGCTGCAACTGCTCATGGGTCCAGGTTCCAAAGGTGGAATTGAGGAGTGACAGGGTCGTATGAGGATCAGCCTCGGCAAGGACACTCAGGAAGCTTGTTCCCGCCTCAGAGGCAAGAAATTCCTCGCTTGAGAACGGCCCCTCTTCGAGTGAGAGGACTCTCTTGACAAGATCTCTCGCAACCGGCGAGCAGTGGGCATAAATGAACAGTTCCATGAACCATTTTTTCAAAGATTCCGGCATTCGTTCTATAAAATTCTTGAAATCAAATCCTCGTCCGTACTGTTCCCAGAAATCCAACCAGAGGTAAACATGAAGCGCCTTGGGGATAATAAAGAGGGTCTTTTGCCCCTGCAAGACACGGCGTTTTCGGTGGTGCAGCACAATCGATTGAAACCGTTGCCAAGTAATAGCCGGATTCGCCTCCTGAACCATGCCACTGATAAAGCGCGCTTCATGATCAACAGGGGACTCAAAACCAAATCGCCGGAATAAGGCAATATGCCTGAGGGTGAGGAGCTGTTCCTCCGCCTCTCTTTCGCCAATTCTTTGATGGCCAAGAACGAAGCGATCCCAGATCGGCACCGTGGCAGGCGGCTTGAGAATATCATCGGGGTTTCTTTGCAGGTTCTCCCCAACCGCATGGGCCACTCTCGGCGACCCATCACACCACTCGGCCCAATTCGAGTTTTCATTGCGCTGGCCGATATACCCGGCAATTATTTCAGCGATCTGCTCTTTCTCCAACTGTGGGCAGGATAATCCCTTCATTGAGCTGTCCGCGCTCACTTCCGGGCCATGATCAATAGTAACCAGCTTGATCCCTGTTCTTCCTTTCAGAGTCCTCCATATTGAAGCCCTGTCTCTTTCACCGCAATCATCAACAACAAGAGTAACGACATACTGAAGGTCGGGGCGAAGCAGTTCGTTGAAAAGGGGGCTCTTTTGAAAGTCATCACCATTTGCCACATACATAACGGTCGAATAAAGTTCATCTGTTGATACAGCTTCAAGCACCAGCCGTGATTTGCCGATGCCCGGTTCACCAATGACACGAATATGTTGGAAATCACCCTTCAACAATGTGGAGCGGACCTCTTCGATAAATTGAATTTGGGCTGCGCTCGAAATGAGGTCCGGCCTCATGTCATCATTCATCCGCCACGAATCAACGGTCTGAAATTGAAGTTCGGACCTTCCGAGGAGTTCGAGCCCAAGAGATGGATACGGGGAGAGCAGACCAAGGAGCTGGCCTTGTCCAAGAACCTCGACTTGGGGAGATGGGAAACCTATCTGCTGGAATATCTCTACGAGTTGTTGTTTTGTTCCCCTTTGTTGCGGTTCAGTCAGGTCGTGTCCGAACACAACCAGAACATAGCGACCGTTGTTGTCCAGGCAATTGCGTATCGCCTCCCCAAGGGCATCGCGTGTCGGAACTACAGTTGATTTGCCGAACAGTTCTTTCTTAAGCTGGTTTGGCTGCCACGGTTTAAAAGAGGAGCCGGCCTTAAGCTGAAAGAATGCTGTACCTTTGACAAGTATGGAATCCGCCGCAGGCGAACCATCAACCCGAGCATCAATGCCGCCGTCTGCAACAGTTTCATTGAGGCTTATCAGCACGTTATGTGGTGAGAGTCCAATTCGTCGGGCTTCGCACCAAAGTAGATTTCTGAACAACTTAATTGCTTCTGCTGCAGAAAGGCCCGAGAGGATTTTTTGATCAATGCTGAAGATAGTTGTGCTCATGGTCGTGTCACGTCCGTCCGAGAGATTAATAAAGATATGGTTGCTTTTTAATCAAACCCATCATATTTCCTATCACTCTATACACCACACCCCGGCGCCAACCACAATTTCAGCCACACACCGAAGGGAGACATCGCGCCATGTCAGCACTTTAACAAGACCGTTCCATCAACGATCCATCCACTCCCCCAGATACGGACTCACCTTCACCAGCATCCCACGCAGGTTCTTATAATCCACCAGCTTCTCATGATGCAGCCGACCGAGCACAATGCCGGGATGGCGGCCATGGCTTTCGGCAAAACGGGTAATGGTGGATTTTGAAAAATACGGTTTGGTCTCCCGGACAAAGACTTTGAACGCCCTATCATCAAGCAACCATTCACCCGCCAGCCGGTTGGCGTCTTTCTCCTCGCCGTCCAAATGGTCGCCTCCGTACAGGTCGTCAAGATAGCTCCCCTTGTGTTTGAGAACAATGTGGGCCAGTTCGTGGAGCAGGGTGAACCAGAAGGAGTCCAGGCGGTCATAGCGCAGGGTAAGGGCAATGGCCGGGTTATTCCCGCACATCAGCTTGGCACCATCCAGATAGGTCTTGTCCAGATGCCCCACGATGACTAAGTTCACCCCGACAGCGGCCAGCAGTCCGGGCACACGCGCCACATCCTGCTCTTGCGCGCTACAGTCCAGGATTGCGGGAAGTGATTTCTCAAGACGAGCATGGTCAAATTTGACCATCGACCGGCCTGCCGCCACCTGCTCGACTCGGCGTACCCAGGCGATCCGGGCGCTTAGTTCCGGGCCGCGCTGCATGGCATGACGAAAGCTGACCGCGAGCTTGTCCATCTCGTCGGCCGAAGTGATCCCCATGAAGGCATATACCGCCTGTTCCAGTTCATCAAACGAATCATCCGCCCGTATCCAGCCACGTTTGAGCAATTCCGTCACGGGGGCCAGAGTATAAAGACGGCTCTTGCGGGCGATATGCTTGCTGTCCTTGGCTGTGCGGGCCAATGCCAGCCGGTAGCCGGCCTCCAGATTGGTCCAGAATTCCGCCGATGTG
The DNA here is from genome assembly GCA_001802125.1 of Geobacteraceae bacterium GWC2_55_20. Classification (GTDB taxonomy): domain Bacteria; phylum Desulfobacterota; class Desulfuromonadia; order Geobacterales; family Pseudopelobacteraceae; genus JACRCG01. Next base: position 47,067 of record MGZK01000044.1, read on the forward strand.
CCGAAGGCTTCAGCCAGTTCCAGGGCAGTTTCCGGGGTGATCTGTTTGCTTCCCTTGACAATTTCGTTGATGGCCTGCGGAGGACGCCCCATGATCCCAGCCAGATCTTTCTGAGTCCAGCCTCGTGCATCCAGCTCACGCGTCAGAATCCGTCCTGGTGCAATTGCACGGGCAGACAGACAAGTTTTTTCCATCGTAATTTCCTTTCTCAATGGTAATCCTCGATTGTGATTACCAGCACATACTTTCCATCCTTGTCCTTTTCCAGCATTATAATCAGGCGAAATTGTCTATTGAGGCGTAATGAGTATTCATGCTTTCGTTTTCCGGAAAGCTTCTCGAAATGAAAGCCTTTTTGTGCGTACAGATCACGCTCGTCTCTGGCAGCGGCAATGACGGCCATGGCATCGAAGAATGAATCGATCACCTCGGGTTCATACTTGTGGGAACCCTTTTCAGAGGTATAAAGCTCTTCCAGCTTTTTTGTCTTGAAATGAAAACGCATGATTACAGCCCATTGTAACTGGAATTACAGTAAACACAACAACAAATTCACCCGTTGGGTGAATAGCTTGTATAGATAAAATAAAACAGGCCGAAATCTCTCGATCCCGGCCTGTTCAATTACAACGTACTTACTTTCCCCTGTCAGAACAGGTCCAGATTTTGTAGCGCCTTGAACGGTTGGTTGCCGAAGTTCTTACGCTCCTGCTTGTCCGCTGAAACCTCTGTTGGCTTTTCCTCCCGTAGCAGCTGTTCACAACTCTCATCCCGAACACACTCAACTTCCTGCTGATCCTGATCGATTCCGTTGCATTTGAAAAAATAGCGGTCATAGAGCCGGTGATGGGCGGTCCAGCGCGAGGTGGAGGCGTTCTCCTTGGCAATGTGGGCCTGGATGCCGTTGATCTTGGAATCCATGTCGTCCAGATAATTGAGCACCGTGGCCTCGATCGTCTTGGGCCGTTTGGGGGAGCCGTATTCGTACTGGCCATGATGGGAGAGCAGCATGTGCTTGAGCAGCATGGACAGTTCGCGCGGGAAGCCATCCACCTGGCGGATCTTTTCCTCCACCAGTTCCACACCGATCGTGATGTGCCCCAGCAGCTTGCCGGCGTCGGTATAGTCGATGGCCCGCTCGAAGCTCATCTCATGGATCTTGCCCACATCGTGCAGCAGCGCTCCCGCCACCAGCAGATCCTCGTTGATGCCGTGGTAGAGCGGCACAATGCTCTTGACCAGTTTTACCAGCGCCAGCGAGTGTTCCAGCAATCCCCCCAGGTAGACGTGGTGCATGCCCTTGGCGGCCGGAGCGGCGCAGTATTGCTTCATGAATTGTTCATCGTCCAGAAATGAGCGCATCAACCCCTGCAGGTGCGGGTTGCCGATCGCGGCCACCACATCCTGGAGTTCCCGGCGCATCTCGTCGATACTGCGGGGCGATACCGGTAGAAAGTCGGACAACGAGACTTCATCCTCGGGTATTCTGGCAATTTCGGCGATAACCACCTGCATCTTGTTCAGATAGACCGAGGCCTTGCCCCGCACGGACACGAAATCGTCCTTCTCGAACAGCTTGTCGAGCGCTTCCACATTATCCCAGAGCTTGCCGTCAATATCGCCGCTTTTGTCCATCAGGCGCAGGTTCATGTAGGGCTTGCCGTTTTTGGCCATGGCCATGATCTTGTCCTTGACCAGGAATACCGAATTGATTGAATCGCGGTCTTTTATGTCGCAGATGAACTGTTTGCTCACGGGGTTACTCCTCTTGTAAGGCGCAGTGTTCAGGTTTCCACCACAGCGGTGTGAATGAATTTACGGATGTTTTCAGGAAACAAGTTAGCACGACGGGGAATGGATATACAAGTGTCGAGTCGTATGTATACGCGACGGGATCAAGAGACCGGCAATTATTGCTTGCATTTATCAGAAAACATCTCTATGGTTACAAATTGCTGTACGTAAATGAAGGAGCGGTATGGTGTCCGCTGCTTCTCTTTTAATCATCGCATTCTGCCCCCCTGCATCTTCAATCTCCTTATTGAAACAAGCAGACCGTCTGGCAGGCGAAGGTTCATTGTCTGCCCGCACGTTACTGCTATCCTTTCCCGGGATCATCGGTTTGATCCCTCGGTTCGTGTGCGCTTGTCCCTCTACACCGCTCCCAGAAAAGGAATTTTCATGACGTTTGCAGAACTCGGCCTCAATCCGGCCATCCTCTCCGCTATAACAGCCTGCGGCTACACCAACCCGACCCCGATTCAGGAACAATCAATACCGCTGGTGATGGCCGGCCACGACGTGATCGCCACCGCCCAGACCGGCACCGGCAAAACCGCCGCCTTCGTATTGCCGGCGCTGGAGCGCCTGACCGTAAAATCAGCTCTTCCCGGCAAAGGCCCCCGCATCCTGGTTCTGGCCCCGACCCGCGAACTGGCCGGCCAGGTAATGGAATCGGCCCGTGGCTACGGCCGTGGTATTCGCCCCCGTTGCGGCACACTGCTGGGCGGCATGCCCTATCGTGAACAACTTCGACTGTTGTCCGCACCGGTGGACATCATTGTGGCCACCCCCGGCCGCCTGGTGGATCACCTGGAACGCGGCAGTATCCGCCTCGACCGCCTGGAAATGCTGGTGCTGGACGAAGCCGACCGCATGCTGGACATGGGCTTCAGCGAGGACATCAATAAGATCGTTTCCCGCGCCCCCTCCGATCGTCAGACCGTGATGTTCACCGCAACCATGGGCGGCGAAATTTCCCGATTGGCCGAGAACATGCTGCGTGAACCGAAACGGGTCGAGCTGGCCGTACGCACCGACTCCCACGCGTTGATCGAACAGCGCCTGCACGTGACCGACAACCTGACCCACAAGAAAGAGCTGCTCAACCACCTGATCAGCACAGCCGAACTGACCCGCGCCATCATCTTTTCAGCCACCAAGCGCGATGCCGACGAGTTGTCCCGTGAACTCTCCCGCAACGGCCATCCGGCCGCCGCCCTGCATGGCGACATGACCCAGATGGCCCGCAACAAGACTATCGAGCGCATGCGCCGCGGCGGTATCCGCCTGCTGGTGGCCACCGACGTGGCCGCTCGCGGACTTGACGTAACCGGAGTCAGCCATGTGATCAACTTCGACCTGCCGCGCTTTGCCGAGGACTACGTCCACCGCATCGGCCGCACCGGCCGCGCCGGCGCAACCGGCATCGCCATCTCGTTCGCCTCCGCCTCGGAGCGCAACTACCTGGAGCGCATCGAACGCTTCATCGGCAAGAAACTACCCGAACTGCAGATTGCCGGACATGAACCGACAACTACACTGCGCAAGCCCGCCGGTCGCAGCGGCGGACCCAAAAAGGGTGGAGTACCAACAGGCGGACGCTTCGGCAAGCCCGGCGCCGGTAAGAGCGGCCAAGGTACTTCCTGGGGAAAATCGGCGAAACCGGCCGGTAGCGCCCCACGCAACACGCCCCGCCACGAACCGGTGATTGAGTATCGGTCGAGACGTCCGCAGGTGTAAATCACATTTAACGTGAAACACTGAAAGCACAAAGACCTCCGAAGCTTGTAAAAGCTCGGAGGTCTTTGTTTATGCTTTCTCTCCTTACGACCGTCATACTTCTACACGAATGCGACTCGCAACATCACGAAAGAAATCGCGCGACCAGATCGTGAGCATCTGCTGATCCTTGACGAATGGCGCCACGTCTTTAAGAGCTTGATTAACATCGAGACGGTCGATCACATCCAGCAACAGCTCACTAAAGGCTGCGGAAGAAAGTGGCTGCTCACAAATCCAATGGCCGGTCTGTCGCATTTATCAGCATAGTATGTCCATAAATTTTAGACTTACTATGCTTGAACTATTCGATATTTTCGAATAGTTGCCCCGGGATCTAACTCGGAGTCATTAACAATGGAATCCATTTTCTCGGATTTTTTCTTGCTCATTCCTGCCCTCCCTCCAGATCAGCCACGATGGCATCGATCCGTGCCCTCAGCTCCGCGCGTTCGGTTTCCCTGCTGTTCATTTGGACTGACCCTGTCTTGACTGAAAAAATCTTCAAGCCTTTTCCAGTTTCCCCTTCAACTGCCCGCAGGCCGCCGAGATATCCCCGCCGCGACTGTCGCGGGTAATTACCGTCACGTTGTGGTCGATCAGGTATTTATGGAAGGCGTCGATCGCGGCCTGGGTCGGCGCCTTGAATTCGCACCCTTCGTGTTCGTTGAACGGAATCAGGTTGACTTTGTTGGGGATGTCGCTGATCAGCCGCAGCAGACGCCTGGCATCCTGTAACGTATCGTTGATCCCGCCCAGCATCACGTATTCAAAGGTAACCTTGCGGCGGCCGGGGAGTGGAAACTCCTTGCAGGCTTTTAAGAGTTCCCTGATCGGATAACGGCGGTTAACCGGCATGATCCGGTCGCGCAGTTCGTCGGTGGTGGCGTTCAGCGACACCGCCAGGTTGACGTTTGGAATCTCGCGCCCCAGGCGGGCCATCTCCGGAACCAGGCCGCAGGTGGAGACAGTCACCCTGCGGTTTGAGAACTGCAGGCCGTTGCCGTCGATCATGATCCGGATCGCCGGAATCACGTTGTCCAGGTTATGCAGCGGCTCGCCCATGCCCATCATCACGATATTGCGGATTCCTGCCGGTGATTGCGCCTGACCGTCATCGTCATCCCCGTCATCAGGATCATCCCCGGCTTGAGCTGAATCCGCCGGAAGGGCCGGCGGATTGGTGATCAGGTCCCGCTCGACAGCCATGATCTGGTTGACGATCTCGGCCGTGGTCAGGTTGCGGGTCAGCTTGTAGGTGCCGGTCAGGCAGAACTCGCAGCCCATGGCGCAGCCGGCCTGGGATGATATGCAGAGCGTATTGCGCCCTTCGATCGGAATCAGCACCGCTTCGACACCGTTGCCGTCACCCAGGTTGAACAGGTATTTGCGGGTGCCGTCGTTCCCCTGCTCGACCGCTTCCGGCTCCAGATTGCTGATCAGTGCGGTCTCGGACAGCTCCCGGCGCAGATCCTTGGATATGTTGGTCATCTCGTCAAAAGAGCGGGCATCATGCTGGTAAATCCATTTGAACACCTGCAGGGCGCGAAAACGCTCCTTGCCCTGCCCCTGGAGAAACTTCTCCAAGTCGGGTAGGGTCAGGTTCTTAAGATCGGTCTTTTCGGTCATTTTTTCTCAGTCTGGCTTTCTGTCGAATTATTGGGAACCGTTTCAACTGCCGGTTGAGTTGCGGGCGCCGCTTCCGGCACGGCGGTTTCATCTTTTTCCAGCACGCTCTCGGGCGGCTTGTCGGCCGGTTCCTGCCGCGCCGACGATGGCGACGAAAAGACCGGAGGAACGCTGATAATGGCATCGACCTTCTGCTGCATGTGCCCCACGTTGGGCGACTGGGCCAGCGCCGCCTGGTATTCCCCTTCAGACAGCACGCCCCTCTTCCGCAACAGCCTCAGAATCATGTCCGAGCGTTTCAGCACCTTGCCCAGGTTCTTGTAGGGGTTGTAGGCCACGCGCGGCCCGGGCAGCATCGCCGCCAGGAAGGCGCATTCGCGCGGGGTCAGCTCCGAGGGGGATTTGCCGAAATAGTAGCGCGACCCATGGCCGATGCCGTAGACCATCGGCCCCAGTTCGACCACATTCAGGTAGAATTCGACGATACGCCCCTTGGTCAACTCCTGCTCCATGCGGTAAGCCAGGTAGATTTCCTTCAGTTTGCGGGTGATCGTCTTCTCGCGGGAGAGGAACAGGTTCTTGGCTGTCTGTTGGGTGATGGTGGAGGCGCCGCGCTTGAGACTGCGCTTCTCCAGGTCGTATTTGATCGCATTCTTGATGGCCTTGACGTCGAAACCCTCATGCTTGTAGAAGTTGGCATCCTCGGCCAGGATCACGGCCCATTTCATCTCGACCGGGATACGCGCCGACGGGGTCCAGTAGCGGTTTTTAGGTCCGACCACAAAGGGGTGGTACTCCCCCTGCCAGTCCTTGACCTGGATGGTGGTATTGAACTTCCGGTCGGCCAGATTCGAAACCGGCGGCATCATCGACAGCGAGATGGCAACATAGACCAGGTAGGCAGATACTGCCAGTGACATGTAAAGCAGGATTTTTTTCATGATTGTATACTCGCTGTATCCGTCCAGGGGATTACATCCACATCCTGACGTTCCTGCCGGTCATTTCCGCCATACACAAGTCGAGCACGTCCGGCATTTTCACCGGCCAGAGAGAGGAACTTGCGTAATCCGGCAAAAGAGTCTGCTGTAACAGTTTGTCCGGACTTTATTTCAAGTGGCTCCAGTATTAAGCCCTTGTCGATCAAAATGTCAATTTCGTTACCGGTATTATCCCTCCAGAAATACAGATTGGAAGGCAGACCGGCATTGAAGCGTGTTTTCATCAATTCACTCACAACCCATGTTTCAAAGATAGCGCCTCTCTGAGGGTGCAGCTCCAACTGTGATTCATTTTGAATTCCCAGCAACCATGCGACCAGCCCGGTATCATAGAAATAAAGTTTTGGGGTTTTCACCAGGCGCTTATTGAAGTTTCTATGGTGCGGTTGCAGCAAGTGCACAATATAACTCGCTTCCAGAATTGAAATCCATGATTTGGCGGTGTTATGCGTAATGCCGCAATCATTTGCCAGCGATGACAGATTGAGCAGCTGCCCGGTGCGTCCGGCACACATCCGCAGAAAACGCTGGAACGATGACAGATCGTGTACGTTGACCATCTGGCGCACATCCCGCTCCAGATATGTCGCGACATAGCCCGGTATCCATTTATCAGTTGTCAGCGGCCGATCGTAAAGTGGAGGATACATTCCCCGCACCATTGCACCATCAATCGACTGCTCTAACATATCCGCGGTTATCAATTCCCCGGACGAAAACGGAAGGAGCTGGATCATGCCAACCCTTCCGGCCAGGGATTGGGTTATGCCGGAAAAAAGACCAAACTGCTGGGATCCGGTCAGGATGTAGAGGCCCTGCCGACCGTCCAGATCCGCACGAGTTTGAAGATAAGAGAATAGAAGCGGACAGCGTTGGGCCTCGTCAAGTATGGCGCCGTCGGGATAGCGATTCAGAAAACCACGCGGGTCGGAATCCGCAAATTCACGAGCATCCGGGTCTTCAAGAGATATATATGGCTTACCGGGAAAGACAGAACGCGCAAGAGTTGTCTTGCCTGACTGACGTGGTCCGGTAATGGCAACAAAGGGAAATCCCTGGGCCAATTCCAGCAATACGCTATGTGCTTGTCGCTCTACCATGACGACAGAATAGCATGTTCTTACAAATTGTCAATTCAATTTATAATTTGTAAAAGGCCCGGTCATTACCTTGACCGCATGCGATACCAACAACAATTTCAAAATCAGCGGATCAAACAAAAACCCTCCCAGGCAGAGTGCCAGGGAGAGTTTCAGGCAGAAAAAACCGGGACACGCTTGAGCGTGCCCCGGAAATACAACGGTTATTTCAATTCAACTGTTTACTCGCCTACAACCGAAAAGCGGTGAACGTTCCAGAGCGGATTTGCTCCAGTCGAACCATGGCAGGTTACGCAAGCTTCGCTGCTCGGATCGGCAACACTACGTGCAACCCTGATCTGTCCACCCATCTGTTTCATATGCGCCTTGGCATTAGGTGCATCATGACAGCTCACGCAAGCACCGGTGAACGGTGTGGTCACCAGGTCGGTCGCGTTTGGCACGCTGGTACGTGAAGCGGAAACCACGGCAACGTTGTTGGTCAGATCAAGCGCGGTGCCATTGGTGGTCTCGTCGGTGGTCACCTGTGCACCGGCCGGGATACTGGTGTAGGTTGTGCCTTTGTGGCACATCGCACAGTTTTTCAGGATACCCGGGAATTTGAAAGTAGCCGTACTGAAGTAAACAACTACACTGCCCCTGTCGCGAACGAACTTCAGCGGGTTTGTGCGGTCTTTGCCGGCATGGATACCGTGAATCATATCCTTGAAGTTGTTGGTTTCTTCAGGATAGGTGGTCGGGTCGAGCAATGTGTAGCCATCAGCGGTCAGCAGTGCCTGCTCGGTGGCGGACATTGTGGTTGTTACCGTGGCGGCATTCACACCTTTACCACTGGAGCTCAGGTTAGGTACATGGCAGAGAGTACAGATGGATTGACCGACCGTATCCTTGCCAACTACGCGGTTGCCGCCATGGCCTTCGAACCACTCATGGCAGGTTGCGCATTTTGCGGAATCGATAACATCGCGACGGACAGCATCACCAGTCACGGACTTGACTGCTGAAAGCGCGTGACGGGCGGTTGCTGCTGCGATGCCATTGGTGCCGGCTGCCTGTGTGAAGTAACCCTGCAGACCTACAGCGCGCATTTTTGCCCCAATCGGGAAGGCCGAAGCGGAATTGATGGTTACGGTGTAGTAGCCATTGGCATCAGGTGTGCCCAGTGTACCCATGGTGCCGTTCACAATGTTGGCGATGGAAACGGTCTTGGGCTGGGCGGCTTTTACGCCGAAGTTGTTGTAGTCAGCCGCAAACTGGGCAGCCGGCTGATTGGGGTTGTCCAGGTAGTAGGCCAGCAGGAAGCTGGGGCCGCCGGTGAAACCTGCCAGAGGAAGAGCCACGTTGGTTTTGGGTGCGGTCAGCGAACCAACATTCTGCTGAATTCTGAACTTGATGCTCAGGGTGTTGTCGGCAGCCACTGAAGCACTGCTGACTTCGTAGAAGAAGTTGACCAGACCGGCAGCCACGTTCGGGCTGTTGGGAGTGGCGATTTCAGACATGTGGAAATTCTCTACCGGATAAGGACCGCCTGTGCCGTGACAGCTGGCGCAGAACTGATCATCAGCCTGTACCGGATGGGCAAGTCCGCCGACCTTGGCATTGGCACCAGTTGCGAAGTTGATGTTGTCATGGCAGGAACCGCACGATTTGCGGCTCGGCTTCTCTTTCCAGTTGTTGGCCTGCGGAGCAGCGGTCAGTTCAGCAGCGGAATCGCCTTTGTGGCACTGACGGCAGTTGGTGATCGCCTTGGGATAGAGGATGTCGTTGAACAGTACGCCGGCATAGTTGTAGCCGGTCTTGGTCAACTTACTGCCCATGTGGATCTTGTGGATCATGGTGACAAAGTCGCCCGAAACTTCGCCGTCGGCAACGTAGGTCGTGCCCGTGAACACACCATTGGTTGAAGTTGACGGTGTACGGCCATTGGCACGCTGTGAGGTATGGCACATCATACAATACTTGACGTCGCCACGTCCGCCATGGGGGGTAGTCACACCGATCTTGGTATGGCACTCGTTACAGGCATCGGTAGTGGTCATGTTGCGCTCTACTGTAGGAGCAACAGCCGGAGTCGCCGGGACGAAATCCTTGATGAAGTATTTCTCGTTGTAGAAGTTGCTCAGGTTGGTGCCGTTCTGCTGAAGAGCAACCGAAGGAGTGGTGCGGATACCCACCATCACACGATGAGTCAGGTTGGCATCATAGGTCGGACCTACTCCATGATTGATAGCAGCGGCGTTTTTAATGTCTTTTCCGAAGATGACGGTATAGGAGCCGTCACCGTTGTCAATGACGCTGTACGGCTCAACATTGACTTTAACTACCGGTGTTACACCGGCTTGACTTACGGTAATCGAAGAAGCGGTTGCGGCGTCAGTGCTTGGGCGACCCGGAAGAGATACAGGAGCAGTTGCCGTTACCGCCGAAGGTGTTACCATGTAGCTCAGCCACTCGCTGGGGCTGCCGTTGGCTTCCGGCTTGAGCTGGGCAATCACGAGGTTGAAGGATTTCAAGCCCCTGATACCTTTGCCGGTGGCCTTGTTAACCACCTGGAAGCTGACTACAGGTTTGTTGCCGGGGATGGCAACGGAGGTAATCGAACCATCCAGCATTGTGTTGTTCAACTGGTCAACCGAGAGGTTGTTGGCATCCAGCGCCGGAAGCAAAGCAGCGCTGCTGAATCTGCCGCTCAGTGCCAGGCCGTTGCCGCCGTAGGCCAGCTGCATGCCGCCGTTGTCAACAACAAGCTGCGCAGTAGCTGCATAGGTTCCAACCGGGTTGAGTGAGTTCAGGGTTTGACCGGCATCTCCAAGATCACCGGTAAGGCCCAGCAGGCTCGATACAAGCTTGGCGATAGCCGTGCTTTCCTGGCTGATCACGATGCTGATCGGATTGTTGCTGGTGATGCCTGTCGGCGGATTGCTCAGGTCGATCGGCAGAATGTTGAGGAACGTTCCTTGGGCAACGGTTGCCTTGAATACCAGAACGGTCTTGGTGGAAGGCAGCGTGAATGCAAGCCCGGTAAAGCTGCCATTGGCGTCAATTGTTGCCGTGCCTAGGGATGCTCCGTCCTGGGCGTTATAGACTTCCACCGTGTTCAATGCAATCGGGGTCAAACCGACCGTCTTGGCGGTTGTCTTTGCGGCAGCAGTGTTGACCTTGCCGGCAACAGTCAGCAGGGTTCCCTTTTCTCCAACCGTGGCGGAGCTTGAACCACCACCACTACAGCCTGCCAGAGGCAACAGGGCAAATGCTAAAAGTGTTACGATGTACCATAATTTCCTACCCATCATAGCTTCCTCCTCTTTCGTTTTGTACTGCACTGTTTAAGCTGCTGAGGTGTTTCAGATTTTGATTGGAAAAAATCCCCCCCTTCGGTTTGTTGTTTCATGCAGCTGTTACCACGTTATTTTGATACTGCTGTTCCGGCTGGTCACTAAAACCGCCGATTTGGACGGAAATCTACGGATCAGAAAATCAGTTGGCCATTGATTATCACGTTCAATGAACCGGGTTGCGGCGTAACTATCAGCTGATTGCTGGCTATCGAACGGTTGCCGGCCGCATCGAAAGCCATGATGAAATAGGTGTATTGTACGCCGGCTGTAACCGATGGCTCGGTGTAACCCGGAACGGTCACGGTACTGATCCTGACACCGTTACGATAGACTTCATAACCGGTTACGGCCACATTGTCCGTGGACGGAGTCCAGGAGAGCACCACTGAACTGGTGGTTGCGGTTACTGCGGATACGACCGCGGACAGATTGGACGGTGCTGTCGGTGCAACGACATCAGGAATCGGCAGGCTGATGATACCGGTCGAAAGCTGGCCGTTTACCGTTACTCCCAACGATGGCTGGTTGGGGGTCACCAGAAGCTGGTTACTGGCGATCGAACGGTTTCCGGCAGCATCGAAAGCCATTATGAAATAGGTGTAGGTACTGCCGGATGCAACCGAGGGGTCGGTGTAGCCCGGAGCCGCCACTGTGCTGATCCTGACTCCGTTTCGGTAGACCTCATAACCGATTACAGCTGTGTTGTCGGTGGACGGACTCCAGGAGAGCACAACCGAGCTGGTGGTTGCCGTCAGGGCAAAGGTGGTGGCGGTGAGTGATGATGGAGCCGTGGGCGCTATGACGTCGGAACCAGGCAGGACGATGATGCCGGTTGACAGCTGCCCGTTTACAACCACACCCAGAGATGGCTGGTTCGGGGTCACAGACAGCTGGTTGCTTGGAACCGAGCGGTTACCGGCGGCATCCATGGCTACGACGTAGTACAGATAGGTGGTCGAGATCGAGACCAGTGGATCGGTGTAACCCGGTGTCGCCACCGTGGCGATCAGGCTGCCGTCGCGATAGATTTCATAAGCGGTTACGGCTTTGTTGTCTGTGGCCGGGCTCCACATCAGAACTACCGAGCTGGTGGTCTGGCTCAGCGCGAAGGTTGATGCGGACAGATTGCCGGGAGCTGTCGGCGGCGTTACATCCGTTGCCGCAACTGCGACAGGAACAGCAAGCGAACTGCTGGCAACCGAACGGTTTCCGGCGGCGTCGAAGGCGATAATGAAGTAGTTGTAGGTGGCGTTGTTGGCAAGCGGCTGGTCGGTGTAAGCAACGGTTGTCACGGTGGCGATCTTGGCTCCGTCACGGTAGACATCGTAACCTGCGATCCCATTGGCATCCGTGGCAGGGCTCCACGAGAGAGCAACCGAACTGGTGCTGGCGGTCAGGCTGGTCGTTGTTGCGGCCAGGTTTGACGGAGCGGTCGGTGCGGTAAGATCGGTCCAGTCCGGCTCGGCGGGTGGTGCGGAAGCCAGCGCCACAATCGCCTGGATTTCAGCCGCCAGTGCCGGGTTGGCAAGAGCCGCCTTGTTGGCCGCGGCAATCAGCGCATTCAGATAGGTCTGGTAAGCCGGGCTGGCAACATTCGCAAAAGCCGGGTTGATCAGGTTCAACAGAGTGACGGTATTGCCGGGGGCCAGATCAATGATCATCTGGTCGAGAATCAGAAGGGCCGCCTGGTAGGTGGTGTCACCTGCAGGGTCAGCCAGAAGGTTGTCGATGCCGAACAGCGCGGCAATCCGGGCGTTGGCCGCATCCACTGCTCCGGCAATCCTTGCGGGGGTAGCCAGCGCGGGGCTGACGGTCAGGATCTGCTGCAATTTCTTGTAGGCGGCCTCGGTCAGGATGCTGACGGTAATGATCTGGCCGGGAGCTACGTTGTTGGCAACGGCGTGATAGGCTTCGGCGGCGGTAAAATCCACCGGGGTAGTTGCGCCTGGCACGGATACGTCCCTTTTTGCCCCGGTCTGGCCGGCAACCGTAACAAGCAGCGGACCAACGGTCTGGGATGATGGTATATCGACGGAATAGACCCCGCCAACGCCAGCCCCGCCTGAACCGAGCAGGCTTCCGGTCCTGCCGTCCGACAGCAGTTGGTGGACAGTCACCGACGCACCCTGAATCACGCCTTTCGTTGCAACGGATATTGTCGCCATCGGAACAGCGCCGCCTCCGCCACCACCACCGCCTCCACCGCCGCATGCGGCAATAACCAGAGACAGACCGGCGAGCAACACCCATGCTGAAAATTTCTGCAAGGCTGTGTTCATTAATTCCTCCTTCCGTAACTATGAGCGGTTTTTCAACCGCAAGCGTCTACTCAGTTAACATTAATGACAGCCGTTGCATGCAGGGGCAGGGCCGCCGGTTCCATGACAGATACTGGTGTTGCAAGATGATATGTCGCCGTTAAGCGTATTGATCGTGTAGTAGCCATGGCCGCCCGCAACTTTAGGCGTGGTGTTCCATGTGGCAGCCAGGTTGTGCGGATGCTTGTCCGGTACCGGAGCCAGGTCGGTCGGATCGGCCGGGTGGCAGGAGAAGCAGGAAGGTCCGCTCAGGAACACACCCTTGGCGTCGGTGCCGTGGCATGTTACCGTGCTGCATGTGGCCGGAGCATAGCCAATGCCTTTCATATAGTTGGCATGGCTTGTGTACTGCGTCCAAACGGCCGGATGCTTGCCGGATATACCGCCCAGATGGCAGGCGGTCGCGCAGGCCGGTGCGGCGCCAAGACCGGCAAGTGTCGGTCCGTGACAGACTGTGCATTTTGATGTGCCACTTGGATCCGTAGCGGATATTTCCGCATTGACAAAAGCTTTGTGCCGGGCATAGGCGTACTGGCCCCAGTTCAGCGGATGGACCGCGCCCGCGCTGCCGAGATGGCACTGGGTGCAGCTGACCTTTGAAATGCCGCCTTCAAGGCTGTCCCCATGGCATTCGAAACAGGACTCCAAATCAGTTGTGCCGGCCGTCTTGTGCGCCAGATCCCAACCGGCCAGATGCTGGCCGCTGTCGGCATTGAAATTTGCCTGCGGATTTTTGTCGCCACAACCGCTTATGGCCAGCGCCATCGCGATCGAGATAATTGCCAGAGATGGTTTTATCTGTGACATGATACGCACCTCTCATTATTCTGCCGACCATGGCACTTTACGCACGAGGCCGGGTTGACCCTGCCGTCGATCTTGTGCTGACTGAGATAGTCACCCCGGTGCGGAAGCGAACGTTCCGGAGAATCGGCAAACTTGTCGCTGGGCTTGATTTCTTCCTTGTGCGCATGGCAGTCGATACAGAACGATTCCTGATGGCAAGCGGCGCATGCCTGACGGGAAGTGCCTGCGTAAAAGCGGTGTTTTTTATAAAAATCGGCCGCCTGGTGATTCATGGCGCCCCATGAATCCGAATGGCACTCGGTACAGTTGACCAACCCCTTTACCGCCTCGGGATGGATTCTTGCCACGCTGCTTGTGTTTGCACAGGCATGGAGAAAACACAGCGCCAGCAGAATCAACATTATCGAAATTTTATTTTTCACTCTTGCCCCTCCCTTCGCTGCGCTTTGTATCGAAAAGATAAGTAACCTTCACAAGCCCGCGCACCTCGTTGTCGAAATCGGGGCTCTTTGAATATTCCACATCAGCGCCAACCTTCAGCTTCGGACCGAATTCGTAACCGGCCGACCCGGTTATGGCGTAGCTGTTTCTGACGCCATTGATCTTCTTGTCATAGTTGACATTGATCGCATCAACCGAGAGATTTGCGGGACCAAGCTTTTTGGATATATACAGACGATATTCGCTGTAGCGAAGCCGGTCGCTGTCACCTTCCATGCGGTGCGCGCCGAAACCCGCAGCGAAGGAATCCGGCAGTGAATAGCTCAGCTTGCCGCCGAAGTAATCTGCGCTACCGGCCACTTCATAGTCGTAGTTCCTGTAGTCAGCGGAAATTGCCAGGTTATTGATCGGGGCATAGGAAACGGCGGCGCCCGCCGCCAGCAGCTTCTCGTTCGGGTCGATGATGCCGAGGTTCCCGCTGATCAGCTTCAATGCCGCGGTGGTTACGTTAAAGAAATAATCCCTGTAGTTTATGTTCGATATGTCGGCGCTGATCCTCAGGCTCTCCAGCGGCGTGATCGAAAGTGCATAGGCATGTTCCATCCAGCCACCGGTGATCGAGTTGTAGGAAGTGCGACCGGTAAGATCAACCTGCTTGAGTGGATGCACCCAGATATCCACTCCCTCTTCCTCGCGGTAGCGGGACTTGTCGTCACCCTCGCTTTTCAGCGCGCTCAGGCCGATGTTGTAATATTTCGGCATCCCCTGGGACAGGCGGGCTCCATAGACGAAGTTGCCCCCCTTGTAGCTGGGCTCGGTGATCACCGATTTACCCGCGAAGGCAGCGGCACCGATTCCGGCTCCGAAATCATTCCGCAGATACAGGCCGTCCATTTTTTCGGTAGCAACACCTTCGCTGACAAACTGTCGCCCGAGATTAACTACAGTGTTGTTCCTGGCGGCCCGATAGCTGAGGTAGGCATACTGGAGATCTGCGTAGGAATCCTTGTCGGTGGATTTGTCGGCCAGGTCGGCGCGACCCCAGGCACCGAGGTAGAAGGAAACCGCGGAGCCGTCACCGCGATTGTCGGTCATGTTCAAGCGCAGGTATTCGTAAACCGGGTAGATATCCTTTTTATCAATGGTCGTCCTCATGCGGAAGATCGTGTTGGACTCGCCGGAAAACGAATAATCGGCGGCCATGAGCGGAGACGCCAGCATCAATGAAGACACCGCAAGCACCCCTCCCGTTACTTTCAGGAAATTGCGCCGAATGCGCCCTGAATTTTCTTTCTGGTGGTCTCTCAAAATATTCCCTCCTTTCCAGAAGTAAATATGCAGCTCTCTATCAATCCGTTCTTGCAACCATAAAAAACAGTAGTTCCATATTCGTTGAACCGCCCTGATTCAGATCCCCCCTCCCAAACTGATACGTTTTCCGGTTTCTGTGAAACAATCCCGACAACGGCCAAATCTTTAGCAATGCGGAGTCACCCCGGAAGCAGCAGCGGCCACTCCGTTGCAAAGCATATTCACGATCGAATCAATCAAAGGTTTATTGTCCATGCTTTTACAGGAACCTCCCAGCTGCATCTCTTCCACCTGAAAGCAACCGTAACAGAGCATCACGAATATTCTGGCTGCCAGCTTCGGATCGCAGCAAACAGAAGATCCACGTCGCAGAACCTCTGTAAAATAGCTGCCGCAGACCCGGTAGAGCTCGTCCAGAAACGACTGGCACAATGGTCGGAAAGTTTCCGGATCCCGCTGCAGCTCCATTTGAAACATGCGTATCCAGGGTTTGTTGTCGGACAGCTTTCCCAAAAAGACATTTACCAAACTTGCAATACCCTCGTTTAGCGGTTTGTCAAGCAGGGACGGTATCAATTCTTCAATCACTGGGATAGTTGAGTGATCTTGTGTTATTTGACGGAACAGATTTTCCTTGCTGGTGAATTGACGGAAGAGCGTCACCTCCGCCACCCCGGCCCGCAGGGCAATCTCACGGGTTGATGCGCCCGCGAAACCCTTGTCGGACATGAGTTCGAAGGCCGCCTGTAGAATTCGCTCCCTTGCCGGCTTTTTCGTTGTCATATTTCCTCACGATGTAAGTGTTCACTTACAGCATATACCGTGCCTGGAAATTAAATATAATCACAACAAATCAAGTATTTGAGCTAGTTAAGGTAAGGATGGACAGTCAGCAAATAGCTTGCCAGAATAAGCAGAAAAGTCTGAGGCAAAAATACTCATTAATAACAGAGGATTGTGTCAGCATCGAGCTGGAATGGTGCTGTTACGAATTAATTTGACCTCAATATTTGACAGAAGCGCTAAATATGGAGGGATATTTTGAAGGAAGATTGAGACGCTTTCGTTTTTGACATACTTTACTAATTGATGGCGCACAAAAAAGACGCGGCCTGATCAGCCGCGTCTTTGTGTTCCTTTAATCCTCGCTTTGGAAGGAGGAAGAATGGATAGATCTATTTTGCGTGCTTGGCAAGATATGAGGCGACCCCTTCGGCGGTCGGCTTCATCGCTTCCTCGCCCTCCTGCCAGTTGGCCGGACAGACTTCACCGTGGGTATCGGAGAACTGGACCGCGTCCACCATCCTCAGCGCCTCGACAACGCTTCTGCCCAGTGGCAGGTCATTGATGATGCAATGACGCACCTTTCCGGTCGGGTCGATCAGGAACAGGCCCCGCAGCGCAACCGAACCGTTGAAGAGGATGCCGTAGGATTTGGCTATTTCCTTGTTCAGGTCCTGCACCAGAGGGTACTGCACGTTGCCGATGCCGCCGTTCTCGATGGGGGTGTTCTTCCATGCCAGATGGGTGAACTTGGAGTCAACGGAAATACCGATTACTTCACAGTTCTTGCTCTTGAACTCGTTAACCCGCTTATCAAAGGCCAGGATTTCAGAAGGACAGACGAAGGTGAAGTCCAGCGGGTAAAACAGCAGCAGAACGTATTTCCCCTTGAAACCGGAGAGAGTGATGTTTCCGAAAGTGTTGTCCGGCATGACCGCTTCCGCCGTGAAATCAGGGGCCTGCTGGGTTACGAGTGTTGTAAGGCACATAAAAGATTCTCCTTTTGAGTAAAAGTAATGATTAATGTTTATGGTAATACCAGCCAATCATACAGTTGTCAATAGGATAAAAATACTCTTTTAGTCTTTTTTACAAATATGGAGAAAACAGATGGAAAAAACCGTCTCTCAGTTTGACCGGCAGCGGGCGGTTTTCAATCTCCTCCAGCGATATCTCCCGTGCTCGCAGCACGGCCTTCTCGAAGTGGCGTTTGATGCAGACGGCGAATTCGTGATCGAACACACTCAGGTTGAGTTCGAAATTGAGTCGCAGGCTGCGGGTATCGAGGTTGGCGGAACCGATCATTGACCAGATTTCGTCCACCAGCATAAGTTTGCTGTGCACAAAGGGAGCCGGCAGATAATAGACCTTGACCCCGCTGGCCAGAAGCTCCCACAACAGCGCCTGAGTAGCCCACTGCACAAAGGGGAGGTTGTTGTGCCCCGGCAGAACCACGCGAACATTCACGCCCCTGAGCGAGGCTGTTATCAGCGCCGAGATCATCGAGCGTTCGGGGATGAAATAAGGGGTCATGATACTGACGGAACGCGCCGAACAGGACAGGGCGCCCATGATGATCTGCTCCAGCTTGCGGAATTCCTTGTCCGGACCGTCGCTGATACAGCGGATCAACGCGTTTCCGACCGGTTCGATGGCTGGGAAGAAGAGCGGCGTGTCGAGTCTTTCGCCGGTGACAAAGAACCAGTCTTCCAGGAATGAACGCTGAAGGTCCGCCACCACCGGTCCCAGCACGGAAAAATGTATATCGAGCGTGGCCCGGCCCGGCTCGGCTTCAGAGAGCATGTGACGCCCGCGAATGTTCATCCCACCGGTGAACGCTTCCCGGCCATCGATGATCAGCAGCTTGCGGTGGTTGCGAAGGTTGATGTAGGCTCCGTGTCTAAGCGGCAGGTAGCGCGCCAGACACACCCGTGAATCACGAAAGGCCCTGGTGGGTGAAATACGGCTGTATTTCTCGCCGAGGGCATCTATAATAACCCGCACCTCTACTCCGCGCTCCGCCGCCACCTTCAGTTGCTCGACAAACTCGCCGCCGATTCCGTCAGCATCAAAAATATAGCTGGAGAGATTGATGCTTTCCTGCGCGCGACGGATGGCCACCAGCATTGCCGGATAGGCATTGTCGCCGTTTTCCAGCAGCATGATACGATTTCCGTCTCGCAGCGGAGTGGCAACTACCCGGTCGGCCAGGACACAGAGATCGCGCAGATGCGCGGCCGCCGCCGGAAGCGGCACAACTGCTCCCCGCTGTTCCTCCAACGGATAAATATCAGTGCCGCTGATTCGACGGCCGCTCTCCTGCCAGTTGCGGGCCCGACGCGATATGCGGTTGATTCCCAGGCACCAGTACAAAAATGGACCGATCAGCGGAAGTGCCAGACTCAAACTTGTCCAGACCAGCGCCGAACGGGAATCGCGTTTGAAAAGCAGGGCATGGCCGGCCGCCGCCAGGGAGAGCAGGCAGCAGCTTGCCACAAACAGTGCAATCAGGAGATGGTCCAAGACTCAGCCCAGATCGACCAGGATCTCGTCACCATTCAGCTGGACCGGAAATGTCGCCAGAACAAATTCGGGATGTTCGGCACATTTGCCGTCCGCAAGGTTGAAACGGTAACCATGCCTGGGGCACGATATGTGGCCATCCTTGACCACGGCGGCGCCCAACGGACTTCCCTGGTGGGGGCATTCGTTCTCGACTGCATAAACAGTCCCCTTGATGTTAATCAGCAGAATTTCGCGGCCGGAAACAGATACGACCTTTTTGCCAAAGTTCGGAACTTCACTGACTTTTGCAGCTGTTTGCATGACAGCACCTCCCTGAGAAATATAATTAGAGCATCAAACTACCTGAAAAAGCAGCCCGACGTCAAATGAGATTCAGACTCTGCATGTTTTTTTAGCAGCACCATTCTCTCAATGGTCTTATATGGTTATCACAGCTGTCACGCCTGATTGCATGACATGTGAGCCGTATCGCCTGCCTAAAATATAATCTCCACAAGTGACTGCGACCTCCCATCAGTGTTAAAAATCGAGTCAAAACCCCGTATCATGTCGTATTCATTAGCATTTCAAATAATGGCATGCTCTATGCTAAATCACGATCAATAGGATGTGCAGCTCTTGCGGTGTAGTTGTTGTGGCCAACAACAGAAAATACTCTACAGAACGTGCAGCGATGAGATCAAGGAAGCTTTCATCCGATCACCGTTCAAAATCAACGATGAAAAGGAGAGGAAAGATGAAACTCGGAAGAATTCTGGCAGCAACATGTGCAGTACTGGCCCTGGCAAGCGGCGTAGCAATGGCAACCCCCTCAACTCAGATCTGGATCCCTTCCTCGGATGTCAAAGGCTTCAAAGAAGTAAACATAGGAGTAGACAACTATATTCGTTTTTCCGATGCTGCCAATGCAGGTCCAAACTATTATGACTTGGGCGTTACCGTCGGCGTGCTTCCTCTTGAAAATTTCAAGCTGGAACTTGGCGTTGATTATCTTACCGATAACCTCGGAGGAAGCAGCAATCAGGCAAAGCACCCCTTCATGTTCAACTTCAAGGCAGGTATTCCCGAAGATGCCTTTGGAATAAAAGGAATGCCGGCTATCGCTGCTGGTATGTACAACATCGGCACTTTCGACCGTGGCGTATCCGGCAATACAATGCAAAATATTGCCTACGGTGTGGTTGCCAAAACATTTCCAATAATTGGCCGCATATCTCTCGGTGGCTACAACGGAGCTGAAAAGCAGCTTGGCGAAAAGATCAACAACGGCCTGCTGGCTTCCTGGGATCGTAGCATGCCTGAAATTTCAGACAAACTCTGGCTGGCAGTCGATTACATGGGCGGCAGAAATTACAACGGAGCTGTTTCAGTTGGCGGTTCGTGGGCATTTTCCAAGAACACTTCTCTTCTGGTAGGCGTGAACGTTTACAATCCGGCCCAGGAAACACTTACCGGGGGCAAACCTACCTTCACTACTCAACTTGACATTAACTTCTAGGCTGTCCCTCCTTCAATCCGGGGGCGGGGTGCCTCCCGCTCCCGTCTTTTTCAAGGAGCTAAACCATATAAGCAGGAAAGGAGGCGGACGCAATGAAACTGATCGAAGCGATAATAAAACCCTTCAAACTTGACGAGGTAAAAGATGCGCTGAATGAAATCGGCATAGAAGGCATCACGGTAAGCGAAGTAAAAGGTTTTGGACGCCAGAAAGGGCATACCGAACTGTACCGCGGCGCTGAATATGTTGTCGATTTCATCCCCAAGATAAAGATGGAGATTGCCGTAAGTGATGAACTGGTAAGCAAGGTTGTAGAAACCATCCAGAACATAGCCAAAACCGGCCGGATCGGCGACGGCAAGATATTCATCATACCATTGGAAGAAGCGGTCCGCATCAGGACCGGCGAAAAAGGCTCCGACGCGATCTGATAAAGACGTGATAACCATCGGGAGGATACCCATGAAACTGAAACTATACCTTGCATCAATAATGCTGGTTGTCATGGCCGGACTGGCTCCGATCGCAGCCATGGCCGAAGAGAAAAAAGACACTGCTCCGGCTGTCTCGGCAGCTGAAGCTACCCCCGCCGCAACCGCTGCAGCCCCGGCCGCGGCAACACCCGCACCGGAAGCGGCCGCTCCTGCTGAAGCCGCACCGGCAACACCTCCGGATGTCAAGCCGGTGCTCAACACCGGCGACACCGCCTGGATGCTGGTTTCATCGGCTCTGGTTCTGCTGATGATCCCCGGCCTGGCCCTGTTCTACGGCGGCATGGTTCGCCAGAAGAACGTCCTCTCCACGATGATGCACTCCTTCGTCGCAATGGGCATCGTCGGCGTGCAGTGGGCTGTGATCGGCTACTCGCTGGCCTTTGCTCCCGACCTGAACGGCATGGGACTGGTCGGCAACTTCAGCAAATTCATGCTGAACGGCCTGATCGTGATGAAAGATGCCGCCAGCGGCACGGTCGAGTGGACCCTGTTCCAGAACTACACCAAAGAACCGGGCGCCATACCTGAGCTGGTCTTTGCCATGTACCAGGCCATGTTCGCAATGATCACCGTGGCGCTGATTTCCGGAGCAATGGCCGAGCGCGTCAAATTCTCCGCCTACTGCGTATTTGTACTGCTCTGGACCACCCTGGTCTACGATCCCCTGGCCCACTGGGTCTGGATGACCGAAGGCTGGCTGTTCAAGAAGGGCGCGCTGGACTTCGCCGGCGGCACGGTCGTCCATCTCTCGTCCGGTATCTCGGCCCTGGTATTCCTGGCCTTCCTGGGCAAGCGTCACGGTTATCCGACCGAGCGCATGGCTCCGCACAATCTACCGTTGACCCTTCTGGGCGTAGGGCTGCTCTGGTTCGGCTGGTTCGGCTTCAACGCAGGCTCCGCCATCGTTGGCGTCAATACCTCCGACGCTGCCGGCGGCCTGGCTGGCCTGGCATTCGCCACCACCACGATAGCCCCGGCTGCTGCCGGCCTCTCCTGGATGATCGCTGAATGGATCCACTCCGGCAAGCCCTCCGCTCTTGGCTTCGGCTCCGGCGTTGTGGCCGGACTGGTTGTGATCACACCTGCGGCCGGTTTCGTACAGCCCGGCGCGGCGCTGATCATGGGGGTTGCCGCCGGTCTGGTCTGCTACGGCGGCATCCTGATCAAGGCCAAGCTGAAGTATGACGACTCCCTGGACGCTTTCGGCGTACACGGCATCGGCGGCACCTTCGGCGCCATCATGACAGGTGTATTTGCAACCGTCGGCGCCACCGGCCTGCTGGCCGGCAACGCCAAACAGCTGATGACCCAGTTGATCGCCGTTGTAGCCGCCGGCGCCTACGCCGTAGTTGTCACGCTGATCATCACATTCGTGCTGGACAAGACCATCGGCCTGCGCGTCGAGAAGGAAGACGAGATCATGGGCCTCGACCAGACCCAGCATTCGGAGTCCGGCTACAACATGTAACAATAGTCTTACCAGTCATTAAACCACAGGAAGCCGCCCGATTGTGGGCGGCTTCTTTCCGTGAATCGAGCATTAACCATCTGGAGCAAGTATGACCACCCCGGCAGACACGCATAGCAGCGGCGCTATCAGCAATGAACTGTTCCGGCAAATGGCCTATAACGAGAAGATGGCCGAACTTGGACGGATCTCGGCAGGTGTCGTGCATGAACTGAACGCCCCGCTATCCGTGATAACATCGGCGGCACAGATGATCCTGCGGGAAGACGAGGTCCCGGAGTTTGTACGCGAGATGGTCGGTCGAATCAATTCCGAAGCGCATCGTCTCTCGCAACTGACCCGCGGCCTGCTCAATTTCAGCAGCCATGACGATATCGGCGGCGAATCCGATGTCAACCTTACAATTGATTTCGTACTTGAGTTCATCAAATTTGAGGCCGCCCAGCGCGGGGTGACCGTTTCCAGACGGCTGGATCACAGCCTGCCGATGATCGGCATCAACAACAACTCCCTCAAGCAGATCCTGCTCAACATCATCATGAACGCCCTCCAGGCGATGGAAACCGACGGTGGAACCCTGCTGGTCGAAACATCCGCCCCCCCCGACAACAGAGTCTGCATAAAAATCACCGATAGCGGCCCCGGCATGACTGAAACGACGCTATCAAAGATATTCGAACCATATTTCACAACTAAAAAACCGGGCGAGGGAACCGGACTGGGGCTGTTCGTGACCAGGACACTGGTGGAACAGGATGGCGGCAGCATTGTAGTTGCCAGCCGGGCGGACGTGGGCACCTGCTTCACGATATTGTTCGACGCGGCGGCATAGTCCGGCATCAGAACATAAACTAAAAGGCCGCTTCCCGGAC
>MGZK01000045.1 GCA_001802125.1 Geobacteraceae bacterium GWC2_55_20
AAGGAGAAAAACGATGAGCGAAAGAGAGCTTGAACTGCAGGCAAGACTTGAATACCTTGAGCGTCACACCTGGCGAAACAGCGCTATCTTGAGGGCTGTGGCAATGGTGGCCTTCACGGCCCTGATTGGAATCGTAGTCGCCTCTGGTGTTGTCGGTGGCGGTCGCGGCAGTCACTGGTCCGGCCCGGCCTGGAATACGATGTGGCTCTATGGCCTGTTTGCCGCTAACGCGGTATCGATGTTCTGGACGACTCACAAGGAATAGGGGGATACGAAAATGCCAATGAAAATTTCCAATGCAATCCTTCTGCTGGTTGTCTGCGTAGTATGCGCGGCTTTCAGCATGCAGATTTTTGCCGGTCTCGACGAGATGATGGGTGATCAATACTGGACTGTGGACACAACCCAGGGCGATCACGGTTGGTATGCGATGGGCCTGCTGCCGCACGTAAAGAAAACGCCCAAGGATGAGGCAAAGGCGCTCAACACCGACGCCGATCCCAAAAACGATGTTGTCATTTACGCCCAGAGCGGCGATTTTGCCGGTAAATCGGTCTATGGTATCTGCTTTGGTATTCCGCTGATCATGTACCTGATCTGGTTTGCCTTTATCATCGGTTTTCCCGACAAGGTCGATCCCTACCTGCTGCCGCGCAAGATATTTACCATCGCGGTAATCATCGGTTGTTCCGTTGTTGCCAATCTTTTCCTGATGCGCATCGCCGGCGACTTTGCCCGTGATCCGATGTCCCGTATCGCCAACCTGGCCGGAAACCACGCCTCGCTGCTTTTCCACAATGCCGGGATCTGGTTTGCAATTCTCTTTTCCGCCCTCGGTACTCACAACCATTCCTTCAATGAAGTTCAGGCGCCCGATAGCCGTCAATGGCATTCCCAAGCTAACGAGAAATTCAACTGGATGTTCTGTCTGCTGGGCGTTGTCACGGTGCTGGAAGTTGTGCTTGTAAAGAACAAGCTTGCTCTGCCGGATGCTGCGGTTGACTATTCGGTCTGGATTATCTGGGTTGTGATCTTCATGCGTATGTATGGTTTCTCTCCCAAATACTGGATCAAGCGTCCGACCGGTATTGCCATCATGGTAGTCGGAACCCTGCTGACCCTGCCGGTGTTCTACATGCTGGAGCGCTTGACCGGAACCTACGGAGCCGGATTTGCTTCCCCGATTCTGGCCAAGGCCCTGGGAGCTGAAAATCAGAACATTGGGTTGTCGCTGATGGTTTCGATATATCTTGTTTTCTGGATGGAGTTTGCTACCGCCATCCGCATGAACGGCCCGCTTAAAAAAGCCGTTGCCAAGCAACAATAGGTCAGGGGGAAATGGATATGTCTGATATCAAGAACAGAGGTTGGCAAGTTGTTATTGCCGGTACCGGCATCAATCTGGCTTTGGGAGTACTGTACGCCTGGAGTATATTCAAGGGGGCCATCAAGGCCTCGATCGAAAAAGGGGGACCGGGTGCTTTCCAGTGGGATATAGCATCGATAAACGATCCCTATGCGGTTTGCTGTCTGACTTTCGCATTCGCCATGATTCTGGCAGGTAAGTGCCAGGACAAGATCGGTCCGGCCAAAACCGCGTTGATCGGCGGAGTGCTGGTGGGCGCCGGGTTCACCTTGCTGGGTTTCTCGTCAAGCTATATCGCCTGGGTGGTTGGTTTCGGAATACTGGGTGGAGCCGGTTTCGGTTTTGGATATTCGGCGGCAACCCCGCCGGCTCTGAAGTGGTTCTCACCAGCCAAGACCGGTCTGATTGCCGGAATAGTCGTTGGTGGCTTCGGTCTGGCGCCGGTTTATATCGCGCCGTTGTCATCCTGGCTTTTGGGCAGGTTCGGGATAGAAAGCTCAATGTTTATGCTGGCCGCGGGTTTTGCGGTGGTGGTTTGCGGCTTATCGTTCTTTGTTGTCAACCCTCCCGCCGGTTATGTCCCGGCCGAGCCTGCCGACCCAGGTCCGGTAGCGGCTCTGAATGCCGCCAAACCCAAGATTAACGCATCCGCCAGTGAAATGCTGCGTTCATACAAGTTCTATGTACTCTGGTTGACCTATTTCATAGGCGCCGGCGCTGGTCTGATGGTGATCGGCAGCGTGGCCGGACTGGCCAAGAAGAGTATGGGTTCCATGGCCTTCCTGGCGGTTGCAATCATGGCGATCGGCAATGCCGGTGGCCGTGTAATTGCCGGAGTGCTCTCAGACAAGATCGGTCGTCGCGCAACCCTTTTCATCATGCTTTCGTTCCAGGCTGTGCTGATGTTTGCCGCGATGCCCGTGATAGCCACCAATAACGCCGCACTGCTGGTAGTTCTGGCTACATTCATCGGTTTCAATTACGGATCCAACCTGGCCCTGTTCCCGTCGTTTTCCAAGGATTACTGGGGAGTCAAGAACTATGGCATGAATTACGGCATCCTCTTCAGCGCCTGGGGCGTGGGCGGTTTTGTAATGGGCAAGGTGTCCGAAATGCTGAGTTCCCAACCGGGCGGCATGGCAAAATCATTCATGCTCTCCGGAGCTCTGCTGGCCGCCGGCGCTGCATTGACCATCTTCCTGGCAGAACTCAAACCGGCGACAGAAGGCCAGGCAGAACCCTCGCAATGGAGAGAGTTCTGGGCTGAATTCATGCTGGGCGCCAAGGTTTTTGCCGGATATGAACAGGCACAGGTACGCATACCGAGAGAGGCTACCGTTATAAGATAGCCTGTCCGCATGATCCGCCGGTCATCCGCCGCCGTCGGGTCTGAACCATCGAGGTGGATATTTAAACCATAGCCAATCGGCACTGTTTTCTGCCAAAAACAGGAAAACCCCGTGGGAAACCTCGGGGTTTTCAATTTTGGAACCATGAAGACAAAAATTAATATGTCATGCAGGCAGCATTGAGGATTCCGATTGAAATCGAGCAGAATGCCAGCAGGGTCGCGGCGGCGATATGATTGTTCTCGATCTCCCGCACCAGGTCCCTGAAGACAAGCCGGACAGTACCGAAGACCGCAAACTGCACCAGCATCGCGATCACGGCCCAGATCAGCATGTCGATGAAACTGACACTGTGTGTGATGGCGCTGTAAAGCGGCAGGATGAAGCCGGTCAGAGCGCCACCGAAGCTTATGGCCGCCGAGGTCTTGCCTTCGCGGATCAGCTTCAGTTCGTTATAGGGTGTCATTGCGCAATAGATAATACAGAAAACAGCCACAAAACCGAGTGCCGCGCCAAAGTAGCCGCAGAAGCCAAGCAGTCCCGACAGTGAATCCAGCAGTTTGCCTTGCATCTGAAAATCCTCCTCGATATGAAATAATTGATAACTATTGAAACAGGTGCGGTACAAAGCGGCTGGCATTGGTGGTGACTCGCGACAAGTCTTCGCGAATGCCGATACCGGCCGGTTCGCCATCTATTACCCATGACCCGATTACCGGATAGTTTCCGTCAAAGCAGGGCATGTCTGCCAATTCCTGGTAGACGGTTCCCTGGCCGGTATAACTCCCGTCATATTCCGTGACCAGTCCATTGCGGTGGACGCTGATGTTGCTTCCCTCCCGCGACAGGAAAGGTTTGGACACGAAGTTATCGCGGAAATGCCCAGGGTCGAAGCTCGCTTCCAGAAGGTTGGGGTGGCGAGGGTTCAGTTCCCACAGAATCGGAAGGATAGCCTTGTTGCTGAGAATCATTTTCCAGGCCGGTTCTATCAGGATTATGCCGCTCTGTTCCAGATAACGTCCGAAAAACTCGCTGACGAGCCATTCCCACGGGTAAAGTTTGAACATTGAATTGATGATTTTGTCCGTGCTGTCCACATATCTGGAGCCGAGTGAGTCGAAGCCGATGTCTTCGATAAAAAACTGCTCGGTCGCCAGTCCGGCCTGATGCGCCGTGTCCCGCAGGTATTCCAGGTTGCCCAGATCCTCCGCGGCATCCTTGACACAGCTGAAATATAGTGCCCCGTCAATGGAGTTTTTCAGTCCTTTCCAACCTTCAATCAGTTTTTCGTGAATTGAGTTGAATTGGTCCGCTTCGGGAAAACGATCCTTCAGCCAGAACCATTGCGTAACACTGGCCTCCAGCAGCGCGGTTGGGGTATCGGCGTTATACTCAAGCATCCTGGGAGGGGAATGCCCATCGTAAACCAGATCGAACCTTCCCAGAATCGAGGGCTCATCGTTCTCCCAGGAACGTTCGATCAGCGGAATTGCCAGCGGCGGTATCCGCAGTTTATCGTAAAGTTTTTCGGAGATGACGTGCCCGGCCGCCTCGATACAGATCTCCTGCAGTTCCTTGGTGGCAGCTTCCAGCTCATCTATTTCCGCGGCAGTGAAAGAATAATGGGCTGTTTCATCCCAATAGACCTCGCCGTCAATGGTGTGGTAGCTCATGCCGCATGATTCCACTTTTTGCTGCCACTCAAATCGTGGTGGAGTAACATTGCGCTGCATGGCTAGCCTCCCGATGAATGGAACGAGCCCAGACTCCCGAATCCGCCTCGCGAGACGCTCATGTTGCGGATGGCGCGTGTACCCTGCCCACCGCTGAAGACGGTGCCGGAGCGAAACCAGGGACCGTAGTAATAGTGCGCGTTGGAGCGGTAATGCTGACTGTCCTTGCCGACTTCCTCGCATTTCTGCGGGTCGTTGTTCCAGTCATCAAGGCAGTCCTGTTTATTCGTGTAGACGTGCCGCTCCTCTTTCTTGCTGCAGCCGGTGACTGCCAGCGTTCCGATCAGGGCGAGCGTGATGTGGAGGGTGCATCTTCGTCGCATGATTTACTCCATGGTTGTGGAATATGGCAAGCATACCAGAACATTCCGGATGTGCGGGGATGCTTGAAAAAAAGTGAAATATTTGGAGTTTGCCCAGCAGCTTGTTTCGGTTTATAAGGTATCTACGGGCCAAATGCAAGTTTGTGTCTTCATGTGGCGGGAGCGAGGGGGGCAGTTCTGTTAATCTTGACTTTTGCAGTCCAACTCTCGTACTATTAGACGCTTAACTATCTAAAGATTGGAGAAAATATGTCCAAGAGTATCAACCTGATTGTAGCGCTGTTGCTGATTACGGTCTGTGTTCCGTTGACGGTAAGGGCAGAAACCGTGAGCAGAACTGTTGCCGTAGTCAACGGCGTTGATCTGTCTGAGGCTGACCTTAATCAGGAAATAAATACAATCATGCCGATGAGTCAACCTTTTCACGGAAAAATATCTGATGAAAAGAAGGCAAAGATTCGTTCTGACGCGATGAAGGTTCTGGTTGATTACGAACTGATGGCTCAGGATGCCCTCGGCAAGGGGATCAAGATTCCCCAGGCGGTGATTGATGGGGAGATGGATAAACTGGTAAAAAAATTCAAATCCAAAAAGGATCTGGTGAAGGCGTATAAAGGCGCGGGTTTCACAGACAAGACCTTTTTGCGAATCATGCAGCGCAGGCTGCTGGCGGAGAAAATTCATGCCCTGGAAGTTGACGGCAAGGTTTCGGTGACTCCCGAGAAGCTAAAGAGCTACTACGATTCGAATATTTCCAAATACAATAAACCGGAAGAATTCCGGGCAAGCCATATACTGATAAAAGTGGACCCATCTTCCAACAAGGAAAAACGCCTGGCTTTGCGCGCCAGCGCGGATTCAATCCTGAAAAGACTAAAAGACGGAGAGAAGTTTGAGGAAATTGCAGTCAACGAGTCGGACGACGACTCAAAAAACAAGGGCGGTGATCTGGGATATTTTCATGCCGGTCAGACAATTCCTGAATTTAACGATGCTCTCACCAAACTGAAAGTCGGTGAAACCAGCCCGGTTGTTGAATCACTGTATGGTTTCCACATCATCAGGTTGACGGATAAACGGCCTGCCCGCCAGATTCCGTTTGATGAGGTTCAGGATAAAATCAAGAAGGATATGGTTGCTACGCAGAAAAAACAACTGCAGGATGAGTGGATGGACGGATTGCACAAAAAGGCCAAAATCATATATCCCGGAGAAAAGTAACCGTTGAAAGCGCTTGTAGTAATTCCAACTTATAATGAAAAAGATAATGTAGTCCGGCTTTCATCGGCGGTCCTTGATCAGCACGCTGATATCCAAATACTTTTTGTAGACGATAACTCGCCTGATGGCACCGGCAAAATCATAGATGAGCTGGTGTCCGGCAATGATCGCATCCATGTCTTGCACCGGGCCGGAAAACTTGGCTTGGGGTCTGCATATCGTGAAGGTTTCAAGGCGGCGCTTTCAATGGGCGCTGATTATATCATTGAGATGGATGCGGACTTTTCGCACGATCCCGGCGTGCTTCCCGAGTTTCTTAATGCTATTCAGTCCAGTGATCTGGTGATCGGTTCGCGCTATCTTAATGGTGTGAGTGTCGTTAACTGGCCGATCAGAAGGCTGATTCTAAGCTATTTCGCTAGTGTTTATACCCGGTGGGTTACCGGTTTGCAGCTTAGGGATTGCACCAGCGGCTTCAAATGTTTCCGCAGATCCTCGCTCGACACCATTGATCTGGATAGTGTCAGATCAGACGGTTATTCGTTTCAAATCGAAATGAACTACCGCTGTATGGAAAAGGGGTTACGCATTATGGAAATCCCGATAATTTTCATTGACCGGCATGCCGGGAGTTCAAAAATGTCCCGCCGAATTGTCAGGGAAGCCGTGACAATGGTCTGGAAGCTGCGTTTGCATACGATTATTTCAGCACTGTGGAGGAAGTAAATCCTTTATGTCACACGATATCTGGTCGATTGTTCTGTTGGTTGGACTTGCTGGTTGGATCGCCTCCAGTATCATGCTGATGTTCAGGGCTTTTCCCGAAAGAGACGTTTTTAATTCCTCCGCCGGTGTTCGCTGGGGCGGCGCGGCGGTGGTTGCGTTTGTAGTGTGGGTAGTTGGAATGCTCAATGCATGAGTGATTTTGTGAAAGAAAAAACATCAGCATTTCGTATGCTGCAGATAGCCTTTCTTGCCTTGCTGATTGCTGCTTCCGTCAGCGGGTGCGTATCCGTAAAAATGGAGGATGCCGCCTGGCATGACAAGCGCCTGGATGTGTCGTGGCCGCAACCGCCCGAGAAGGCCCGTATCAGGCTGCTTAAAGTTATCAGTGGAGCGAAGGACGTGGTCGAGGCCCAGTCCGGTTCCATCGGCAAGATGCTGGAATTTATTGTCGGAACCAGGGAAGATTATCTGGAGTTTTTCACTCCGCAGTGCATTGCCGCGGATGGAGACGGCCTGATCTATATTGCCGATCCATCGGCAGGCGTGGTGCATGTCTACAACCTGGCCGACAAGGAAATCGGCTATATCTTTAAAGCCGGTGACAAAAAGCTGGTGCGGCCGGTTGGTGTCGCTCTTGACGGCAAAGGACATCTGTATGTGACCGATTCCCAGCTTGGAATGGTTTTCAAGTTACGATTGGATGGCTCTTTCATAGCGGAGCTTGATGGCAGGGGGAAACTCAAGAGTCCTGCCGGCATTGCGATAACATCCACCGGCAAGAAAATTGTTTCCGATTTGCAGGCCCGTAAAATATTCATTTTTGGCGCCGATGACTCATTTTTACAGGAACTTCCCGGTTCTGATTTCAGCGGTGAGCTGCGTATGCCGGTTTATGTTTCCGTTGACAAAAATGACAATATCTATGTCACCGATACAATGAACTTCACGCTCAGGATGTTTGATTCATCCGGACGGTATCTTCGCAGTATCGGCCAGATCGGCGACAGTCCCGGATCATTTGCGCGGCCCAAGGGGGTCGCCGTTGACAGCGATCTGAACATATACGTGATGGACGCGATCCTGGGCAACTTCCAGATATTCAACCAGAAGGGTCAATTGCTGCTCTACGTCGGCCAGGAAGGCGCCCTGCCGGGTGAACTGATGCTCCCGAGCGCTATTTTTATTGATAAGAATGACAGGATTTACGTTTCAGACACGTTCAATCACAGGATACAGATATATCAGTACCTGAAAGAGGATAGAATCAAATGAACCACAAATGGTTTCCTTTGTTTTGCGCCGGTTTTTTCGTATTTATGTTGGCATGGGAGGTCTGCGCCAAGGGCCCCATGGTTTCCGCCATGGGTAACAAGCATAACCTGTCGGCACAGAATACTGCTGCCGGCATAACCTACCGTGCCGTTGATGATGCCGTAAACAACCCCGGCGGTCAGCAGATATGCATATTCTGCCATACTCCGCACAACTCGAATCCGCAGGGGCCGTTATGGAACCGCAGAGACACCTCCCAGGTGTTTGCCCGCTACACATCGAACACGCTGCAGATCAAGAATCTGGCGGCATCACAGTATTCCGTCACCGGTGATTCCCTGGGGCAGCCGAACGGTTCTTCACGTCTCTGCCTGTCCTGCCATGACGGCGTCACCGGACTGGGTGATGTCCTCCGTAGCGGACAGATGGGACAGATACAGATGTTGAGCGGAAATAATAATATAACCGGCGTCGCATCATTCCATCCATCCACCAACAAGATGAAGGTAGGGCACCACCCGGTCTCATTCGTATATGCGACCTCTTTTGATTACAAAACCCAGCTGGGAACGATGATCGGTTTGAATCCGGGCGTGTTCAAGCTTCCCGCTCAGGCTCCCAACCCGGAAATGGCTGCCAAGGTCAAGTTGCAGGATAGCAAGCGTGACAGCCGTGGATGGATGCAATGTACAACCTGTCACGATCCTCATCAGAACATGGGTAATGACGAGACTACCTATCCCCCCGCATTTACGCGTAAAATCACTCCTTTCTGGGTGTACAGCGGGGCGACCGCGGTCGCTGGTCACGATGGTGTCTGCACCAGTTGCCATTTGAACCTGCTTGCGCCATACAATGTCGGTGGCTCAAATCCTCCATGGCCATATCCATGAACACTACCTGGAAGGTATCATCAATGGTTACACGAATTCTGCCTGTCCATCTCTGTTTGATTCTTCTTTTTTGGGCCGTGATCGCCGATTCAGCGACCAACACTCCTCCCCATCTTGACCGGAACTACCTTCCCTATGGCTGCGGCAGTTGCCATGTGGGTATGGAATTCAAATATGGCGGGGGCCCCAACCGTTGTCTGCTCTGCCACGGGAAGCTGAACCAGGATTCTGCCGGCTGGATGAAGGACAGGCAGCCGGTTGCGGACATCTCCAAGGACTTTGGAAAGAACTACCGGCACCCGGTGTTCGACAAGCCCGGCCTTCACGATTCAAAAGAAACCTTGCCAGAGGTCAATCCTTCCGCTCCCAGGCATGCGGATTGTGTCGATTGTCACAATCCCCACCAGGTCTCCTCGGAAACGCCCTTCAGTGGAATCAAGGGTAAGAAAATGGGCAATTTTAACGCGCAGATAACCAAGGAATACGAGCTCTGCTATCTGTGCCATGCCGATAGCGCCAACCTGCCGCTCAATGCAACCAACAAGCGGATGGAATTTTCAACTTCCAATCAGTCTTTTCACCCGGTGGAAGGGGAGGGGAAAAACCAGGCGGTTATCAGTCTGATGCGGCCTTACAAGGAAAAGAAAAGTTCACCGAGCGATGTTTCGGTGATCAAGTGCGCTGACTGTCATGGCAGTGACGACCCGAACGCTCCACGCGGTCCGCATGGTTCGAAGTACCAGTGGCTGCTTGTGGATAATTACTCCACCGGTGACAATCTGGTCGAAAGCAGCTTCACTTATGAACTCTGTTATCGTTGCCACAAACGTTCCAGTATCCTGGCCAACGAAAGTTTCCCGGAGCATTCGCGCCATATTGCCGGCGAGCGCAACTTCAAGGGGGGCGGAACCTCCTGTCATACCTGTCACTCTTCGCACGGGAGCGTGGAGAACCGTTACCTGATCAAGTTCAACCGTGCCTATGTATCCGAGAGTTCAAGTGGAAAACTGAAGTTCGTTGAAAAGGGCACTTATACTTTTCATGGAGAATGCTGGCTCTCCTGTCATGGTGTTGACCACAACCCCAAGACCTACTGATATGGAAATTATTTAAAATGCACGCTTTGATGCTTATCATGGCAATGTTTTTAAGTCTGCCGGTTCTGGTCGGCACCGGCCTCGCCGCTGATCTGGCCGCTCGCGCAAAGTTTGGAGCAAGCCCTCATAATGACAAAGGTGATTGTACGCTCTGTCATGCATATCCGGCGGAGACATTGCGGGGCTGGTTTGTTCTCGGTTCCACCAAAAGGAAGTTGAAGGATGGTCCTACCGAGGTCTGTCTGAAATGCCATGGCCCCGGTTTCGGTCACGCTATCGGCAAAAAAACGGCTGTGAACCATAGCGACCTGCCTCTGGATGAAAAAGGTGAAATTACCTGCGCGATCACATGCCATCAGATGCATGTCCGGACAGAAGACCAGAAACAAAAGTATTACCATCTGCGAATGCCATTTGACTCGCTCTGTGTCTCCTGTCACGATAAATAGAATGATACATGCGAACATTTTGAAACAATCCTGTTAATAGGTTGCCACTGGTGTGAAACCAGTGGTTTTTATATTTTATTATATTGGTATCTATGGTATTTAATCAGGCTTATGGCGCTATATACCTGCAAACTCGGAGCATCGGACGGTAAAATACTCTACAGGGAATTTGAGGCTGCGGAGAGTTCTGTACTGCGGAAAAGCCTTGAGGATCAGGGTTTTTTTGTTTTTGAAGTAAAAAAGAAGCCGTTTCAATTTCTTTTTGACAAGGGCATCAAGCGCCGCAAGATTGATAACAAGGCCCTGCTGACGTTCAATCAGGAGATGCTGGTGCTGATCAAGTCCGGCATTCCCATAATGCAGGTGCTGGACGCGATTCTGGACAGGCACGATTCCGGCAAGCTTTCCGAGGTTTTGCAGCAGGTGCGTGAGGATGTAAAGGGTGGCGCAGCCCTGTCGGTCGCGATGGAGAAGCATGGCCGCGCTTTTCCGTATCTCTATGTGGCATCTATCAAGGCGGGTGAGCGCACCGGTGATCTTCCACGCACCATTCGCCGATACATTCAATACCTGAAGCGAGTGGGCGACATCCGCAAGAAGGTGATAGCTGCTCTTTTTTATCCGTCAATTCTGATACTCTTTGCGTTTCTGGCCATAACCCTGCTTCTGGTTTATGTCGTTCCGACTTTCAGCCAGGTCTATGCCGATTCGGGATCACAGCTTCCTGCCCTGACCCAACTGTTGATCACGTTCACTTCCCTGTTAAGACGGTTTTTCATCGTTGGTCTGGTCGTGATTTTCGGCTTGATCGCGGTTTTAAAAAAATGGATCAATACCGAGGCCGGGCGTTATACCGTTGACCGTATCAAGCTGACCATGCCGGTTGTCGGTGATGTATTTACAAAGTATTCCGTGGCCAGCTTTGCCAGAACCCTGGCAACGGTATTGGGGAGCGGCATCCCAATCATCGAGTCGCTGAGGATGTCGATCGGCACCCTTAATAATGTTTATATGGAAAAACGCCTGTTTGAGGCTGTCCGCTATGTTGAGGAGGGGGGGCGTTTGTCCGCGGCGTTTGAAAAAATCAATATAATGCCTCCCCTGGCATTACGAATGCTGGGCGTAGGTGAAACAACCGGCTCCCTGGAAGATATGCTGATCGATATTTCGGATTATCTGGAAGACGAGCTGGAAGAGCGGCTGCACATGCTGACCACGGCCATCGAGCCCGCCATAATGCTTATCATGGGGGTTGTCATTGGTGTAATCATAGTAGCTATGTATCTTCCGATTTTCAAGATTGCCGGTACGGTGGGATAGGATGGCGATGCAGCCTTTCAGGCGTAAAAACATAGGGCAGATTCTGATCGACCGTGGCAGCCTGACTTCCGAGCAGCTGGCTGTCATTGTTGATAAGTTGGGCAGTACCCGTCTGCGGTTCGGTGAAATTGCAGTTCACGAGGGCTTCGTATCGGAAGAGGACATTGCCCAGGCGCTGTCAGAGCAATTCAACCTGCAGTACATTGATCTGCGCAACTTCAAGATGGATGAAGAATTGCTCAATTCGCTGCCGCCGGATGCGATCTATCGCTACCGCTTCGTTCCTCTGGAGCTGACTCCGCATGCCATTATGGTTGCCGTCAGCGACCCCACCGATGTGGTCAAGCTCGACGAACTGGAGCTGATGCTGGATCGTCAGGTTCAGATCCGGATCGCCTCGGAATCTTCGATATCCGGAGTAATCAAGGCCGGTGAAGGGACTCGCCGCGTGTTGCGGGAAGTCTCGGAAGACTTCATGCTGCAGTTGGTCAAGGAGACCGACCGGGGTGAAGAGATATTGTCGGTCGAGTCCATATCCGATGATACCAGTCCGATAATCAAGCTGATCAACACCACCATTCTTGACGCGCTGAACCGCAGGGCCAGTGATATCCATATCGAAACCGGACACGATGGCGTTGACATCAAGTACCGCATTGACGGAGTACTCTATAAGGCCAACGAAACGATTGACCAGCACTTCCAGGCTCCGATCATATCCAGGCTCAAGGTTATGAGCGAACTTGATATTTCTGAACGGCGCATTCCACAGGACGGCCGTTTCAAAATCCGCTTCGGAGAAAAATCAATTGATTTCCGTGTTTCGATCATGCCCAGCTCCCTGGGTGAGGATGCCGTAATTCGAATACTCGACAAGGAGAGTATCGCCAGTGACCTGAAAGGGTTGACGCTGGAGAATCTTGGTGTCAGTGAGAGAGAGATAAAGCGACTGCGCAAAAAGATCCGTGAGCCTTACGGCATGGTTCTGGTGACCGGCCCGACCGGATCGGGCAAAACAACCACCCTGTACGCCGCGCTCACGGAAATTCACACCGGCGAAGACAAGATCATTACTATTGAAGATCCGGTCGAATACATGCTGCGAGGAGTACTGCAGATCCCGGTCAATGAAAAAAAAGGGCTTACTTTTGCCAAGGGACTGCGCTCGATTCTTCGTCATGACCCGGACAAGATCATGGTCGGCGAGATACGCGATTCCGAGACCGCGCAGATTGCGGTCCAGTCCGCGCTGACCGGGCATCTGGTGTTTACCACCGTGCATGCCAATAACGTTTTCGACGTGATCGGTCGTTTTATCCATATGGGTATCGATCCCTACAACTTTGTTTCCTGCCTCAACTGTGTCATGGCGCAACGGCTGATCCGCAGGGTCTGTGTGGCCTGCCGCCGTCCGGTGCAGTATTCCGATGAGGAGTTGCTTGAAGGAGGGGTTGATCCGGAGAAATTCCGCGGAAAAACTCTCTACGAGTCCAAGGGGTGCGACGAATGCCATGGCACCGGCTATCGCGGGCGTGTGGCTATTGTCGAGCTTCTGGAGTTGAACGACCAGATCCGGGACCTGATCATTGCCAAGGTGCCGGCAACCCAGCTCAAGCAGGCCGCGCGCGATGCCGGCGTGATGTTCCTGAGGGATTCCGCGGAAGAAAAGTTTGCGGCCGGTATAACAACGCTCAAGGAGATTAATCGCGTCACTTTTGTAGAGTGACGGGAACGGATTTTTAATGCTGTTTTCCCAATCTTCGATAGGAATGGAAATAAGGCCCGACGGCGTGACATGCGCTATGGTGGGAGGAACTCATGCTTCTCCCCGCATCGAGCGGCTCGCCTGTGCCGATTTTCCGGAAAATACTGTCCGGGTCTCACTGAAGGAACAGAACATAATTGCTCCGGATGTTTTTGTTGAACGAATCAAGTCAGCCCATAACCTGATTCTGGCTCGCACTGGCAAGGTCTCGGTCTCCCTGCCTGACTCAGTTGGCAGAATGCTACTGATTGATCTTGAAGGCAGGTTCAAGAGCCGTGCGGAAGGGCTCGACCTTATTCGCTGGAAACTGAAAAAAAGCATACCATTCGACCTTGCCGATACCCATCTGGATTACCAGAAACTGGCTGTTCGCGAGAATGGTGAAATGTCGCTTCTGGTTGCATTGATATCAAAAACGGTAGTATCCCAGTATGAGGAGCTGCTTGCGGAAGCGGGGCTGGTTCCGGCCCGGATAGATTTCAACTCATTCAACCTCTGCAGGGTCTTTGATCGTCACCTGCCGGTTGAAGGTGACAGCATCATGGTTTCATTCTATGGCAGCACGCTGGGTATTATCGCATTTTCCCAGGGAGTTCCCGTGTTTATACGCGTTAAGGATCTCTCCGGCACGGTTGCCACGGACAGTCGTGTATTCATGGAAATCAACAGTTCCCTGATGGTATGTAAAAATCGCTTTCCGGACCGTCAGTCCCGCGTGGTTTTTTGCCTGGCGGCGCCCGCCGTGATGGCGGACTTCAGGGAGATGGTGGAGGAGGCAACCGGGACCGCTGTCACACCGCTGGAAACAAAAGGTGTAGTAATCCCCGGTAACGCGGCTCCGGGTGACCAGGCGACGTTGTTTGCTTATACCGCTGCCATCGGCGCGGCAATGAGGAACCTCTGATGCGTTTCAGTATTAATCTTGCTACCAGGAACTACGTTGACAAACGCCTGCTTAACCAGGTCTGTTACGTATCGATTGCACTTCTGCTTGTGCTGTCGGGCTGGAACATTACCAGGGCATCCTGGAATCTGGGTGAACAGCGAAAGCTTGATTCCGAGATTCAGGCGCTTGAAGGGCGATTCAACAGCAAGCCTGGCGGCGTCTCGGACAAGGATTTTGCCGAGCAGCAGGCCCATATCCGCTTTTATAATGACATTATTGACCGGAAGGGGAAGGATTGGCTCAAGTTGCTTGATCTGATTGAAAGCGTTACACCGGAAGGGATTTCACTGGCTGCCATTGCTCCGGGTAAGAAAAAGGACGAGTTGAGCCTGGATGGCCGCGCCAGAACATTTTCCGCGGTGCGCCATTACCTTGAAAAACTCGAGGAGTCCAGCGTGTTTACCGACGTCATGCTGCTGTCCCATCAGGATCTGATAACCGGCGACATGGGGCGAGGCGTGCAATTCAGGATCTCGTGCAAGGTGCGCTACTGATGAACCAGATCGTGATGGAAATATTACGCCTGAAAAAAGTTGCCCTTATAATTATTCTGGCGCTGATACTGCTGAACGCGGCGCTCTTTGTACTGATCAACTACTTTCAGACATCGGCCCTGGCCACGGCACAGAGCCGATGGAGCGAGTTGAGGAGAAAAGCGGCAACGGCAGGACGGGCTGATTCGACTGCATTGTACCGGCAGGGGTTGAGCGATCTGGAAAAACTGAAGACAAGGATTCCGGCAAAACGCGAGTTTGCGCGTGTGCTGAGCGATATTCTGGAAAGTGCGTCCGGCAGCGGTGTTTCTACCAGTTCGATCAGCTACAAGCCACTGGTAATAAAGGATGAAGGACTGCTCTCCTACCAACTGACTTTTTCCGTTTCCGGCGGGTATGCCGCGATCAAGAGCTATCTCTCCGATCTCCAGAAAAATCCCGAGTTGATTGTTGTGGATGATATTGTGTTCTCAAACAACGATCCCCTGGTTGAAAACGTGGATATGAATTTGCGCTTAACGGTCTATCTTCAGGGGGGGGCATGAACCGTCAACGCCTGATACTGCTGATACTGGCGATTGTCTTTGTTTGCGCGGTCATCTGGAGTTATAGAGCTATGCCGCGTCTTGAAACCGTTGCCGGGTCCAGGCAGTCAACTGTTCAACCGACTAAGGCTGTTGTCGTCAAGCCCAAAACCGCGTCTGATGAAATTGTAGACAGCCGTGTTTTAAAGATCGGACTATTGGAACAGGAACGGACAGGCTTCAAGGGCTATCGTCGCAATATTTTCAAACCGATCTTCGTAGATGAGTTGAAACTGCTTAAACAGAAGGCGGTAGCGGTCAAACCGCCGCCCCTGCCGCCTCCGCCGATTCAATCTGCCGTGGCGGCGGTGCCGGTGGTGGCCAAGCCAGAAGCCGCACCGCTGGCGCGCTTCACCTTTTTGGGCTTTCTTAAGAAAGATGCTCAAAAGACCATTTTTCTGGCCAAGGATAAAGAGATTATCCTGGTAAAAAAAGGTGATAAAATCGCCGGACGCTATGAGGCCTCATCGATCACCGATCAAGCATTGACTCTTCTTGTGGCCGATTCAGGCGATGAAATTGTGATACCGCTGATTGAGAACCGGCCGCTTGGCGCAGCCAAGTAACAATTACTAACAATACGTACAATACGTCAAGGAGACGCTACGAATGCGCTACCTGAACCTTACCATATCCATTCTGCTCCTGGCCGCGATTTCGCTGCTTTCAGGCTGCTCCGCCGGCACCAAGGCCTTCAGCAAAGGTCAGGACTTTGAGACTCAGGGGAAATTCGAAGAGGCCATGTACAGCTATGCCGAGGCATTCCGCAACGATCCGACCATGAATGAATACCGGTTGCGTTTTCTGAAGGTCAGGGAAAAAGCGGCCGATCAGCGTTTCAAGCAGGGTGTCGCCTTTGCGGAAAAGGGGAATTACATAGATGCCTTGACTGAATATCAGGCAGCGCAAGGCCTCGACCCGAGCCAGGGGCGCTTCAAACAGAAGATCGATTCAACCACGCTGCTGAAGGATGCCCAGGTCGCATTTTTGGAGGGGCGCGATTTCGAAAAGACCAACAAGCTTAAAGACGCTTATCGCCTCTACAGCCGTGCCCTGGAGCTGTCGCCCAAAAACAGCGAGTACCAGGAAGCGCTTTCACGTGTGACCGGAATGCGAAAGAGCAAGCTTGAGGGGAAAGAGCTCAGTCTCAAGTCATCCAAGCCGATCACGCTTAAATTCAAAGACGCAAAAATGAAGGATGTGTTTAACATATTGACCCAGCTTTCCGGTATCAATTTCATCTTCGATGAAGGGGTCAAGGATACTCCGGTATCGATCTATCTTGAAAACGCGTCATTTCAGCAGGCCTTCGACCTGCTGACCAATATGAACAAGCTCGACAGAAAGATCCTCAACGAAACCACTGTGCTCGTCTATCCCAGAACTCCCGACAAGATCAAGCAGTACGAGGACATGGTGCTGCGTACATTCCATCTGAATTACATGGACGCAAAGAAGGCGATCAACCTGATCCGCACCATGATCCAGGTTAAAAAGGCCTACGTGAACGAGGACTCCAACTCGATTGTCGTACGTGACAGCGCCGACATAGTGGCGGTAGTCGAGAAGATCCTCGATGCCAACGACATGCCCGAGGCCGAAGTGGTCCTGGACGTGGAAGTCATCGAGATGAGCGACAAGAACGCCCAGAATGTCGGTCTGCTGCTCAGCAACTACAATGTGCAGCTGGGCGCGTTTTCACCGACCAACTCCAAGCTGATGGCCACTACCCTTACCTCGGCAACTACCACATCGTCCACGACCGCAACGACAACCGACACGAGTGCAACCATCGATAACCTGTTGCGGGTATTTACGCTAAAAGGATATGGGGGCTTCGTTACCGTTCCCAATGCAACCTATAACCTGGGCAAGACCCTGGCCAAGGGCGAGGTGCTCTCCAATCCCAAAATCAGGGTGAAGAACAAGGAAAAATCCAAGTTCAACGTCGGTACCAGGGTGCCGATTACCACCACCACGCTTAACGGTACCCTGTCGCAGGTCAACGTGCAGTATGTGGATGTGGGGGTCAAGGTCAATGCCGAGCCGACCATCCAGCTTAATAACGAAATAACGATCAAACTGTCGCTTGAGGTCAGCTCGATACTGACAAAAGAGAAAATCGGCGATGCCAGCAGCCTGACAACCGTGGTTACGATCGGTACACGTAATGTTGAAACGGTTCTGACGCTGAAAGACGGTGAGACCAGTATCATCGGCGGCCTGATCCAGAACACCAGCAACAACGACAAGACCAAGATCTTTTTGCTGGGTGACATTCCGCTGATCGGACCGCTGCTGTCCAACTCCAATACATCCAAGGACAAGACCGAACTTCTGCTGGCGATAACTCCGCGCCTGGTTCGCGGCGTGTCGGTGCCCGCACCGGGCCTGGCTTCTTTTGTTTCCGGCAAGGAGGATGACCCTTCACTTGTTCGTCCGATGGCCTCTTTTGATCTGGAAGCGGTGTTCGATGACGCATCCAAGCCAAAAACCCAGCCCAAGGCGGCTGATAAAAAGCCTGCCGTGCCGGCTGCAAAGACTGCTCCGGCTATACCTGCCACAGCAACCAGGCCTGTGGCCCCGCAGGCAACCGTTCCGGCCGTAGCTCCGGCGGTTCCTGGTGCAAAAACAGAATCTACGGCCCCTGCTGTTTCTCCGGCTGCCGCCAAGACGGCTGACGGCGCAGTTCCGGCGTCCGTTCCAACTCCGGCTACTGCAGCAGCTCCAGCCAAGGCCGCTGTACCCGCGCCCGCTCCAGTCACCGCACCTGCTGCTCCGGTACCGGCACAGCGTGCCCTGTTGCAGATCGCGGCGCCAGCTTCGTCAAGCATTGGCCAGCAGTTCGGCATCGATATCAAGGTGACCGGGGTCACCGATCTGGCCAATGCCTCCCTGGTGCTTACCTATGATCCGATCTTCGTCGAGTTCATATCGATGACGGAAGGCCCGTTCTTGAAAAAAGACGGCAAGCCGACCTCCTTCAGCAGCAAGGCCGATACGGCCGGCGGCGCGGTTTCAGTCAGCCTGTTGCGTGTCTCCGGCAGTGGCGGGGTCTCGGGCGGAGGGGTGATGGCGACGGCCATGTTCAGAGCCAAAAATCAGGGACCGGCCAGTTTTGCCTTCAGGAATGTGGCGTTCAGCACGGCAAATGGCGCGGCCCAGAATATCCTGCCATTCAGCACGGCGGTCGATGTACGCTAAGTCTGCCTTATGAGTTACCGGTCAGTTATGACAAAACTGAAGACACCCGCGCTGAACCGGAACGGTTTTACCTTTTTGATGGCGATTTTCATGGTTATGATCATCGGGATACTGTCGGCCCAAACCGGCAAATCCTGGACCATGATTATGAAGCGTGAGCGCGAAAAGGAATTGATCTTTCGCGGAAGCCAGATCAAGGAAGCGATCGAAAACTGGTACAATCCGAAATACACGGTGCTGGGCGTAAAGTGGCAGGGGCTGCCCCGGCCGTTGATGGAGCTGAAAGACCTGCTTAAGAATCCATATACCCTGGAAGCGTTGCACTATCTGCCGCATAGCTATGGCACCAAGCTTGAAGGCGAAAATTCCAAGTGTGCCCCCGACTGTGCCGAATACAGGGTTACCCAGGATCCTATCACCGGCAAGGAATGGACGGTAATCAGGGGCACCGTGGCAGCTGATGGAACCGTTACACCCAACCCGGGCGGCGGCATCATCGGAGTGGCGAGCAAAAGTGATGAGACACCGCTGAAAACCGATTTCAAGGATACGGCTCTCGAAAACATGGTGGTTACCGGCGACAAGTTCAAAGACCCCGATCCCATGAAAACGGCAACAGAACCGAAGGATGGCGGTGCTAAAACCACCAGGTACAGTGACTGGAAATTCGTGGCCGATCCGAAGAATGATCACACCAAGATTTACAGGGCTTATCACGAAAGCTGGTAAACGAAGTGTTGACACAATATCCAGGGGCTGGATGGAATGGAATGAAGGAACTTTCTTGAAACTGTTGAGATGTTACATCGGGGTTTCCCTGCTTGAACTGGTGGTGACGATCACTATTCTCGGAATCCTTGCCGCCGGCGTGATGCCGATGATCCGTAATACAGCGGTCAGGTCCAAGGAGATTGAACTACGCAGGAACCTCCGCATCATCCGCATCGCGATTGATGACTACAAGAAGACTTATGACAAGATGCCGGATGGGCCGTTGAAGAGCGGTAGCGGTTATCCGGAAACACTGCAGGAGCTGGTGGACGGACATGATTTCGGGGATGTAAAAACAGGCAAGGTCAAATTTCTGCGGAGGAAGATCCTCAACCCGCTGGACCCGAAGAGTTTCGAGGACGAAAAACAGTGGGGCTGGGAGCTGCGTTCCTACAAGGATCAACCGGATTCGTCAAAATGGGGCGGAGAGGATGTTTTTGATGTATATGCACCGCAGGATGGAATCGCCATGGATGGTACAAAATACAATGAATGGTAATCCGGTGATCAATCCCGCGGCAAACCCGGCCGCGGCACGCCCGTGCCTGCTGCGCCGCTCCCGGAGCGGCTTCACGCTGGTGGAACTGATGATAGTTGTCTCGATCATCGGTATCCTGGCCGCGATTGCCGTGCCCAATTATCAATGGAGCATCATCAAGGCACGGGAAGCCGTGCTGCGTGAAACCCTGTACAATTTCCGGACCACGCTGGACCAGTTCTATGCCGATCAGGGCAAGTATCCCGATACGATTGAAGAACTGAAAGAGAAAAATTACATGCGTGAAATCCCCAGGGATCCGTTCACCAACAGCAACACCACCTGGGAAACGGTCGAGCCGCCGCCACAGACCACGCCTTCCGGCTCGGATGGATCGTCCGCTTCCACAACCGGCGGAACCGATATCGGTAAAGTCTATGATGTCAAGAGCGGCTCGGACAAGATCAGCCCCTCGACCAACACACCCTATAAAGAATGGTAGCAGTATGATCCAGTTGCATAACGTATCCATGGCGTATCAGCAGGACGCCTCCGCTCTCGACAACATCAATCTGAAGATCGGCAAGGGGGAATTCGTCTTTCTGACCGGTCCCTCCGGCGCCGGCAAAACCACTCTGCTGCGGCTTTTGTACGGCGCTCTCTCGCCCAGCCGCGGGCAGGTGCTGATAGACGGTCAGAATGTCTCCCGCTTGCCCGCCTCCCAGATTCCGTATCTGCGCCGTTCGGTCGGTGTCGTTTTCCAGGATTTCAAACTGCTGCAGAATCGCACGGTCTTTGAAAACGTTGCCATTACCCTGGAAGTGCTGGGGTGGGGCCGGGCGGATATCGGCAAGAAGGTGATGCACATTCTCAAACAGATGGGCATTGAATCCAAGTTCAACATGATCACGCAACGTCTTTCCGGCGGTGAGCAGCAGCGTGTCGCGCTTGCCAGGGCTCTTGTCAATGATCCCAAGATTCTGTTGGCGGATGAGCCGACCGGTAACCTGGATGATGCCAACAAGAATCAGATCCTGTCGATTTTCAGGGAGGCAAATGTTCGCGGCACGACCGTTGTCGTTGCAACCCATGACCGCCGCCTGATCGAGCAGAGTCACAAACGTATCGTAATGCTGAATAAAGGGGAAATAGTTGAACAGATGGAAAAAGAAAAAAACAGAGACGATCAAGCCCTTTAAACGTCCTACACTGGCCGGGGACGGATTTGGCGGCAGGATCGGATATTTTGTCACGCGGGCCATTACCAACATTCGTCAGAACGTTTTTGTCAATGTTGTCACCATAGGAACAATCACGCTGGCACTGTTGATTGTGTCGCTTTTCCTGCTGGTTTTTGTGAATCTGGAGAGTGCCGCTGAAAATTGGAGCGAGCGGGTTCAGGTAACGGTGTATTTTGATAAGGAGTTGACGCCTCCCGAACAGAATGCGCTCCGCGGTAAGATACTGGCGTTGCCTGGCGCCCGGAGTGTCGCTTATGTCTCCAGGGAAGAAGCAATGAAACGCTTCAAAAACCGGCTGCGAGGTCAGGAAACCATTCTGGAAGGGGTCAGGCCAGAAGTGCTTCCGACCTCTTTCGAAATTTCTCTTAAACGTGCAAACCGTGACACCCTGGGCGTGGAGAGTTTTGTATCCGCCTTGAAACGCATTCCCGGCATCATGGAAGTTCAATACGGCGAAGAATGGGTGCGGCGTTTCAATTCATTCCTCAACTTCGCTCGTCTGCTGGGAGGTCTCCTGGGGGGCTTTCTGGTCGTCGCGGTGATATTCATCGTT
This sequence comes from Geobacteraceae bacterium GWC2_55_20, assembly GCA_001802125.1. Lineage (GTDB taxonomy): Bacteria > Desulfobacterota > Desulfuromonadia > Geobacterales > Pseudopelobacteraceae > JACRCG01. Next base: position 21,786 of record MGZK01000045.1, read on the forward strand.
TCCAATACGATCAAGCTGACCATATATGCCCGTCGTGACGAGCTTGAAGTCATGTCGCTGGTCGGCGCCACCAGCTTTTTCATAAAAGCCCCCTTTCTGCTGGAAGGCCTGATGCAGGGCATCGCCGGATCGATTATCTCAATCGCTCTGCTGTTCGGTTTGTATGAAGGCTTTTTGCATAACGCGGGCAGCTTTCTGACCTTCAACCCGGTGACTTCCGGTCTCGGTTTCCTTCCCCTGGAATACGTCGGCGGCATATTTCTCGCTGGCGCTCTCCTCGGTTTCATCGGCAGTCTGACTTCGTTGAAACGTTTTATCAATGTCTGACCGATGAAGCAGCTGACATTACTACTCATATTTATTGTTTCCTCTGCGTCACTGTGTTATGCCCAGAACCCCAAGGACGAGCTTAGAGGGGTAAAGCGCGAGATCAAGGTCAAAAAGCAGTTGATTACCAAGACTCGCAAAGTTGAAGCGGTTATATCCACCGAACTTCAGGAGATCAATCGCAACCTGGTCCAGAAAGAGTCGGACCTGGGGCGACTCAACAATGACCTGCGAAGCGTGGAAAACAGCCTCGGCCGCATTGGCGGTGATATCGGCAAGGTTTCGGCCGAGGCAAGCCTGAAACGCACCGAGATTGAACGGCGGCTGACCTCCCTGTACAAAGCCGGTGAGCTGGGCGCATTGCGAATGTTTTTTTCGGCGGAATCTTTTCCGCAGATAGCCGAGAATATTCGCTATATGCGTTCGATTCTTGATAATGACAAACGGATATTCGTGGAGTACAATCAGAAAATTGAAGAGCTGAAAAAGCTTAAATTGAATCTTGAAAGCGATGCGTTGAAAAAAGAACGTATCATGACCGGTATTGAGCAGAAGAAACGCGAGATTGAACAGGACAAACGGAAAAAATCGGATTATCTTGTAAAGGTGCGACAGGATCGCAAAAGTTATGAGGCTTCGCTGAAGGAGTTGCAGGCGAATGCTTCGCGTCTGCAGTCGATGATGGTGCGGCTTGAAGCATTGAGCCGCCGTAAATTGTCATCCCGCCACGAAAAACCCGGCAGTAAACTGAAACCGCTGGCAGAACTGCCGCCTGTTCCCGATCGGGGTTTTGCTTCCCAGAAAGGACGCATGTCACTTCCGGTGAGAGGCGCGATACTTGAATCGTTCGGCAAGCACAAACATCCGGAGTTCAATTCGTATACTTTCAGCAAGGGTTTGTCCATTTCGGCCGGTTCCGGCGCGGACATCAAGTCCATTTATGAAGGCAGCGTCATATTTGCCGACTATTTCAAGGGCTTTGGCAATATGATCATCGTGGATCATGGCGGGGGGTATTTCAGCCTGTATGCCCATGCTTCGCGACTGGCAAAAAAAGTCGGCGCCAACGTTGCGCGTAACGAGACGATCGCAAGCGTCGGCGATGTTGATTCAACCAAGGGACCGATTCTTTATTTTGAAATACGCCATCAGGGCAAGCCGGTAGACCCGGCCGGATGGGTTCGCTGACAACAGATCAGAAACATACACATACGCGGAGGAAGTAAAATGAGTGCACCTGGAAGTAAAAAAACAAAAGTGATCGCCGGATTTGCAATGATAGTGGCAGTGCTGGTGGCGTTTATCGCAATCAGTTCACAACAGCACTGTTCGGCTGAGGGCAAGGGCAGTGATTACGAGTCGATCGAACTCTTTACCGATGTGATGGCGATCGTCAAAAAGAGCTATGTCGAAGAAGTTGATACCAAGAAACTGATCTATGGCGCGATCAACGGTATGCTGTCGTCGCTGGATCCGCACAGTTCGTTCATGCCTCCCGATACCTACAAGGAAATGAAGATCGACACCAAGGGCGCATTTGGCGGCCTGGGAATTGAGATATCTATCAAGGACGGGGTGCTTACCGTGATTTCCCCGATCGAGGATACGCCCGCGTTCAAGGCCGGTATCAAGTCGGGTGACCAGATTCTGAAGATTGACGACAAGTTGACCAAGGATCTGAATATCAACGATGCGGTCAAGCGCATGCGTGGGTTGAAGGGTACAAAAGTCGTCCTGACGATCATGCGTGACGGCTTTGACAAACCTAAAGAGTTCCCTCTGGAGCGCGACATCATCCAGGTAAAAAGTGTCCGCTCTGCCCTGATGGATGGCGGCTACGGCTATGTGCGCATCGCCCAGTTCCAGGAAAAGACCGACGAAGATCTGGGCAAGGCGCTCAAGTCCCTGAAGGAACAGAACAAGGGTGAGCTCAAAGGTTTGGTGCTCGACATGCGCAACGATCCGGGCGGGCTTCTGGACCAGGCTGTCAGGGTGGCTGACCATTTTGTTCCCGAAGGGCAGATGATCGTCTACACCGAAGGGCGTGAAAAAGATTCCAAGATGCAGTTTACCTCCAAAAAAGGGAGCAAGGAGCCGGCCTATCCGATTGTTGTGCTGATCAACGGCGGCAGCGCCAGCGCCTCCGAAATCGTGGCCGGCGCGCTGCAGGACCATAAGCGGGCCATCGTCATGGGCACCCAGAGTTTTGGCAAGGGCTCGGTTCAAACCATCATTCCGCTTTCCGATGATTCCGGATTGCGGCTGACCACTGCCCGCTATTTTACTCCCAAGGGGCGTTCGATCCAGGCCAAGGGGATTACCCCGGATATCGTTGTCGAAAGGGTTGAGCTTCCCAAGGAGTCCGTCGCCAAGAAGGACGGCATGCATCTGCGCGAGAAAGACCTGGAGAATCATTTTGAAACGGAAGCCAAGCCTGGAACTACTGGTGATGTAAAAAAAGAAGAGAAGAAGGATGCGAAAAAAGAAGAGAAAAAAGACGAGCGGACCCAGCGCCTCGAAGAGAATCTGAAAAACGATTATCAGGCGATGCGTGCTTTCGACTTGCTCAAGGGGTGGGAACTGATCAAATCGATGGGCAGTGACAAGTAGATCCTGACCATTGCGGGGTATCGTTATGAAATCGCTCAATATGTTTGTCGCCGCACTGCTGCTCTGCACACTTGTCGGTGCGGTTGAAGCAGATGCGGCCGCGAAAATTACACTTACGCAGACCGCTGAAGGCGTTTATTCGCTTTCGGTTGCAAATATTGCCAAGGCTTCCACGGCCAGGGCGATTAACTTGGCTATCACATACGATGCAGTAGTGCTTAGCAATCCGGTGATTTCCAACGGTCCGTTCGCCGGTAGATTCGGCGCAATGCAGGTGCCGCACAATGATGCAGCACGCGGGACGTTAAAGATCGCGTATTTTACTACAGGCGAAAATGTGTTTTTCGAAGGAGAAGGATTGCTGGCCACAGTGACATTTTCCAAGACCGGAACTGTGTCACCGAAGTTGCCTGGGTTTACTGCCGAATTGGTTTCTGATGCAGGCGTCTATATCGCGATCGAGTCGGTAGTCACTCCGCTGCCCGGAACCCCTGTCAAGACAACCACTGGCGAAAGCGATGCCACCGATAACACCATCAACAATAACAATAACCCGAATCCGGTCAACACGAATCCCGGCAATATGGGCGGACTGTCGGACAGGCCTTCTGTGACAACGGGTACGACAAGCGGCACTGTCGCCTATCAAACTCCGATTTCCGGGGGTGTCCAGGAAAACCGCTCCCAGGGTCCGGACAGTAAGAAGGAGTATTCCCAGGAGCCGCCCCATCAGCAGGAGCAGTCAGGAGGGGCAGCCGTACAGGATAACATCGCTTCCGCTACTGCGGATACTGCAAAGAAACCGATTTCTAAAAAAATATCTGAATCCTCTCCCGTAAATCTGCAGTCGCTTGAAAGCGTTGCGGACCGCTTTCGGGATTACAAGGGACCCCGGACATTGAAAGGGATGTCGGAACTGTTTGATGTATCCAGATACAAAGCTGCCGGTATTGAGCAGACGCCTGTAATAGCCGTTTCCGACGGGAAAAAAATGATTACGGTCAGGGTTGCGCTTCCGGCCGGTTCAGCTGTACCCGGCTTTTCGCTGAAAGGGGCCAACCTGAAAGGGCTGAGGAGCCTGTCCGACAGGTTGATGGAGCTGGATGCGCTACCGCAGAAAGGCAAGCTGGATGTGCGCATGTCGATAGTGATTCAAAAAACAGTCGCGGAAATCCCCCTGCTCGTGGTTCCGGCGGTTTCGGGCGGAATTTTGGCCCTGTCCGGTCAGGAACTGGAAAAGCTGCTCTTGAAGGCCGATGCCCGCAATAAAACCCTCCTTTACGACCTTAACACGGACGGAAAACAGGATTACCTGGATGACTATATCCTGGTCGCCCACTGGTTGCTGAAACAGCAGGTCGAAAAGAAAATCCCGTCCGCAAAAACTGCCGCTCCCCGCTGATCGTGGCAAAATCCAGCAAGAACAGGTTCGCCCCGAAAAAAACCGGTTCCGGTATCGCCACACTGGTGATACTGGTGCTGGTTCTGTCGGCGGCCGGCGGTTTCTGGCTCTTCTCAAGCCAGAGGAAGCCGGAATCCAGGCCGGAGAGTGGTGTCTTGGCGCCACCAGAGGCCGCTGCCCCGGTGCTGCCCTTCAGTAACGCTACCGCAGTCCCGCCCCCTCAGGTGGAGAAACCGCCGCACAAGCTTCCCGGAGGATATCCGGAAACCACTTTGCCGCATGAAGAGCTGCAGCCCCGCCAACAGCCTGCCGACGGGACGGCGCTTCTGGCTATCGTCATTGACGACATGGGCAGCAGCATGTCCGAAGCGCGTTCCCTGGCGGCGATTGGTGTGCCGCTGACGTTTTCGGTCATTCCCGGATTGCAGCGCTACCGTGAGGTAGCTTCCTTTGCCGCATCCTCAGGCATCGAAACAATGATACACATACCGATGCAGTCCAAGGAATGGCCGGGCAGGCGCCTTGAGTCGAACGGCCTGCTGGTGTCGATGGGGGACGATGAACTGAGGGAACGTGTAAGCGGTTACATGCGCGATCTTCCCGGTGCGGTCGGAGCCAATAACCATACCGGGTCCGAATTTACCGAGCATGCCGATAAAATGCGGAGTGTGCTGGAAACTCTGAAGGAGAAGGGGCTGTTTTTCGTCGACAGCGTGACGACTCCGCAAACCGTCGGGATACGGCTGGCGCGTGAAGTCGGGATCAAATCGGGACGCAGGAATGTGTTTCTGGACAACGAACAGGAACGCGGATATATTCTGGGGCAGCTCAACCAGGCGGTCAGGCAGTCGAAAAAGAACGGTTCCGCCATCGCGATCTGCCACCCGCACAAGGCAACTATTTCCGCGCTTGCTTCGGCGCTGCCCGGGTTGGCGAATCAGGGCGTGACGCTGACCACGGCATCAAAACTCGTCAGGTGATTTCCAGCTCTCTGGCTATGCTCTGTTGAACCTTCTGGATTATCTTGTAGTAATCTTCATGCAGAACCGCTTCCGGATTGGCCGGATCAACCGGGTAGACCGATAGCCAGCCACCCTGGCGCAACTTCCCTTCAAAGCCGGACAAGGCCTCATTCAGCAGCAGGTACAGCTTGTCGTGCACCCCATCGAACTCACCTGAGTCAAATCCCGGCATCTCAATATCTTTCCGGAGCAGCTGCTCTCCGCCCATGCTGAACTGGCGGTAATCGAGCCGATTCTCGGAACCTTCCATGCGTGGCGCCAGCAGCGACACCGCCCTGCCGGCGTTGTTGGCAACCGCCATTCTGGCGGCGGTGTATGCATCCGAGCGGCTGGTCAGGCCGTAGAGCGTGGAGCAGAGCATGTCGCTGACGCAGTCGCCATGTAGAAAGCCGCGTGCGGCGCGATCGGATGTTTCGAAGTAGAAACTGCGTCCCTCCGGCTTTTCAGTAAGCAGTGAACCGCATATGTGACAGCGCTCGGCCAGCCCTTCCAGTCGCGCCAGATAAGATTCTTTTTTTTGCGACTCCTTTTCAAGCAACCATTTGTGATACAGGCAGGACCTGGTCTCCTCCGTCGTATCGACACTCCTTAGAATGTCACGGGTTATCTCCATGAACTGGCTGTGCACCTCGGTGCCGCGGGCGTGGGTCAGAATCGGATAGATCTTGCCGTCAGGATTGGTGTTGAGGCTTTCCACCTTGGGGCTTTTGGAAATGTAGGAATCAAGGCAGCGATATCCGCGATTGACGGCGAATGCGCGCAGCAGGGTCTTCTGGTCCTTGAATATGCCTTCGAACTTTATGCGCGAGTCGATCAGGCAGGGGAGCAGCGCCAGAGATTTCTTGTCGATGCCGCGCTGGTCGAACAGGGCGAAGATATTCTTGCAGTTCTCCAGGCTGGGCATGTCCTTGACCGGAATCAGCACCCTGTCGGCGGCATACAGGGCATTCTGGGTCAGGATGTTCAGGTCGGGGCGGGTGTCGATGATGACGATCCCGGACAGCCCCGACTCGGCCAGCATCCTCGTCAGCGTCATCGGCCCCTTGAAGCGTTCGTGAATATCACCCAGTTCGGTCGAGGAGGGGATATATCCAACGCCATACTGTCCGGTCTGGACAACTTCCCGGGCGGGCGCGCCCATCAGCAGCGCATGAACGTCTGCGGAGTCGTCCTGGGCCTTTCTTATCTCGAACATCTTGTCGATCGTGAAGTGGTTGTCGAAGGAGAGGATCGTCACCGGCATGTCTTCACGCATGGCCTTCAGATAAATGGCCAGGTTGGTGGCAAGCGTGGTCTTGCCCACGCCGCCTTTCTCCGAAGAAATGGTTATCGTGTATGGGTATGCATGCATGGTGAGTACCGCCGTTTATGTAGTCAAAATGTGTATTTCTTCCGCAGGGAAGCCGATACTAGTCAATTTACGCTAACCGGTCAACCGTTTGATGCCGTCAGGCTTGCCCCGCTCCGGGATATGTCATATACCATATTCTGAAAAGTAGTTCTAATGAACTTTTTTAGCTTGACATGTGCCCTTTTTATCTTAGTATCACGAAATGTATACGAGTTAATATGTAATCCGCCAATAACTTTCAAGGATGAAAGGATATGGATCGTATGTCTGAGATTTCAGAGTCTCGCGCCTCCCTCCAGGAAACAATGACGTTTCTTGGCGCCATCGCCAGCGGTCTCGAAGAAGCCATCGGTGAATCGGCAAACAGCATTTCCTATCTGGCCGGCAAGCGTCTCGGTACGCGCCTCTCAAAGGGCATTGAAAAAACCGACGACATCGAACAGGCCCTCTGCTCGGTCCGTAAGGTCCTGCTTGACAATGGCTGCCTCTGGCAGTTCGAGGCCTTTAAAACCCACGACCGTCCCGCGATGGTCATGTCTGCCGATGACGGGCAGGATATCAACCTGGTTTTCCGCGACTGCATGATCCGCCAGACACTCTTCAAATTCGGTCACCATCAGAAGGGCTCCCTCTGCAACATGATGTTCGGTTTTTTTTCCGGGGCGCTCCAGAACGTGATGGGTCATGACTCCACCCTCGAAATTCTGCACGCCGGCGAAAACGCCTGCTACAAGCGGTTGGTAATCCATTCAGCTGCCGCAAAGGAGGTCCTGTGAGTTCCGTACCTGTCAATATCGAATGGTTAAGCGACTGTTCCGGTTGCCATATCGCCATCATTGATCTGCACGAGAAGCTGTTGGCTGTCCTGAACGAGATCAGTATCCAGCGTTGCCCGGTGCTGACCGATGTCAAGGATTATCCCCATGCGACCCTGGGGCTTATTTCCGGCGCAATCCGTTCGGAGCATGACCGTCATGCCGCCGAGCAGATGCGCAAGAGCTGCGACGTGGTGATAGCATGGGGATCCTGTGCGGTCTACGGCGGCATTGCCGGCGCAGGCAATGTGCATACCTGCGCGGATATCTTCGACTCCGTCTATGTCAACAACAAGACTACCATCACCACGTCCTGTCCTCACAGTGACAAGATTTCCAATCTTGAAGCGAGTGTTACACCGCTGGACAATGCCATAGATGTGGATCTCTATCTGCCCGGCTGCCCGCCCCATTCCGCCTTTGTTTTCGATGCGCTGCTGGCCATCCTGGAAGGGCGCTCACCCAGGACCGCCACCGGCGAGTCAGTCTGTGCCAGGTGCAAGCGCCGCATGGAGAAAACCGAGGTTGATCGCATCAAGAAAAACTCCGAAGGTGTTCCCGACCGCGAGCAATGTCTGCTGAGTCAGGGCTATCTCTGCATGGGATCGGTAACCCTTGACCGCTGCATGGCGCCCTGCCCGCAGAACGGCGTCACCTGTACCGGTTGCGCCGGCGCCACCATGCAGGTACTGGCCGAACCAAACCGTGATATCCGCACCGAAATTGCCGAGAGGATGTCCCGCCTGACCAAAATACCCAGGGAGGCGATTGTCAGGGAGATCGAAAAGACCTCCAAGACACATTACTCCTATACCATGTCATCCCCGATGATCGGAGAGAAGCCGACTTTCCTGATCCAGAAGTGGACCGATGAGGAAAGGAACGACTATGAACAAGACCATAACTATTGATCCAGTTACCCGCATCGAGGGGCATGCCAAAGTATTCATCAATCTTGCCGACGACGGACAGCTGGAGTCCGCCGGCCTGGTGGTAAACGAACTGCGCGGTTTTGAGCGCATCCTGACCGGCATGGACGCCGACCGGATGCCGCTCATCACGGCCCGTATCTGCGGTGTCTGTCCTACCGCCCACCATCTGGCCGCCAGCAACGCACTGGACAATGCCGCCGGGGTTACCTCGCCACCGGCTGCGCAGTTGCTGCGCGAGCTGATGTACATGGGACACCTGATCCATTCCCACTGCCTTTCGGTCTTTGTTCTGCAGGGGCCGGACCTGGTGCTTGGCCTTGACGCGGATCCTGCCATCCGCAACGTGGTCGGCGTGGTGCAGGCGGTGCCGGAAATCGCAAAAAAAGCGCTGCAGTGCCGTTCCATCGGCCAGAAAATCAACGAAATAGTCGGCGGAAGGGGAACGCACCCGGTCACTTCGGTTGCCGGAGGAATCGCTTTCGTGCTGGATAGCGACAATGAGCGCCAGTTGAGAGAGATGACCGACGAGGCGCTTGCGCTATCGCTGGAACTTTTGCCGGTAGTCAAGCAGCTGCTGCTGAAGCAGATCGATATTCATCCCGCGATGTTATCCGAATGGGTAGTGCCGGCCTGGAGTGCCGGGACGGTGCAGCCGGATGGAACAATCGATTTTCTGAACGGGGAAATCCGGGCGGTGGATATGGACGGGAATACCGCTCTGCAGTTCCCGACCCGTGATTATGACCAGTACCTGTCCGAGTCGGTTCTGGACTGGTCATACATGAAGCAGGTGGCGATACTTAAGGATGACCAGCGCCATGACTACCGGGTTGGTCCGCTGGCGCGCTTTAACGCCACCGACCGCTATGGGACTCCCGAAGCGGATCGTGAGCGTGAAGAATTCATCCGGACGGTTGGTCGCCCCTGTCATGCAAATGTGATGCAGGCCTATGTCCGCTTGATCGAACTGGTCTACTTTGCTGAACGGGCCCGCAAGATACTGGCGATGCCGGAGATCCATGGAGAAACGCGCATACCGGTCAAGTTCCCCGGTGGTCGCGGGGTAGGGCATGTGGAGGCGGCGCGCGGCACCCTGATCCATGACTATGAAATTGATGAAAACGGGATCGTAAGATCCGCCAACCTGATCGTGGCGACCCAGCAGAACTATGCTCTGATCAACAAGACCATCGCCCAGGCGGCAACCTCGCATGTTATCAATCGGCCGGATGATCAGGCGCTGCTCAACGCGGTGGAGTTCGGTATTCGCTGCTATGACCCCTGTCTTTCCTGCGCCACCCATGCAATGGGCGGCATGCCGCTGGAAATATCGATCGCCAGGGGCAATGCCGCTGCGCGTGCCATCAGGAGAAACGTGCTATGAAACTGGAAATCTCCGTCCATGAACAGGCCTGCCGTGGCTGCCAGATGTGTGTTGATGTCTGCCCGACCAAGGTGTTCGAGTTTGACGATGAAAAACGGCTCTGTGTAGTCAAGCATGAAGATGACTGCATCGCCTGCCTGAGCTGCGCTTATATCTGCCCCTCCGGTGCGATTACCCACACCGGCTACCATGTCGTCAAGAATTTTTACCGTGATCTGGCCTTCTGCGACAAGATGGAGAAGTTTATATGAATACCCTTAACGCAGCGAACATCACCCTTGAGGATCACACCACGGCGCTTAACGAAGTCTCTTTCCTGATGGATATCTTTGCCTCCACGATTGACAACATCATGGGAGGGGCCACGGCTCCGGTCGGCAGGATCGCGGGACGTGAGATGGCCCGGAAGCTGCCGATCAACCTGGATAATCCGGCTCTCGAAGATGTTATTGGAATCCTTTCGGCCAGGATGAAAGGCGGTTTTGCATTTTCATTGCAAGGTTCAGGAGATGATAGCGAGCTGGTCTTTGATCGCTGTACGCTGCGTGATGTTTGCGCGCTTCGCGGACTGCAGACCGGCACTGCGCTCTGTCATCTTTTTCATTCATATTTTGACGGGATCGTGAACGAATTGATCTGCCGCCCGGTAAAGACCGATATTGTCTCCTGCGATGGTCCTCAATGCCGTTTGAAAATCAGAGTCCAGTAGCTGGCAGGCAGGTTGAGGGAACGCTGATCGTCTGCATCGGTAACGATCTGGTGGCGGATGATGCCGCCGGGCATGAAATTTATCTGCGTTTGCGAAATCCGGAGCTGCCGATTGAGGTCAGGCTGGAATATGCCGCTGTCGGGGGAATAGCCCTGCTGGACCGTCTGACCGGGCGTGAGTCCACAATGATCGTAGTGGATGCGGTGCAGTTCGGATCACCCCCTGGAACGATTCACTGTCTCAATTGGGATGAACTGCCGGATCTGGGGGTGGGGGCCTTGTCCGGCCATGATATCGGATTGCGGGAAACGGTAGCAATCGGGAGGTTGCTCTACCCGGATAAACTGCCGGAACGAATTGTGCTGGTTGGAATCGAAGGGCGTTGCTTCAACCGTACCAGGGCTGCGATGACACCGGAAACGGCAGCCGCGCTGGACGATGCGGTGCTCTTGATCCGGAATATGCTCATGCATCAGAGGGGGCCATGATATGAACAATACCGACTCACCCGCCGGGATTACAAAGCCGATGACCGCCTACGAAGAAATTCAGCGCCTGGCTGAAGCGATGATGAACGGTGAACTGGGAGCGCGCGGTAATCCCGGCGCATACCAGGGCGCCGACTCCGAATTGATCTCCTTGGTGAACCGGATGCTGGATACGCTGGTCGCGCCACTGCATCTGGCTGCGGATGCGATTGCCGAGATCGCCCACGGCCGGATTCCACCTTTCGTGATCGATGAATACAAGGGGGAGTACAACGACATCAAGCGCAACCTGAACTCGCTCCTGGCCACCCTCTACGGCATGCATCACGAGACCCAGCACCTGATCGGCAACATCCAGGAAGGGCGACTGCGTACACGCGGTAACGACTGGGATTTCGAAGGCATCTGGCGCGATCTGATCAGCGGTGTCAACGGTACTCTCGATGCGGTTATCGATCCGGTCAGCGAGGCCAGTGCGGTATTGGGCCGCCTGGCCGCCTATGACCTGGGCGCCCGCATGCAGGGCAAGTACCGCGGTGAACATGCCGTTATCAAGAAAGCGATGAACACGACCGCCGAGTCGCTTCATTCGGCAATTTCCCAGGTTTCCGAAACTGTGGATCTGGTGTCCGACGTCGGCAGCCGTATCACCCAGAGTAGCGAGATTGTCTCGAAAGGGGCGCTGGAACAGGGACGGCAGCTGTCGGAGACCTCCGCCAACATGTTGCGCATATCAGAAATTTCGAGCAAGAGTGCCCAGAGTACTGTTGATGCCAGGCGTAGCGCGCAATCCGCCAGCGATTCGATCACCAAGGCAAAAGATGCGATGAGCCGCATGCTGGAAGCAATGAGCGAAATTCGCGGTTCCGCTGATAACACGGCAAACATAATTCAGGAGATTGATGCGATTGCGAAGGAGACCGACTCGCTCTCCTCGGGCGCTTCGGCCAAGGCGGTGCGGATGCGCACGTCAGCGGGAGGTTTCGGCGTGGTGGCGTCGGAGATAAGAAGGCTTTCGCTGCAGTGCAAGGATGTTGTCAGCCGGCTTGAGATTTTCAACGCCCGGATTGACCCGATTATCGCGACGCTCGAACCGGGCGAGGCCGAACAGCTGAAAAACGATTTCCAGTACCTGATCGAGGATCTGGACAATGTTGCGATGATGTCGAACCTGCTGGGTGTAAATGCAGCCATTGAGGCGGCCCATGTGGAAGGGGCCGGAAACGATTTTAAAATAGTCACCGAGGATATCCAGGTTCTGGCCAAACGCTCCACTGACGCCGCCAGGCGGACCGAAGTACTGATCCAATCTTCAGTAAAGCTTGCCAGAAACGGAGAGCTGCTTTCCAGGGAAATTGATACGAATCTTGCCGGCGCGGTTGAAGGCGCGCGTACTATCGGTGCTCTTACGGACGAGATCTCCCGTGCCAGCCTGGAGCAGGCCAGTGGCCTTAACCAGATCAGCCAGGCCGTGAAACAGCTCAATGCCGTGACCGACCAGAACACCGAAAGCGCGGTGGAGTCTTCCGACGCCGCCAGGAATCTTGCGCGTCAGGTCATCAAGCTGAGCGCAACCGTCAATAAGTTTCAGCTTGGAGTCCAGGTTTAGTTGGCTTTCTGCTGCAATCTTTCCAAAAAAATCGGCGGCCTCTGAATGGGGCCGCTGTTTTGTTTGTATCAACGGCTTGCATTTTGTCCGTTAAGAGATAGTATGCATCACGATGGTCAAGGCGGTCATTATTAACAAGGGGGCATGCAAATGGGATTGTGGGATAAACTCACGGGCGAACTGATAGATATCATCCAGTGGCTGGACGATACCAATGATACCATGGTCTATCGTTTTGAGCGCTATGGCAACGAGATCAAGTACAACGCCAAGCTGGTCGTGCGCGAAGGACAGATGGCGGCCTTCATAAACGAGGGGCAGCTGGCCGACGTGTTCAAACCCGGCACCTACACTCTTGAGACCAGGAATCTGCCGGTGCTGGCAACCCTGCAAGGCTGGAAATACGGCTTTGAGAGCCCTTTCAAGGCCGAGGTGTATTTTTGCAGCACACGCCAGTTCACCAATCTCAAGTGGGGCACGCCCGGACCCTGTACGATGCGCGATCCGGAGTTCGGGCCGGTGCGCGTGACCGCCTTTGGCCTGTATTCGCTCAAGATCAAGGATCCGGCGGTATTTATCCGGGAGATCGTCGGCACGGAGGGGAACTTCAGTACCGGCTCGATCGAGGATAACTTGCGAGGCAAGATCGGTACACGGATCAAAGAGGTCATGCCGGATTCCGGTATCCCTGTCATCGACCTGGAAAGCAAGGTCGTGCAATTGGGGGAAACGCTGAAACTCCGGATAGCGCCGTCCTTCGAGTCGTTCGGTCTGGAACTGGCGGAAGTGCAGGTTCAGGACATCGGGCTGCCGGAAGAAGTTGAACGGGCCATCGACAAGGCCGGAGCAATTAGGGCGCTGGGCAGTATGCAGACCTATACGCAATACGAGACCGCCAGCGCTATCCGCGATGCGGCCGGCAATCCGGGCGGGCTGGCCGCGGCCGGAGTCGGAGTCGGGATGGGGTTGGGCATGGGGGGGCAGATGGCCGGTGCCATGGGTGGCCTGTTCAACGCGCAGGGACAGCCGCGGGCTGCTCAGGGCGGCGATGAGACACCACCTCCGTTGCCGTCCCGGCTCCAGCTTTATGTGGCAATCAATGGCCAGCAGTCCGGTCCCTTTGAAATGCCGGCGATACAGCAGATGATTCTGTCGGGGCAGGTCACCCAAGAAACGCTGGTCTGGAAGCAGGGCATGTCCTCCTGGTCGGCCGCCGGACAGCAGCAGGAGCTGGATGCGCTGTTTGCCGCGGCCCCACCACCGTTGCCGCCTGCAGCGTAGAGTATGGCCGGCAAGGTTTCCGCCAATTCATTTCCCTGCGATTCCTGCGGCGCCAGGCTTGAGTATTCTCCGGAATCATCGTTACTGAAGTGTCCGTACTGCGGTTCGGAGTGCATGATTCCTGACTCGTCCGCTGCCGTGCCGGAGCTTGATTTCCATCAGTACTTTGCCCGCGCCACCGAGCAGGGGGAGCCGCTGGAAAAGCAGACCGTCACCTGTTCCGCCTGCAGTGCGGTTTCGATAATCGAGCCAGATGTTTCCTTGAGCAGTTGCCCCTTCTGCGGGTCGCTGCTGACCGCGCGGGCAAAAGCCGGCCGGCTTGTCAGGCCGGGCGCAATTCTCCCTTTCAAAATTAACCGCACCATGGCCGCGGAACTATTCCGCAGTTGGCTTTCGGGACTCTGGTTCGCTCCGGGAGGTCTGAAGCGCAACTCGGCCACCTCCGGCGGAATCAAGGGGATTTATCTGCCGTACTGGACCTATGATGTGCGTGTGACTACCTGGTATGAAGGCGAGCGGGGTGAGGATTACCGGGAAACCGGACTGTCCTCGGAAAAGGGCGTCAGTGACAAAAGCCCTGCCGGCGGTCGTAGTGTGACTCGCACACGCTGGCACAGTTCACGAGGGTGTGTTGTCAATACTTTTGATGATGTGCTGGTGCCGGCCGGTTGTTCGTTGCCGCCTGAAGCCGTCGCAATGCTGGAACCCTGGGATCTGAAGAGTCTTGTGCCTTACAGTGACGAGTACATGAGCGGCTTCCAGTCCGAGGCCTACCAGATTGACATGGGGGAGGGGTTCGAGCGTGCCAGAGCGCTGATTGAAAGGGGGGTCCGCGGTTCGATCGAGCGCCATATCGGTGGCCAGCACCAGCGGATCAATGCCATGCGCAGCCAGTATGATGATATCACCTTCAAACATGTGCTGCTGCCGGTCTGGATCAGCGCCTACCGCTATCGCAACCGCACTTTCCGCTTCATAGTCAATGCACGCACCGGACAGGTGCTTGGCGAACGTCCCTGGTCGGTATTTAGGATTGCAATCGCGCTGATCGGAATGTTATTGGTGCTGCTGCTGTTTGCCATTCTGGTAAAACAATAAATCATTCACAGGAGTCTTTACATGCGACTTACCCCAGCCACCGAACTCGAATACCGATGTAAAAAACTGCAGGACTACATGATTGCCGATGGTCTGGACGCGGTCATCATTGTCCAGAACGCCGACCTTTTCTATTTCACCGGCACGGTTCAAAGCGGCAACCTGTACGTCCCGGCGCAGGGACAACCGATCTTCATGGTACGCAAGGACGCAGGCCGGGCGCGGATGGAGTCTGGGTTGAAGGAGGTGGTCCCGTTCGGATCGATGAAAGAGATTCCGGGAATCCTGTCGCAGTACGGTTATCCGGAGCCCGGGCGAATCGGCCTGGAGTTGGATGTATTGCCGGTAAACTTTTATGAGCGCTACAAAAAGGTCTATCCCAACGCCGTATTTATGGATGCGACTCCCCTGATTCGAAGAGTCAGGATGATCAAGTCGCATTATGAAATACATCTGATGCAGGATTCCGCCGACCAGAACGACCGTGTCTATCGACGCGCCAGGGACATCATCCGTGTCGGCGCGACCGATCTGGAAATCGCCGCGGAGTTGGAATATACCGCTCGCAAGGACGGACACCAGGGGCTGGTTCGCATGCGCGGGTTTAACTCCGAGTTGTTTTATGCCCAGATATTTTCGGGAGTCGATAGCGCCGTACCGGCCTATCCCGACACCCCGCTGGGCGGAATGGGACTTAATCCCTCCTTTGGACAGAGCGCCGGACTCAAACGGATCGAACCCAACGAAGCTGTTCTGATCGATTTTGCAGGTTGTGTGGATGGTTACCTGAGTGACCAGACGCGTGTATTTGCTGTCGGAAAGATATCTGACCGTTTGCAGCGCGGGTATGCCGACATGCTTGAAATCCAGAACAAAATGATGGAGATCGCGGTGCGGGGCGCGGCCTGGGGTTCTGTTTACGATCAATGCCTGGCGCTGGCGATAGAAATGGGTTATGCCGACAGTTTCATGGGAACAAGGGGCTCGCAGGTTTCTTTCATCGGTCATGGACTGGGAGTCGAGATAGATGAGTATCCTTTTATTGCACGCGGCTTCAATGATATGACTCTTGAAGTCGGAATGGCGTTCGCTTTTGAGCCGAAATTGGTGTTTCCGGGGGAGGGCGCGATAGGTATTGAAAATACATTTTACCTTAGTAATGAGGGGCTTAAGCGACTTACGCACTCCAGTGACGAACTGGTGGTTTTGCCTGTATGACAACATGAAAATTTTTTGTTGCATTTTTTAAATGTTGCCAGTATAACAGCAGCAAGCAATTGTATACAGTATCCTAAAAAAGATTTTCCCGCTTGTTGTCACGCTTGAACCGGCAGTTGTTTATTTCATGTTGTTGTCCAGTCTTATCCGTCGTTAAACCCAGTGCAGTCCACACCACGAAAGGAGAGTACCCAAATGGCATTGAAAGACACGCTCAAACAGAAGATCGAGGAACATCGTCCCCGTACCACCCGTCTCGTGAAGGAATTCGGCAAGGTTATTATCGATCAGGTCAATATTGACCAGTGCATCGGTGGCGCCCGTGACATCCGCAGCCTCGTTACCGACATCTCCTACCTTGATCCACAAGAAGGGATTCGCTTCCGCGGCAAGACCATCCCCGAGACATTCGCAGCACTGCCCAAGGCACCAAACTCCAACTATCCGACCGTTGAGTCTTTCTGGTACTTCCTGCTGACCGGCGAAGTTCCGAACGATGCACAGGTTGCCGAAGTAGTTGCAGAATTCAAAACCCGTCAGGTAGTTCCCCAGTATGTATTCGACGCAATCCGCGCCCTGCCAAGTGATATCCATCCGATGGTCATGCTGTCCGTTGGTATGCTGGCACTGCAGAAAGATTCAAAGTTCTATGCTTTCTACAGCGGCGGCAAGTTCAACAAGATGACTGCTTGGGAATATGTGTATGAAGATGCCAGCGATATCGTCGCTCGTATTCCTGTCATTGCCGCATTCATCTACAACCTGAAATACAGAGGCGACAAACAGATCGCTATCGATCCCAGCCTGGACATGGGCGCAAACTTTGCCCATATGATCGGCCAGAGCGAGCAGTACAAGGATGTTGCCCGCATGTACTTCATCCTGCATTCAGACCACGAGTCCGGCAACGTTTCCGCACATACGACTCACCTGGTTCACTCGGCTCTTTCCGATCCTTACTATGCATACTCAGCCGGTCTGAACGGTCTTGCCGGTCCTCTGCACGGTCTTGCCAATCAGGAAGTTCTCGACTGGACCATGAAATTCCAGGAGAAATACTGCAAAGGCGTGGAGCCTACCAAAGAGCTGATCAAAAATGCTCTGTGGGATACCCTCAACGCCGGTCAGGTTATTCCGGGTTACGGCCACGCCGTTCTCCGCAAAACCGACCCACGCTATATGTCACAGCGTGAATTCTGTCAGAACACCCCGGGCCTGAAAGACGATCCACTGTTCAAAGTTGTTTCCATGATCTTTGAAGTGGCTCCTGGCGTTCTCACAGAGCACGGCAAAACCAAGAACCCCTGGCCGAACGTTGATGCACAGTCCGGCGTTATCCAGTGGTACTACGGCCTCAAAGAGTGGGATTTCTACACTGTTCTGTTCGGCGTAGGCCGCGCGCTTGGCTGCATGGCCAACATCACTTGGGACCGTGGTCTCGGCTATGCCATCGAGCGTCCGAAGTCCGTTACTACCGCAATGCTTGAGAAGTGGGCTGCAGAAGGTGGCCGCAAACTGGCCTAAGTTTTTAATATAAGATGAAATCGGGGGATGCGGAAACGCATCCCCTTTTTTAATTTCAAGCTTGCAATTTAGAAATAGTAAGGTATATAAAAGACAATATTTGTCGCCTTTGCGGTGCGACTAAAATTCCAAATCTAAATTACAAAGGAGAAAACACCATGCCGAAGCTTCTTGAAGTCTACAAATGTGAACTGTGCGGTAATATCGTCGAGGTAATCCATGCCGGCGGTGGCGATCTTGTCTGCTGCGGTCAGGAAATGAAACTGATGACTGAAAATACCGTGGATGCGGCCAAGGAAAAACATGTGCCGGTGATCGAGGTTGGTGATGGGTTTGTGAAGGTCACGGTCGGTTCCGTGCCTCATCCGATGGAGGAAAAGCACTACATCGAATGGATCGAGCTGATCGCTGACGGGAAAGCTTACCGCCAGTTCCTGAAGCCGGGCGAGGTTGCAACCGCCACTTTCAACATCACCGCATCGAGCCTGACTGCGCGTGAGTACTGCAATTTGCATGGTTTGTGGGCCGCATAGATAAATTCGGGCCAGAATAAACGTTATTGCCGCGGGATTCCGGTAAACGGAGTCCCGCGGTTGTATGCGGAACGACTTTACACCCACCCGCCTCTCATGTATCATCCACGCCAATGAAACGCATTCTCGGCTTTTACATAATTCGTGAAATAGCATCGCTCTTTATGCTCGGTATTATCGTCTTCACGCTGATACTGCTTATGGGGCGGCTGATCAAGCTTACCGAGCTGGTGGTTTCCCGTGGCGTTCCATTTGCGGATGTTGCCAGGATGATCATCTATCTGATGCCGTCATTCCTGGTGTTCACCATTCCGATGGCTTTTTTGCTGGCCGTGCTGCTGGCGTTCGGAAGGCTTTCCGCCGACAACGAGATCACAATCATCAAGGCCAGCGGCGTGAGCCTGGTTCAGATCATGCCACCGGTTCTGTTCTGTGCCCTGTTTGCGGCCCTGCTGGCATTGTCCGCCAGCTTGGTTGGAGTGCCGTGGGGCAACAGCTCCTTCAAGGAGCTGAGCATCAAAGTGCTGAAACAGAACGCCGCGGCCACGATACGTGAAAAGGTGTTCTGGGATGAAATCCCCGGCGTGATCCTTTATACGGACCAATATGATGATCAGAAGCAGATTCTGAAGGGGATCGTCATCCACGACGGACGCAACCAGGAACGGCCGATGACAATATTTGCCCGGCAGGGGGCGGTCACCGGCGGAGCCGGACGCCAGGCGCTGCGGTTGTCGCTGGTTGACGGAAGTATTCATGCGGCCGGCAAGGAGGGCGAATACCGTTTGGTTGATTTTGGCGAATATATCATGTCGGTAGGAGGGGAGGGAACCGCCGCGGGTATAACTCGAAACGAACTTGATATGGATGTTGCTGAGTTGAGGCGCCAGATCGGCGATCCTTCCACGGCTCAGCGGACCCGCTTGAAAATGATGTCGGAGCTTCACAGCCGCTTCGCATTTCCGTTCGCATCGCTGGTATTCGCCTTCATCGCCGTGCCTCTCGGAATCCAGAACCGACGTTCCGGGAAATCGGCCGGTTTTTCGGTCAGTATCGGCATACTCCTGGCCTATTACCTGATGCTTTCATTGGTAAGGACGTTGGCTGAAAAGGGGAGTATTCCACCAGTAATTGCGTTATGGCTGCCCAACATGGTTTTCATGGGTATCGGCTGGTATCTGCTGCGTCTGGCGTCGCTCGAACGGAGCATTCCATTCCCATCGCTTACGGATATCGTTGGTTTCCTGAAAGGGAAGGCGCGTTGACATGTTGATCCTGAACCGTTATATAGCCTTTACATGGCTGCGCCTGTTTGCTCTCTGTCTTGGCAGTTTCGTAGCGATCTATCTGGTCCTGGACATGATGGATAAAATCCCGCGCTATCTTCGTGCCGGTGGCGCAATCAGCGACATCGCCACTTTCTTTCTCAATAAACTGCCGGAAATGGTTGGGCAGACCGCCGCTTTTTCAACGCTGATGGCGACTCTCCTTACTCTGGGGCTGCTGTCGCGAAGTTCGGAGATAACAGCTATGCGGAGTTGCGGCATCAGTCTGCTGCGGATTTCGTTCCCGATGCTGATGCTGGGGCTTGTCGCAAGTGTCCTGTTGCTTGTCAATGCCGAGATGCTTGTCCCCAAAAGTTATGAACGGATGGACTATATCGAGCGGGTCAGGATCAAGAAGCAAGGGGTCAACGCCGTCTTCAAGCTTAACAATATCTGGTTCAGGAACGATTCGATGATAATCCAGGCGCGCGCCTTCGATCCTCAAAAACGTATGCTTAAAGGGGTCACGGTCTGGACGATGGATGATTCCCTGACTCCGGTGAGCCGGATTGATGCCGATCGGGCTGAATTCAAGGACGGTCACTGGACCCTCCGGCAGTTGGAGGTCAAGGATTTCAGTGTCGGTACAGGGTACCGGGCAACCGCTGTTCCAAGCATGGAAGTTGCGCTCAACCTCAAGGTCGATGATCTCAAGGTGCTGGATAACAACGCCGACAACCTGAGTTATCGCAAGCTTCGCGAATACGCGGAAAACCTTCGGCGCGGAGGCTACCAGGCTTTTCGCTACATGACCATGATGCATTCCAAGATATCATCGCCGTTTGCGGCCTTTGTGATGGTTGTCCTGGGAATTCCGTTTGCAATGCGCAACAGCCGCTCGGGCGGAATCGCCTTGGGGATCGGAGCCAGCGTTGGAATCGGTTTCGGATATTTTGTCATCAACGCCGTGCTCCTGTCATATGGTCGTAGCGGAGTACTGCCGGCAGTAGCTGCGGCCTGGGGAGCAAATGTCATTTTCTGCCTGGTGGGCGTGTGGTTGGCCATGACGGTTAAACGCTGATCGATAAGGAGATACAACATTATGGTACGCAACATTAAGATTCTTCTGCTGTCTCTTTCATGCTTCGCCATCGTTTCAACAGCAGTCGCGGCTGAGCGGCCGCAACGTATAAAGCAGAAGAGCTCAGTCCCGTCCGTGACCGTTCCGGTTCCGCCGCTCAATCCCGCCGCTCCCACAATTCTCAGCATAATACCGGCTCAGTCGGAACCGGGTGGCAAAGTAACCATCTTCGGGAGCGGTTTTGGAGAACAATCGACGGTTTATCTGGGGAGTACCGAGATTCCAGCAAAGGTGACCGGTGGCAAACAGCTGGAATTTCACCTTCCCCAGCTTGAGGCGGGTTTGTATGCGCTGTACGTAAAGCGTAACGACGGCATTACCGGCAGAGTCTATAACTTTACCGTTCAGGCGCTTCGTCCGGTGCTGATGTCGATTGTTCCGGAAAGCGTCAGCGCCTGCGCGCAAGGTGGAGAGCGCGAGGTGGCCGCCAACGGAAAAAACTTCAGCGAAACATCTTCACTTTTGTTTGACGGGGCTGTGATCAACAGCCGCTTCATTTCCCCGGAACAGATTGTATTCACGGCGCCTTCCGCTTCAAGCGGTATTCATCAGATCACGGTAAAAAACGATCCGGAAAATGGTTCCCTGCCTAGAACCCTGATTATTGAAAGCAAGCCTGAAATCAGCCAGGTTACAATTGGAAACGAGTTCGTCAATTATTACGAACTGAATATCCACGGCAGGAACTTTCAGCAAAACTCGGCGATCTATGTCGATGGCCAGAGAATAGGCGGAAAGGGCGGACAGGAGATGATCGAGAGGGAAAAGCTGATTTTCATCGATTGTACAAGGCTGGTTTACCAACGTCATCCCTATTCATCGACCAACAAGGATTTTCGCATTCAGGTGATCAACCAGGGTGGAGAGGGAAGCCAGGTTGTCAATGTAACAGCGCCATGAAGGTGTTTTCCTGCGCTGGTCCATTGAAACCGCTTTTATGAGCAAGAATTTGTAGCGTTGTTTCGTACGTTCCAACAGTTGTCCCGATAAAAGATGGACATCTGATATTCATTGATTTGAGATTAGATAAGGGGGCGAGATGCTTGACATCTCGCCCCCTTATCCATGCGATATCAGCAAGGATGAACGTCAGCGGAACCAACTACACGGGGCTTGATATAAGTTCTCTTCTTCATTTGTTCATCTCCTTTCCGCACGTTGATCACATGCATGCTTTAAATTTCGTCTCCCAGACCCGGACTGCGTTTGCAAGAGAAAAATAACACTGACTCAGCAAGTACCCCCCGGCAGAGTCGAGGGTACTTGCCGGGGTAATTATACAGTGACAACTTACCAGAGCGACTTGGTGTTCCATTGCTGCGAAGTCTGGTTGAAGGTTGTGCCTCCGGCCGTGGCCGTGTCATGACAGGTCTGCGTTGCTGCGGAACCTGATGTGCCGAA
>MGZK01000046.1 GCA_001802125.1 Geobacteraceae bacterium GWC2_55_20
CGACCAGCCTCCCACAGATAGCAGCACAGAGCAGCGAACTGAAAAACGCGGCCATCATCGCTGCAAGCAGCGAATACGCGCCATCGATTACGGTAAAAACACCGCCAACTACGGCCGCGACGACCAGCGAGATCACGATCATCCTGGCGCGTATCGAGAACATGCTGGTATATTGACTTTTCGACATAAGTCACCCTTTTTGGCACTGTTATTCCGGTTCCAGATCTAAGATGATATCAAGGCGGCAAGGATTGAGGCTGCGAGGCGTACATTTATGTACGTTGAGGAGCCGAAGACGAGCCAACGAAGATAGGACTTTGATATGGAATTGGAATTGGTTGTAAGTTTGTAACACGCAGCCCAGACAGTGTCAATGCATCGGGAACTGCGGGCGATTCATGCAAACAGCGTGTCAGCAGGCACTCAGGCCAGCATGTCTCCATATCCGTTACCACCGTCCTGAACGTCTCGATCACCCCGACGCTTGCAGAGCTTGATTTTTTTTTTAGTCGGTGCGATAGTGATGCCACAATTAAAAACGCTGTCTGGAGGATTCAATGTTTGGATTTGGCATGCCTGAACTGATAATTATATTGGTTATCGTACTGGTCGTTTTCGGCGCGGGACGTCTGCCCGAGATAGGCGGAGCGCTCGGCAAGAGTATCCGTAATTTCAAGAAAGCCTCGGACGGCAAGGACGAGATTGAAATCAAGCCCAAGAGTGACGATAGCGACAAGAAAGCCTGAATAAGAAGAGAGCTCAACTGAATTGAAGAGGGGAACGGCATTTGCTGTTCCCCTCTTTTGCGTTATATGGAACTGGAATTACACATCACCGGCATATACCACATGATCAAAATCGACACCAAGCTCCTCAAAATGCGCCCTTCCGCACTGGATCCTGGCCCATTCGGAACCGCGCATCTTTAACTCTTCTTTCGTCCCCTTGGTTTCCCGGACAAGATAGACTTTTTCATCGTTCTCCTTGACGATAGCCCAATCAGGATTGTAACTGCCGATAGGGGTTTCCACCTTGAACCACGATGGTAATTTGATGAAGAGCTTGATATCTTCCCGATGGCTCATTGCTTCAGCAAACTGGTATTCGACTTCGGATTCCCAGAGAATTGCATCATATATAGAGTTATCAACTTCGATCATATTCGTCAGGTAACCGACAATCTCCTTCTCTTCAAAAAGGAGCATTTCATATTCCTGCCCGTTTATACGTTCGTACTTAATGCCGCTGATCATCAGCATCTGTAATTCGGTCTGGATCGCAGACAATGCCTGATCAAGAAACTGCTGAGGGTTTAGCGCTACCTCGCCGAGGCGGCCTGATTGAATAATAATTTCAGCCAAAGTAGATCGCGTTAATTCGGTCTTGTCCTGCAGATATCCTATCAGATCCGGAATCCGTGGAACGGAATAACCAGCTTCCCCTTCCCGGACCGCCAGCAAGGTTGTCGAGATCCCATTAACATTCATTCCGATCCCGGCTTTCCGAACAACAATTCGAGCCGGCGCAATTTTCTCCATGCCACGTAACCGCCCGGAGGCCTTCTCGATCAATACCGGAGTCTTATAATCCACGGCATAGCGGGTTTTGAACTTGATCCGTTTCCACAGTTCCTTGAAGTCGTCATTAAGTTTCCAGCCAGGCTTGAGTGTGGCGGTGCGGCGTTGCTTTTTGTTGGAAATCCGTCCTTCAAACTTTACCCCGCACTCATCTTCAATCTCGGTTTGCAACTGCCTGGCAAAATCATCATAACTTTCATTGGCAATTACCGTTAGACGATTGATATTCGGATCGAAACAGCGCTCGCCGGTTTCCAGCACCGGCAGACGCAATCCACGTCCGATCTCCTGACGTTTCTTGATTTCTGATTTGGTCTCATTGAGCGTGCAAATCTGAAAAACATTGGGATTGTCCCAACCTTCCCGCAAAGCGGAATGGCTGAAAATGAAGCGCAAAGGTTCTTCAAGAGAAAGCAGCCGTTCCTTGTCGCGCATGATCAGTTCGTATGCGGCGTCATCAGCAGCGGTGTCACCGCGAGTATCCTTTGGAATCCCTTTGTATGCGGCAAAATAGCCGTTATGAACGGTATCAACAGGAAGAGACGGCAGTTCGGAATATTTGGGATGAGCGGAGAATTCCTGGTATGCCTCGACAAACCAATACCGGATTTTACCATCCCGAGGCCAGTAATTGGCGACCCGGTCAACAAAGAAAAGGGAAAGCACCTTCAATCGTTGCCCTTCGGGGAGGGTTCGCTTGATGCGTAACTCTTTTTCAAAATGTTCCCGGACCGTTTCGCGGATCTGCACCCGCATCAGGTCATCCACTCGCCCGCCGTGATTCTGGCCGACAGAGAGGTTCAAGCCGTTGCTGAAAGAAATTGTGGCATTCCCGGCGTCTATTTCATCAACGATGTAGCCTTTGTAGTTTTCACGGCCATTGGATCGGTCGAACAGATCGACGACGCCGCTTGAAATGGTGACCGCCTTACGCTTGGGCGCTCCCTTTTCGTTGACATCGATCATCAGCTTGGCCGTGATCTTGGAACTGGTGGCGCTGATGGATTGCACGGAAATGTACGGCTGGTTGAAATCCGAATCATCCAGGACGGAATCTACTTCAATCCGCTTGACAAGCTTCAGATCATAGGCGCGTACCGGATCGAGCCTGTAGACAAGATTATAAAGATTGCGATGGGTCGCGGAGTAACGCAGGGTACAGAGTGGATTTAGACTTGAAATGGCAGCTTTGGCCTGATCGCTCTCCATGTTTTGCGGTTCATCCATGATGACGATGGGATTCGCCGACCGGACGAATTCAATGGGACGATAGCCGGACAGTCGGTCGTTTTCCTTGTGGATGACGTTGTTGGTCTGCTTGTTGAAGGCATCGATATTGATGACGACAATCTGCAGTGTGTTCGATTGTGAAAACTGGCGCAGCTTGGAAACCTGGCGGGAATCGTAGACCCAGCTATCGACCGGCACATTGCCGTAAAGGGTCGAGAAGTGCTCCTGAGTCAGCCGCAGGCTCGTCATGACCCCTTCACGAATTGCAACGCTTGGCACAACGATGATGAACTTTTTGAAGCCGTAACGGCTGTGCAACTCGTAAATAGTGCGGAGATAAACATAGGTTTTGCCTGTGCCGGTCTCCATCTCAACCGAGAAGTGCATACCGTCCAGAGCGTCACTTTCACTGATCCCGTCGTTGCGCTGAACCGCTCGCAGGTTTTCGAGTAGCGTCTCCTCCGGAAGCGCTATTCGGTTCCCCAGGCCGAGTTCGGAGAAGAGTAGATCGTCATTCTTCAGGCTGAACTCGAAAGCGCCGGAGGCCAGCGGCTGCCCCTCGAACAGACCAACCACGGCATTGATGGCATCAAGCTGGTATTGCTGGTTTTCGTCGAATTTGATCTTCACGATGGAGAATCGCTATGAAATAATTGGGGACACTCCCGTTGGATACGTTGCATCTCGTGAACAAGCTTTGGAATTTCGTCTTGAATCACATTCCAAAGGATATCGTTGTCGACACCGAAATAGCCGTGACTGAGCTTGTTGCGCATTCCAATCAGCTTCCGCCAGGGGATTGCAGGGAGTTGTTTCTGAACTTCTTCAGGGATATTTTTTGCGGCCTCACCAATCAGGCTGACATTCCAAACTGTTGCATCGTAGTGTAGCGCATCGGCCTCAAACTGCTCGCGCGTCATCCCTGAAGTAAAGTTCAGTATTTTTGCGCAACAATCGATTATATCTTGAAAAAACAAAGCCCATTCACGCGACATAAAGCGCCTCCTTGTCAATGTATGGCTTGATTTGGGATCTCACTGATTTTGCACACACCAAGTCTATTTCCCGGTGAAACAGACCCTCCAGATAAAACTGGAGGTCAAAATAACCATTGAAGGTTGCAGGTCCGTCAAAATCGACCAGCACATCCACATCACTTTCCTCGCGCGCCTCGTTACGTGCCGTAGAGCCGAACAGAGCCAAGTGTTTGACATGAAAACGCGTTACTATCTCGTCCTTGTGCTCCTGGAGTATGGCAAGAGCTTCGTCTCGTTGCATGGCTTACTCCCTTATACCGTTCTAAATACGACGCCGTGCGATTTTGCTTCCAGCACGGTGTTGGTCTTAAGCGCGTCATCACCGCCAAAAGCGGTATCGAGGCAGAGGATCTGCGCCGGCTTGCGTTCCATCATGCCGTGCAGCGCCTCTTTGGAGATCAGATTTTCGAGACAGATAAGGAGTTGGCCATCGGATACGGAGAAGACTACACTCCCCCTCCCCTGGCGGGAGGGAATTTCCAATGTTTCAATCCGGCTTGTCAGCGGCAGGCCGGTTTTGAGAATCAATTCGTAGAGAACGTCCTGTTGGTCGCGCAGTTGTTCGATGTTGTCGGCGTAGAGTTTAAGCTGCTCGGCCAGAGCATCGGGCGTAGCGGGCGCATGGTCGGCGTCCCAGATTTTGAAATTGGAGGATGAGAGTTTGAAAGCGCGGAAACCTAAATCCCCCCCGCCCCCCTTTATTGAAGGGGGGAGAGTATCTTGAACCGGTTTTTCCGTTTGATCCGCATTTTCGGCAAAAAGTGATTCCATTGGCGCTCCCTTTAAAGAAAGAGAATTACAAGTCCCCCCCTTTAAGAAAGGGGGGTTAGGGGGGATTTGCCTTTCACCGTTGAGCTTATCTATCACCCGCCGCACCCGTTCACGGGTAATGTGGGCAATGGTTGGGAATGCAGGATTTTCGGTCTTTTCCGGGAGCTGGACCAGGATGAATTTGCGGTTGCCGTTGACCTCGCGATTCAGCTCCATGACCGCCTGAGCGGTGGTGCCGGAACCGGCGAAGAAGTCGAGGACGATGTCATTACTTTGCGACTCCGTTGCCAAGCGAAGCATCTGCGCAATGAGCCGTGGTGGCTTGGGAGTGTCAAAGACGCTGTCAGAGTCTGAAAAAGTCACCAGACTTAGCAATTCTTTTTTCGCTTCTTGCGTATGCCCAACTTGATTATAACTCCATAAGGTCTGCGGAACTCTCCCTTGTTTAACTTCACTGATAAATATTTTAGGAGCTGGAATATTGTTTCCGTCTTTTCCCCACCAGATACGTCCATCTTTATCTAATTCGCGAAACTTATCTTCTGAAACTCTCCAATATGAACCAGATGGGGGACCTTCAATAACTCGTCCTGATGGGCAAGTTATTGAGTATGTGCCTTTACTGTAGTAGTTCCTGGCTGCTAGATTATTGGGTCGCCAAAGTCCACGTGGATCATTATCTGGATTCGTGTAAGCAGCATCCTGTTCGACTGTTCTCGGTAATAGTTGAGGAGTCCATTTTTCTGAATTACGCGCATAAATAACCACATAGTCATGATCTTCTGAAAAATGCCTAGCACTGCTTTTGGGGGCATAAACCTTCTGCCATATCACCGTAGCAACAAAATTCTCCTCCCCAAACACCTCATTCATCAGCATCCGCAGGTTATGCACCTCATTATCGTCGATGCTGACAAAGATCACACCATCATCCTTCAAAAGGTTGCGAGCCAGGAAGAGACGGGGATACATCATGCTCAGCCAGGTAGAGTGAAAACGGCCGCTGGTCTCGGTATTGGTGCTCTGCTTGATCCCCTCCTCGCTCACCTGCCCCGAATAGCGCAGATAATCCTGCAATCCTTCACGGAAATTGTCCGGATAGATGAACTCGTTGCCGGTGTTGTAGGGCGGGTCGATGTAAATCATCTTGACCTTGCCGTGGTAGGGCTTCTGCAACAGCTTCAATACTTCGAGATTATCCCCTTCGATGATCAGGTTTTCGGTGTTGTCCCAATCGACGCTCTCATTGGGCATTGGCAGGAGCGTGGCGACGCTGGGCGTCTGAACATTGCGGAATGCCTCCGACTTCCCGGCCCAACTGAGTCCGTAGCGCTCAGTTCCCTGCTCGACCTGTCCGCCGAGAAGTTCCTTGAGTTTATCAAAATCTATCCTGCCCTCGGAAAACAGATGAGGTGCGATTTCACGCAAGCGCTCCACGACATCATCAGTGGGATCGGGCGTAGTCATAGGGAGTTTGTAATCTATATTTGAGTTCATGATGTATATCCCGCTTGAGACATGTTTGGATTGGACACATTACAACAGAACACGTTGCAGTGCCAACTGCTAAAGCTGGCGCGGATGGTTTTGTATTGATCCTGAATTCGCACCGAAACAGAACAAATAAGGGGAAAACCCGCATGAGGCTTTCCCCTTATTATCAAGTATATACTGAGAGACAACTAAGAGTTGATATACTCGCCGATCTTCTCCGCCAGCGTGCTGTAAATCCTGCGGCACTCGTTTTCGTCCTTCTCCAGCAGCGTCACGCGGAAGCCCTGCAGCGGCGTCGAGAATGAAGAGAGCGGCACGACGCAGATGCCGGTGGCGGCCAGGAGCTGATAGACGAAACGCTTGTCGGGAGACACACCCGGCTTGTTGATCAGAGCATCAACAAGCTCCTTGACTTCAGTGTTGGCAATCGGGATGGTCTGGCGGTTGTTGAGCAGGCCGTCCTTGAATGCCACCGCCATGTAGAAGGCGCCGTTAGTGCGGTTCACCTGCAGCGCCGGAACCTGGCTGAGGAAATCGTAGGTGATGTTGCTCATCTTTTCGTAACTGGCGACACGCTCGGCCAGGTAGGAAGCATATTCGGGATGGCGGATGATCTCCGGTATCACCATCTGCGGCAGGGTCGTGGAGCAGACCTCGTTCATCTTGCCGGTCAGGATCAGGTTGACATATTTACGGAACTGTTCATCGTTGTTGCCGTTATAGACCTCGATCCAGCCGCAGCGCGAGCCGGGCCAGGGGAATTCCTTCGAAATCCCCTTGAGCGAAATGGCCGGCACATCACCGATCACATCACTGATCGGCACCGTTTTCTCGCCGTTATAAACGATATTGGTGTAAACCTCGTCGGAGATTATGAACAGGTCGTTTTCGCGGGCCACCGCCACGATCTGCTCCAGCATCTCCCTGGTGTAGACCATGCCGGTGGGATTGTCCGGATTGATGATCATGATGGCGCAGATATTGGGGTTGTAGCGCACATGATTTTTCAGATCTTCCATATCCGGGTACCACTTGTTGGACGGATCGAGGCGGAATAGCGACGGCGCCGAATGGGCATGGCCGATCTCGCCCAGGGTATGGGTGGTGTATGAAGGCGAAGGCATCAGCACCCTGGCCTCGGCGCGCAGGCAACCATAGATCTTGGCGATGGCGTCGCCCAGGCCGTTGAAGAAGATGATGTCGTCCGGGGTTATCTGCGCTCCGCCGCGGGCATTGGTCGTATCACAGATGAACTCGCGGGTTTCCAGCACGCCGCGGGTATGGCAATAGCCCCATGAGTTGTTGTCCATGGCCGCCTTGGCAACGATTTCCTTCATCCAGCCCGGGATTGCCTCGCCCTTTACAATCGGATCACCGATATTTTCCCAGTTGATCTTGACGCCATGTTTTTGAAGTTTTTCAGCCACATTGACAATATTCCTGATTTCGTAGGTCAGTTCGCCCGTGCCGGGCGGTACCAGTTCGACTCTCATTGCTCCACCTCATATATTCACATCAAAATTCGCTACGCAAAACGCGCAGCTTCAGCTCAATCTATAAATCCGGACCGATCGTCAAGCGGCCATCCTCGTCACGCCAGCGCAGCCAACCGACCCCGGCCTGGTCCGACACGACCATGGCCCAGTCATTGTCCAGCCGGAGTACCCTGAACGGCTGTTTGGGCGTCAATGTCACCAAAGGATTCCGTTCCGGCTGTTGGAACAGCTGGTAGTACGGTTTGCGCAGCCCCGGCAACATGCGACTCATACGGCTCTTGAAGAAGCGGTGCCAGGGCTGAAAACTGTCCCGGCTCTGAGGGTCAATCCAGGCTTCCCGGCCGGCATCGTCGTAACTGACCCGCAACCAGTCCCCCTTGCGCGCCATGACAATCAACCTGACACTGTCCGACCGGGCCCCGAAAATCCAATCGTTACCCGACAGTTTCGAACCGTCAAGTGCACCAATGCGTGACAGTCCCGGTTCCCGGTAGAGATGAACCGGCAGTTCATTTTCCTTGTTTACCGAAGAAGCTGGTAGCGAAACGACACCGATGCCACTGTAAGGACGCATCTTGACCGGTTCGGCGGCCAGGCATGCCGGGCCAACGCTCCCCACAATCCCCATCAACAGCAGGACGGCCAGGTATCTGATGGCCATTCTACTCGAACAACCCTCGCAAGCGCTCCAGATATGCCGGCGCTTGCGGATCGTTCTCCTCGGGCGCCCAGTGTGCCTTCTCATCCTCGGCCAGCGGCAGGTACGGACCCGCCTTGGTTTCGTAGAAAACCGTTCCGGGTTCCAGGCTTACCGCGGCATGGTAGACCCCGCTGGGGATATCGGCCGCAAGAATGCCACCGTCATGGGACAACAAGACCGTTTCGGCGACAGTACCGTCAGCGCTGAAAGTAACAACCCCCAAGCGACCTTTCATCAGAATGAAAGCCTCGTCCTTTTCGGGATCGAGATGGCGATGGGGGCGAATGTAGGAGCCGGGTTCGATACCGTTCAACAGCCGGTGGCAGCGGGATTCGTCGCAACGGTGAATATTATGGTTTTTGCGCAGGCGCGGAGATGCCGATGCTTCCAGGGTTACCTGTTCCAGAAGCTGCCGGTCGACGATCTTCATCAGCGATCAACCAGGGCTATCATGTTGCCGTCAAAATCCCGGACAACAGCCATTTTACCCCAGGGGCTGATTTCCAGAGGCTCGACGAATTCGGCGCCGCCATTTTTCAGCGTTTCGCAAAGCTCGACAATATTTTCAGCCTTGAGAGTGATGCCTGTATGTCTGCCGACCAGCAGGCGGGCATCCTCATGCAGGGCCAGCGACACACCTATCGTGGCGCCGGCGCCGGGAAAGAATTCGATGATCATCTCGCTCTGACCGGCAACCGGCAGACCGAGCAGATCAACATAAAAGGTCTTGGCCTTGGCGAGATCGGTGACAAAGATTACGATATTTTTAAGTGAAACAGACATGGAAACCTCTTAAATCATTTTTGCGAAAGCCTGTGGACGCACTCGACCATGAAAATCGCGTTTTCGGGGGGCACGGTCGGCAGGATGCCGTGTCCCAGGTTGAAGATATGGCCGGGGCGGCCGGCGTTTTCGTCCAGCACCCGCTTGACCTCGCGCTCGATGATCTCTTTGGTGGCAAACAGCACGGTCGGATCCAGGTTGCCCTGCACCGCCATCTGCGGGCCGAGCACATCGCGGGCGGCTTTCAGGTCCGCGTGCCAATCCAGGCCCATCACGTCGCCACCGGCCTTTTTGACCGTCTCCAGCATGGTGCCGGCGCCCTTGACGAAATGGATCACGGGTGTCTGCATCCGGTTCAGGCCGTTGATCAGCTTGGTTGTGTACGGCAGAACGTAGCGTTCGTAATCGGCCGGCGAAAGAATGCCCCCCCAGGTGTCGAAGATCTGGATGCACTGGGCTCCGGCCTTGATCTGGGCGTTCAGGTATTCCATGCTCATCATCGTGATCTTTTCCATCAGCGCGGCATAGATGTCCGGCGCAGCGTACATCATGCGCTTGATCTGGGCGAAATCCTTGGAGCCCTTGCCCTCGACCATGTAGCAGGCCAGCGTAAACGGCGCCCCGCCAAAGCCTATCAGCGGCACCTTGCTGGCCAGCTCACGGCGCAGAATCCTGATTGTCTCCAGCACATACGGCACATCCTGCTCCATCTCGGGAATGCGCAACGCCTCAACATCGGCCATGCTGCGGATCGGCTTCTCGAAAACCGGGCCGGGAACGAAATCCAGTTTCATCCCCATCGGCTCGACCGGGGTGAGAATATCGGAGAACATGATGGCTGCGTCCACGCCCAGGATATCGACCGGTTGAATAGACACCTCGGCCGCCAGCTCCGGGGTTTTGCACAGTTCCAGAAATGTGCATTTCGAACGAACCGCCATGTACTCCGGCAGGTAACGACCGGCCTGACGCATCAACCATACCGGTGTGCGATCAACCGGCTTGCCCCAACAGGCATCGAGAAATCTCATGTTCATTAGCATTCTCCTGTAAATGGATCCAGATACGATCGGAAATTATTCGGTAAAGACTGCCATACTAATTTTAAACAACCATAGAAGTCAAATCATTTGAGGGCGGAACCGGAGCAAAGAATCGTCAGCAACCTGCTTGGAGCGCTGCCTGGAACCGGCTTGGAGAAGCCGGGCTCCGGGGCCTTTTTCGAGGACGGCTGGCGGCCGGCCGACGAGACGAATGCCTCCAGCAGGCGGAATTCGCGCGTGGCGCAGTTCAACTCCAGGTGCTGCTGCACATATTTCACGTTACCGGCATCCTCCTGCACCGGCTGCGAATCCTCCCTGCGAACCCAGGCGCGGACGACATCGCGAACAGGGCGTTCTACCCGCTGTCGGTCATAATACTGGAGCGCGGAGATCGGCACCCAGTTCACCCCGCGCTTTTCAATCGCCTTGACATCCCACATCCGTGAGCATGCTACAGTATTGCCACTCTGGCAGGATGCGGCAAAATCATCGGCGGCCTGGTGATAATGTTCAAAATTGAAATAGGCCTCGCCGCGCTGGTAACGCAATGTGGCAATCAGGCGGGCGGCTTCCACCGGATCCACCTTGCGGCTTGCGCGTTTTTTGGCTTTCCTGTCTCCATCGGGACGATAACGTTCAATTGCCCGCTCGAACAACAACAGCGATTTCTTGAAATCGCTCTCGGCTAACGCAGTATTGTTAAGCATACGGTAATATTTGCCGCGCTCGGCATAGCCGATCCCCTCTTCCGGTAAAAGTTCGATCGCCTTGCCGACCTCCCGGATGGCTCCTTCGTAGTCATCGATGAAAGCCCGGTCATAGGATGCAAGCAGCAGCCTGGAATAGGTCTTGAACTGCAGGCGGTATTCGTCCCAGGGATCAACCGGCACCTCCAGGTTGTAGGCCGCCTGGGAGTGTGAACAGAGCAGCAGGAGCAGCATCACGGGAAAGGACCACGCCAGCATAAGCGGTATTTTCATGCCGCCTCCACCGTGAAATTACTTCTGCCGTATGTGACCCGATCTCCCGGATACAACTTGCGACCCCGGCGTGTTTCCACCTCGCCATTGACCGAAACAGCCCCCTCGGCAATGACGATCTTGGCATCACCGCCCGATGACACGGCATTTTCGCCCTTGAGAAAACTATCCAGTTTTATGAATGGTGTAGTTATTTGCATTCAGGCTCCAGTGTAATTTGATTTAAAAGTGATCTTGGCCGGATTGTGATAAAAAAAGAGGGTAGCTGTCAGAAGCGACCCCGCTTGTAGCTGCACAAACATCCGATTGTTTGGCTTATCTATTTATTGAACCGGTCTTCGAAGCATGTCGGACAGATGCCGTGACTGAACAGGGCCTCCGAATGCTCGCTGATATAGCGTTCCAGTTGCTGCCATGAATCCGCGTCATCACGGATCTTTTTACAATACATGCAGATCGGGATGACTCCCTCCAGATTGCGCACCTGGCTGCGCGCTTCCCGCAGGGCCGCCTCGGTGCGTTCCTTTTCGGACAACGCCTCGACCATCGAATTGAAGGATTCCGAGAATTCACCCAGAAAATGCACCCGCTGGCTGTAGTCTCCCTGGGCTACCTGCCCGGTTTGCCAGGTCAAATGCTGCAGGGCGGCATGCAGTTGCTTGAAGGGTGCCGCAACCTGATTTCGTGGCGGCGGCGATTCTTTCAGATTTCCCGAGGCCAGGGCCGCGACAAAGCATCTGGCTTCGTCAACCAGGGAGATATAACGGTTGAAGGCCCCGATCAGGCTCTTTACATCCTCATCACACTCTTCCGGGGTTTCCAGCACCGGGGCATTTTCACCACATGTCAACTGTTCGATACGCTGTCGCAGTTTGTCCAGCAACTCACGTTCCGACGGCTTCACGACTCGGCACCGCTCACCGCGACCGCCCTGAAACGGCAGGTCCGGTCGCCGGTTGCCCAGCAGTCCACTTCGCGCACCGTGAAAGGTTTTCCGGTATATGCCTCGAAAATGCCGGCAATAAACCCTTCGTCATACTCGCAAACCGTAACGCCGGTTACGGGAAGGCCTGAACAATCCAAGTCCTCGGAGACGGTCAATGTGAAATCCAGGATTTCAGCATCGGATTTTTCAAGTCTCATGATGCCGATCCTCAGCGACTGTAGCACATCCTGGAGCTGGGCCACGAACCCGTTCAGCGGCAGCTTCGTATCGAGCATGTTCTGGCAGAACTCGCGCCCCGCCTCGTGACCGGCCTCACGCAGCAATTCCGCTGCAATTTCGGGAGAAAACCTGCGGTTCAGCACATCCCGCATCGTGTACTGCATCAGCCTGTATACGGAAACACTCATGGTATTGCCGAGATTTGGACGCCCCAGCTCTATATCACCCAAATCCTTCCACTGGAAACGGTATGGCCTGTTTTCGTCCGACATACACACCCCCTAAGCAGCGGTATCACCCGGTCATGTTGAGAAAATGGATCTGCTGGAACTGACATTACTTCGGAATCAGCCGACATAAAAAGATGTAATCCACATGCCTAATGATTTAATTACTACCAGATTCACCGGCAAAAGTCAGTATCAAAAGGGCGCTGCTGGCACACAAAAAAAAGCGCCCGCAATCACTGCGGGCGCCTGAATATCTATGGCGGAGAAGGTGAGATTCGAACTCACGGAGCTGTTACACTCGGCGGTTTTCAAGACCGCTGCCTTAAACCACTCGGCCACCTCTCCAAATTTTGAGTAGATTTGTATATCACACTCTTTTTCAAATTTCAAAGACTAATGCGGTTCATTTTCAGATAATTCTTTCCAGTCCGCCCATATAAGGCCGTAGTGCCTCCGGGATCAGCACCGAGCCGTCCTGCTGCTGGTAGTTCTCCAGAATGGCCACCAGCGTCCTGCCGACCGCCAGCCCTGAACCGTTCAG
>MGZK01000047.1 GCA_001802125.1 Geobacteraceae bacterium GWC2_55_20
AGACCGATCAAAACCGCCGAAAGAAGATACAGCGGAGTAAAGAATTCCTCGGTTAAAAAGATCAGATCAAGCAAAGTATTGAAGTAACCGGCAATAACCAGCAGAAAAACAATCACCGCCGTCAGGTAGGCGGCAAAAAATGCCCGGTTATTTTTCCAGAGATAAACAAGTCCCAGAACCAGCATGGCAGCGCCCAGCCAGGTAAACTCGCGCGGGACATTAAAGGCCTTGATCTGCGCCCACAACAGAGCCATATCGCGAGTATGCGGTTCGGAGGGGTACCCTCTGCGAAGGAAGTGCCACAAGAACTGGTCGATTGTTTTTGAATCACCCCAGTTGAGTAGAGGATTACGGGTTGCACGGAGCGGAAGATAAAGTTGAATGGAAAATCCCATCATTGCAAAAGCGGTCGCCAGAACAAGCTCCCGCACTCTTTTGATCATTTTCCAGTCTGTGATCATGATCATTAAAAACCAGGCCGGCAGGAGCAAAACTACCGTCTGGTGTACCGCCATCGCCATCCCGGCCAGAAAAGTGCAAACATAGATATATGAAGGCCGGTCGCTGCCGTTAATGTAATAATCACGCCACTTCAAAAGCAAATAGAAAATCACCGCGGTGATAA
Organism: Geobacteraceae bacterium GWC2_55_20; assembly: GCA_001802125.1. GTDB lineage: Bacteria > Desulfobacterota > Desulfuromonadia > Geobacterales > Pseudopelobacteraceae > JACRCG01. Next base: position 626 of record MGZK01000047.1, read on the forward strand.
ATGCAAGCAACGGGTACGGCTTGTCATGATTGGATTGGAGCCACAATCGCGGCGTTGCACTGAACGTGAGCGCGGCAGCCAAACCGGCCAATTTGACGGCAATACGGTTGAATCGGTCGTTTTCAAGCAATGATTCCTGTTTTAACATAAAAGTTGTCAGCACGTAGACAACAAGGCAGGCCAACGAGGAGGACACGGCGGTAGCGACATTGATTCGGAAAGCAATGTTGCCGAGCGGTATCCAGGTGAACGGTTTGGCATACATCAAAAAAAGCGGATATCCGGGAGAATGAGCCGACCCGAGCGATGCCGTGGCAGTCAGGAACTCACCGCTGTCAAAAAAAGTCACGGAAGGAGCCAGGGTCGCCATATACATGGCAAACGGGATTATACAGGAAAGGATTAGAAACGGGTCGAACATGTTTTTATTGAATCTGAATAAGTTCATCGGATATTTTCCGTCCTCTGAATATCACTAAAAGAGATCTTGTTGCTCCACAGATGATAAAACCCGGCTATGATCACAGGAAAAAAAGCGGTGCCATGAATTACCAGCGCGATACTTACGGACGTGGTTTCCGGAATTCCGAAAACCGAAAGTCCCTTGAAACAGGCATAGTGGTAAGTGCCTATGAATCCGGGCGAAGCCGGCACCATCACGGCAAATACCAGCAGCACCATTATGAACATCGATGCCGTGATCGGCAGGTTGATGCCGAATGAACGCAGAGTCATATCTAACGGAAGAACGGCAAAAGTCCAGATCAGAATTGATGTGATAACAATGATGGCAAGATGGCTGCCGCGCAATGACAACCTGATCCCTCCTATGAATGAGCCCAGCATCGGAATGATACGTTCAGAAAAACTTTTTGGAAACGGTTTCAACAGGAATCCAACCGTTGATAACGTGCGTTGAGTCTGGCGTTTCAATAGATACAGGAAAACCAGAATGCCGCAATACAACAGGAACATTGCCATGCCGCCCGCCTTGAGCGCCGTAGCGGCATCTTCCATTCCAGCCGGCAGACGCACTGTGAAGAGGGTAATCAGCAACATCACCAGCACGGTAAATCCGTCAAAAAGCCGGTCAATGACCAATGATGCAAATACCGAAGGAGTTTCCAGCTGTTCACGTTTGGCCAGGGTATAGGCGCGCACGAACTCTCCCAAACGTGCCGGGAGCAGATTGTTGGCCATGTAACCGATTATTGTCGCCGGGTAGAGCGAGGAAAGCGGTATGGTCTTCTCTGATATCAACAGATAACGCCAACGTACCGCGCGAAGGAAGTAGCTTATGAATGTAAAGGCAACCGCCAGGACTATATAGCGATAATCAACCGTACGCAAAGCTGAGACAAGTTGCCTGAAATCGATTTTACGAAATAACAGCAGCATGAAGAAAACACTGATGCCTATGCCAAGCCAGAATTTAAGATCTATTCTTTTGTTCACGGTAATTCCGTCATCATCTTTGGTTTTATGAAGCTTTGCTGTACTTGATCTAAAACTGTTCGAGTAGCTTCTACGTCATTCTCGATTGCTTTAACCAGTTCAGCAGCCCCGGGAAACTTTTTCACATCCCGCAAGCGATGCACAAAATAGACCGCAATTTCGCTTCCGTATATTTGACCGGCAAAGTCGAGCAGGAAGACCTCTACAGTGCGCTGACCACCCTCAAAAGTAGGATTGATTCCGATATCGCATGCGCCCTTTACAAGCCTGCCATCCACCATAACTATAACAGCATAGACGCCGTCAGGAGGAATCAGTTCATTCCTGGTTGAAATATTAGCAGTCGGAAAACCAATCGTATGGCCGATTTCACGCCCATGAACAACCGTTCCTGAAATCATGTGGTAGCGTCCGAGTATCTTTGAAACGGCGGCCATATCACCGGTAATCATCCGGCTTCTGACCAGGGTACTGCTAAAAACCATTTCACCGTCGCCAACCGGTTCAAGGTCTTCAAGAGTGAACCCCAGTTCAAGGCCTAGACGCTCCAAAGTGTCATAGTTGCCTTCCCGCCCGCGTCCGAAGGCATAATCGTGTCCTATTATCAGGTGCCGCATTCCCAGCGATTCACAAAGAATTTTGGTGACAAACGACTCCGCTGTCATTTGCGACATCTCAATTGTAAATGGGACAACCGCCAGGCAATCCACACCCGCATCAGAAATCAGGGCGACTTTCTGTTCAAAAGTCGTTATCAGGCCGGGAGCCGATTCCGGCGCCAAAACCTTCAAGGGGTGCGGCTCGAATGTGACTGCCACCGAAGGTAGGTTGTGACTGTGGCTGCTTGCTTTAAGGCGACGGAATAATTCGACATGTCCAAGGTGAACACCATCAAAATTTCCAATAGTTACGACTGATTTATCAAAGTTTTTATTGAATATTTCCAAACCGGTTATTATCCGCATTGCAAATCCCGTCTCAAAAAAATCAGGCTATCCTATCATTGCCAGTTCCAAGCGATTTCCCCATCTGCGCATCAACTCTTCCCTCATCGGGAGATGCCGCGCTGCGGAAAATTCCGGATCTTTTTCGATAAGCCCGAACGCCGCCTGACGAGCCTGCTCCAGTATGGAACCGTCCCGGAGAATATCGGCCACCCGGAAGTCCGGCATGCCAGACTGTCTGGTTCCGAGGAAATCGCCCGGACCGCGAATTTCCAGATCGGCCTCGGCAATCCTGAACCCGTCAGTAGTGGATTCCATTACCCGCAAACGTTTTTCGCCATCTTCCGACAGCTTGCCGGGGGTCAGCATTATGCACCGCGACCTGGAGCTCCCGCGCCCTACCCTGCCCCGCAACTGGTGCAGTTGCGAAAGCCCGAAACGTTCGGCGTGTTCGATCACCATCAGCGTGGCGTTAGGAATGTCAATTCCAACCTCGATCACAGTGGTTGAAACCAGGACATCCAACTCACGATTCTTGAAAGAACTCATCACCAGTTCCTTCTGGTCGGGGCTCATCCGGCCATGCAGCAAGCCGATCCTGAGTGAAGGAAACACTTCCGATTCCAGATGTTCAGCCATCTGGCTGGCAGCCTTCAGGTCAGACTTCTCGGTTTCTTCTACCAGTGGATATATGATGAAAGACTGTCGCCCCTGGCGCGCTTCGTCGAGGATCATATCATAGACCTGACCACGGCGTGACTCAAAAAACAGTTTTGTTTCAACCGGAATTCTTCCCGGCGGCATTTCATCTATGACCGATAACGAAAGGTCTCCGAACAGGGTCATTGCCAGTGTGCGCGGTATCGGCGTGGCGGTCATTACCAAAATGTCGGGATTAAAGCCCTTCTTTTTCAGGATTCCGCGTTGAAGAACACCAAAACGATGCTGCTCATCGATAATTCCCAATCCCAGACGCGCGAACTCGATCTTTTCCTGGATAACAGAGTGCGTACCGACTACAATCTGCGCCCGGCCATCAGCAATTCTTTCCAGCAGATCTTTCCGGTTTTTTCCCTTAAGTCCGGCTGTTATCAGGCAGACTTCTATTCCCATCTGCAGGCACCAGCGGTGAATAGTATGCCAGTGCTGTTCGGCCAGAATCTCGGTCGGAGCCATGATCGCGACCTGATAGCCATTTTCGACGGCGACCAGAGCCGCCATCAGCGCCACCAGGGTCTTGCCGCTGCCCACATCCCCCTGGACCAGACGATGCATTGGATGCGGCGCCATCATGTCAAACTTGATTTCCGACAAGACCCTTCGCTGGGCGCCGGTCAACTCGAATGGAAGCAGCTTGACCAGTTCCTTGGTATAGCGGTGATTTACCTGGAAAGCTATGCCCTCTTCCAGCGCAATACCCCGTTTTTTCAGCGCCAGTCCCAGCTCCCAGTAGAAGAACTCGTCAAAAACCATGGCACGGTGGGCCGGAGTTCGCCCATCGTTGAGCATGGACAAGTCTGATTCATTTGATGGCGCATGGACCTGACTCAAGGAAAGTTTTAAAGACGGCAGCCCCGCCGGCAGAATTTCCGTCGGAATGAAACTTTCCACGTTATCAAGGAAAGCATCCAGCACTTCTTTCATTATTCGACGCATAGCCTTCTGATGCAGTCCCTCGGTCAGTGGATAGACCGGAACTATCCGACCGAAATTGGCGGGATCGGCGGTCAGTATCGACTTGGGATCAGATCCTTCGGGCAGCCATTCCGCATCCGGATGGTGAACTTCACGCTGGTAACCGAACTGGTGGACCTCACCGCTGAAAACCCCACTCCGGCCAACCTTCCAGGTACGCTTCATCCAGACGGCGTTGGCATGGAACCACTTACAGGTAATAGTGCCGGAATCGTCCCCTAAGATGACCTCAAAGACGCGGCGCCCCCCCTTGGTGCTGACCGCATCCGCCGATATCACTCTGCCGCAAAAAACAGCGATCTGACCCGGGCGCAATCTGGCAATCGGGGTCAGTTCCCGGCGATCCTCATAACGCAACGGCAAAAGATAGAGCACGTCCTCTACCGTACGGATTTCGCGCTTCTCTAGCAATCCGGCAAGCTTGGGGCCGATACCTTTTACATACTGGACACCGGTTTGCAGATTCTTTTTTTTAATAGCAGCACCGGTAACAGCGTTGATATTGCTTGTCTCACTCGGGGGCAGAGAAGAACTGTCCTTTGAAATCAGGATCTTGCCGTCGGATATGGAAACAAGCGCCCGGTTGCCGGGTAAAAGTCCGGAATTACGGGCCATGTCAGCTGGAATAATCAAGCTGCCATCTTTTTCGACTATCAGGTTCATGGCATCATCCACGGCACACAAAAGCCCTCACGGTGATAACCAATGAGGGCTTCTGGTTGTTGAGACAGGATTTCACATTACTGAACTGCGGAATTCAAATCCTTGACAAGCGCATCAACATCGATGCCATGGGCATTGGCGCCCTGTTCAAGACTTTCATTCTGGGCGCCCATGCAGCCGACACAGCCCAAATGATACTTTTGCAGAACCTGTACTGATTCCGGATAGGTGCGCATCACTTCAAAAAAAGTCATATCCTTGGTTATCTTGTCTGACATTGTATATCTCCCTTTCAAGAGGCGCAAAGCTCGCGCTTCTAGTCGTATTTGATGTCGATGATTTCGTATTCCTTTTTTCCGGATGGAACTATCACCTTGACCGAATCATCAAGTTTATGACCAATCAAAGCCTTGCCGACCGGAGAAGTGCAGGAGATCTTGCTCTGTTTGATATCAGCTTCGTCTTCACCCACAATCTTGTAGGTGACCTCTTCTTCCGTGGCAGTATCATAAAGAGTAACCGTGCATCCGAAAACAACCTTGTCAGGTTTGAGACCGGACAGATCGACAACATGGGCACGGGCAAGTTTGCCGTTGATCTCCTGAATACGCCCCTCGATGAATCCCTGGCGGTTCTTGGCCGCATCGTACTCGGCATTTTCCGACAGGTCGCCATGTGCGCGCGCTTCGGCAATATCCTGGATAACCTTGGGACGTTCTTCCCTTATAAGCCGTTTCAACTCTTCCTGCAGGGATTCAAAACTTTCTTTTGTTAACGGAATCGTATGAGACATCTATTGATCTGCTCCTGTAGATTGTATTTCTAGTTCAGATAATCCTGGATCGGCTTGACACCAAGATCATGCTCCTTCAATGCGCTGATTCCGTCCGCCACGGCCTTTGCTCCAGCAACGGTCGTATAGTATGCCAGTCCATGCATCAGCGATTCGCGGCGGATCGAGAACGAGTCCGCCACAGCCTGGGCTCCCTGGGTTGTATTAACAACAAGCTGAACTTCGCCATTCTTGATCGCATCGACAATATGCGGACGTCCCTCAAGCACCTTGTTGATACGACGAACCGGAATGCCCTTCTCTTCCAGGAAAGTAGCGGTGCCTCCGGTTGCCAGAATCCCGAATCCGGTTTTATACAGTTTTTCCACAGCGCTGACAACATGTTTCTTGTCGGCATCACGTACGCTGATAAAAACATTTCCGGAAAGCGGCAGTTTCACGTTGGCGCCCAACTGTGACTTGGCAAAGGCATCGGCAAAAGTCTCGCCAATCCCCATTACCTCGCCGGTGGATTTCATCTCCGGCCCCAGAATCGTATCAACACCGGGGAATTTGACAAACGGGAAAACCGCTTCCTTGACTGAAATGTGCTTGGGAATGATGTCTTCCAAAATGCCCAGCTCACGCAGACTTTTACCGGCCATGACCCTGGCAGCGATCTTGGCCAACGGACGTCCGGTGGCTTTGGACACGAACGGGGCGGTACGCGAGGCGCGCGGATTCACCTCCAGAATATAAATATCACCGCCCTTGATCGCAAACTGCACGTTCATGAGCCCCTTGACATTGAGTTCCAGAGCCATCAGCACGGTCTGGCGACGGATTTCAGCAACCAGCTCCGGTCCCACGGAATACGGTGGCAGGGAACAGGCCGAGTCACCGGAATGGATGCCGGCCTCCTCGATGTGTTCCATGATGCCGCCGATGATCACCTCGGTTCCGTCACAGAGCGCATCCACGTCGATCTCGATTGCTTCATCCAGAAACTTGTCGATCAGGATCGGATGTTCCGGAGAGGCCTGAACCGCGGTATGCATATAACGCCGCAGATTGTCCACATCGTAGACGATCTCCATCGCGCGACCACCCAGCACGTATGAGGGGCGAACAACCACCGGATAACTGATCCGGTCGGCCACCTTCTCGGCTTCTTCAAAAGAGCGCGCTGTGCCGTTTTCCGGTTGAAGCAGTCCCAGTTTATGGAGCATTTCCTGGAATCGCTCACGATCCTCGGCCCGGTCAATGGCGTCCGGAGAAGTACCGATTATCGGTACTCCGGCCTTTTCCAGCGCCACGGCCAGCTTGAGCGGAGTCTGGCCGCCGAACTGGACGATCACGCCGACAGGCTTCTCCACGTGGACGATTTCCAGCACATCTTCCAGCGTCAAAGGCTCAAAATATAGACGATCCGAGGTATCGTAATCAGTGGAGACCGTCTCCGGGTTGCAGTTTACCATGATGGTTTCGTAACCATCTTCCGCCAGAGCAAATACGCCGTGTACGCAGCAGTAATCGAATTCAATCCCCTGCCCGATCCGGTTCGGTCCGCCACCCAGGATCATTATCTTCTTGCGGTCGGTCGGTTCCGCCTCGCACTCCTCTTCGTAGGTCGAATACATGTAAGGGGTGTAAGCCACAAACTCGGCGGCACATGTGTCCACGCGTTTGTAAACCGGCCTGATTCCGTTGAACCAGCGCAATTCGCGTACTTCATCTTCGGATTTATTCCACAGTTTACCCAGGAACTTGTCCGCAAAGCCGTGCTGTTTGGCTTCAAGCATGATTTTTTTAAGATTGACCCTGTCCTCGAAATCAACCTTCTTGAGCCGTTCCTCCATCTCGATAATCTGACGGATATTATGCAGAAACCAGGGATCTATCGCGGTATGACGGTTGATCTCAGCGACTGTCATGCCGCTGCGCAAGGCATCGCCCACATACCAGAGCCGGTCACAGTTGGGAACACGCAGCTTTTCCAGCAGCAGTTGCTGCTCCTTGCCGGTCAAGGCGCGCCGCGTCTCGCTGCCTAGATCGAACAGTTTGGAGTCGAAACCACTGACGCCGATTTCCAGCGAACGCAGGGCTTTCTGAAACGATTCCTTGAAAGTACGGCCGATCGCCATAACCTCGCCGACCGACTTCATCTGGGTTGTCAAGGTGGCGTCGGCGGCCGGAAATTTTTCGAAGGTGAATCGTGGAATCTTGGTTACCACATAGTCAATGCTCGGCTCGAAACAGGCCGGAGTCTCACGGGTAATATCGTTGGTGATCTCGTCCAGGGTATAGCCGACAGCCAGTTTAGCGGCGATCTTGGCGATCGGGAAACCGGTGGCCTTGGAAGCCAGCGCCGAGGAGCGCGAGACCCGCGGATTCATCTCGATCACGACCAGGCGGCCGTTTTTGGGATTGATACCGAACTGGATATTTGAACCGCCGGTATCGACACCGATCTCGCGGATGATCTTGAGCGATGCATCCCTCAGGATCTGGTACTCCTTGTCAGTCAGGGTCTGGGCCGGTGCCACGGTGATCGAATCTCCGGTATGGACTCCCATCGGATCGAAGTTTTCGATTGAGCAGATGATAACGACGTTGTCGGCAGTATCGCGCATCACCTCCAGTTCATACTCCTTCCAGCCGATGACCGATTCTTCCACGAGAATCTCATCGGTAGGTGAAGCGTCGATGCCGGCAATGGCCATCTTCTCGTACTCTTCCATGTTGTAGGCGATTCCGCCACCGGTGCCTCCCAGGGTAAAGGAGGGACGGATTATAGCCGGAAAGCCGATGGTTTTGATGACCTCCATGGCCTCAGTGTAGTTGTGAGCCAGGCCGGAATTGGGTATCGCCAAACCGATCTTTTCCATAGCCTGTTTGAATAGTGTACGATCCTCGGCTTTTTTGATTGCCGGCAACTTGGCGCCGATCAGTTCGACGCCATATTTTTCCAGTATACCCATTTCGGCCACTGCCACCGCGGTGTTCAGAGCGGTCTGACCACCAAGGGTCGGCAAAATCGCATCTGGGCGCTCTTTCTCTATGATATTGGCCAGGATTTCAGGCGTTACGGGTTCAATATAGGTGCGGTCGGCAAAATCAGGGTCGGTCATGATCGTGGCCGGATTGCTGTTCAGCAGAACCACCTCGAAACCTTCCTCTTTCAGAGCCTTGCAGGCCTGGGTGCCGGAATAGTCGAATTCACAAGCCTGGCCGATGACGATCGGCCCGGCTCCGATGATGAGAATCTTCTTGATATCAGTTCTTTTAGGCATTTACACAACACTCCTTCGTGTGATTATCGAAATATGAAAAATACAGCTCCGGCCAGACAACACCCGGCCCAAAGATAATTCCAGTTGAGACTGCTCCCCATGTACAATACGGCAAAGGGAACAAAGACCGTCAGCGTGATCACTTCCTGCAGAATCTTCAGCTGCGCCAGGCTAAATCTGCCGTAACCGATGCGATTAGCCGGCACCTGGATCAGGTATTCAAAAAAAGCGATGCCCCAACTGACGGCTACTGCTATCAACCAGTGCCTTGTACGCAAATTTTTGAGATGAGCGTACCAAGCAAAAGTCATGAAAATATTTGAAAGAACCAGGAGAACAACCGTTCTCACTCATCCATCTCCGTAAGTGCCAGCGTTTCAATTGCCAGTTGACGCTTGAGCGCGGTGATGTGACCGCGGTCGGCTCCTCGCAGGGCCTCGAACATCCTTTTGATCGACTCATCCTTGAACTTGACCGATGACTCCACATGGAGGAACGCCATCCGTTCTTCCATCTCAATGGATTTTTTCAATGCGGTAACCAGATCGGGAGGATTATTGCGCACTCCGGCCACCAGCCGGTGAAGTTTTTGATGTATTGAATAGGCCACGGAGAGACCGTCCGGCAACACATCTTCGATAGCATCACTCAACCGCATTGCCATCTGTATCTGCATCTGGTGATTTTCCTCTTCCATGGCGGTTTTTTGCCACAATCTTGACACATCGCCATTGTAGGAAAATACCCGGCTGTAGAAGTGATACAATTCGGCACAGAGGGCTTCAATTCGAGCATTCACATCAAGAAATAGTAGTGATTGTTCCCGTAAACCGTCCATTCCAAGCTTTCCTCCCGTAACTACTCCTGAACCCAACCATTTTCCAGGCCGCACTCTTCCAGGATTTCGACCGCCTGATCATATTCTTCACTGGTGATTTTCCGGTCCAGCCCCGGCACCCGATGGGCAACGTGTGCCGGAAAGTACTGGTTCATCAGGGCGATATGGGTCTCCAGGCCCAGGTTATCGGCAATCCAACGCAACGTATCAACAGATCCGGCCCTGCCACACGGGAGCACCAGATGCCTTATGATCAGACCGTGTTCGGCAATGCCGTTGATATCCGTGTTCAGATGACCAACCTGTCGCAGCATTTCCGTTACCGCTTCTCGATTTATGCCGCGGTAACCTGGCGCCGATGAAATTTCCACAGCCTGGCTATCGTCGCAATACTTCATATCCGGCAGATAGACGCTGACGACCCCATCCAGCAGTTGCAGGGCATCGACTTTTTCATACCCGCTGGAATTCCAGACCAGGGGCAGATCAAATCCCTGCGGAACAGCCAGCCAGAGTGCCGCGAGAATCTGTGGCAGATAGTGTGTCGGCGTAACTAAATTGATATTATGAACTCTCCGGCGCTGCAGCCCGAGCATGCGGGTCGCCAATTCTCCGGTGGTGATCTCTTCACCGTTGGAAAGCTGACTGATGGGAAAGTTTTGGCAGAAGACACATTTCAGTGAACATCCTGACAAGAAAATTGTGCCGGAACCTCTTGAGCCGGATATGGGTGGTTCTTCACCATGGTGCACGTTGGCGGAGGCAATTTTCGGCTTGAGGCCCGCGCCGCAAATACCCACTTCACCGGCAACACGGTTGACACCGCAGTCATGGGGACAGAGATTGCAGGCCGCCAGACGCCGGTAAGACTCACGCACACGCTGCAGCAATTCACCTGATTGATAAAGATCGATTAACCCCATTCATCAGAGCCCAGTCAATGTTTATGCTTTTCCATCATTTCTACAAAGCGGCCGAAGAGATACTGGGAATCGTGCGGCCCAGGCGAAGCCTCGGGATGGTGCTGAACCGAGAAGATCGGCAGGTCACAGTGGCGAATCCCTTCTACCGTTTGATCGTTCAGATTCTCGTGCCCCAGACAGGCGGCATCCCCCAGAGTATCCAGATCCACTGCAAAGCCATGATTTTGGGAAGTAATCTCGACCTTGCGGGTAGACATATCCATTACCGGCAGGTTTGAACCGTGGTTGCCGAAAGGCAGCTTGATCGTCTTGCCGCCCAGCGCCAATCCCAGCAGCTGGTGCCCCAGGCAGATGCCGAATATTGGCTTCTTGCCGACCAGCTTCCTGATTTCCTGTTGTACGGCTACCAGCGGTTCCGGATCGCCGGGACCATTGGAAAGGAAGACTCCGTCCGGGTTCATATCCAGCACTTTTTCAGCCGGATAATCGGACGGCACCACGGTCACATCGCACCCGGAATCAACCAGGCAGCGCAGGATATTGAACTTGATGCCGAAATCGTAGGCAACCACCTTGTATTTCAGGGTGCCGGGATCAATATCGGGATAACCGTTTTCAAGATCCCATACACCTTCGGTCCAGTGATAAGGCTTATCACAGCTTACTCCGGAGGCAAGATCCAGGCCGGTCATGCTGGGGATGGCGCGTGCCTTTGACACCAAACTTTCATGATTGCCATCGACAGTAGAGATGATACCGTTCTGAGCGCCCTTGTCGCGCAGATGGCGAGTCAGCGCACGCGTATCCAGGCCTTGGATACCAACGACGCCGTTCTCCTTTAAATAGGCATCCAGGCTCATTGTTGCGCGCCAGTTGGAGTAACAGTCCTGATACTCCTTGACTATGAATCCGGACAGGAACAAGCCACGGCTCTCTATATCCTCGGGGTTGATTCCGGTATTGCCGATCTGGGTATAGGTCATGGTAACCATCTGACCTTTGTAGGACGGATCGGTCAAAACTTCCTGATACCCGGACATGGCGGTGTTGAAAACAACTTCACCGGTAACCTCGCCGGATGCTCCAAATGATTTTCCTTCAAAGATACGCCCGTCGGCGAGCGCAAGAATTGCTTTCATAAATTAATAACTCCAGGGTTTTCAGATTTATCGTACAAATTTAAGGTTGCCGGCAACGATGGTTGCAACGGCGGCCCCTTTCATCTTCTGACCGAGCCAGGGGGAGTTCTTTGACTTGCTGGCCAGCTTGTCCGCTTCCACGATCCATTCCAGAGAGGGATCAATCACCGTAATGTCGGCAGCGGCTCCTGCTTTGAGGGTGCCACGATCGAGAGCGAGTATTTCAGATGGCTTGCATGACATCTTTTCAACCATTTGATTAAGTGTCAGGATGCCGTCTTCCACCAGTTTCAGTGACAAGGGCAGCGAAGTTTCCAAACCGATGATGCCGTTCATGGCCACATTGAATTCAACATCTTTCTCGTCAATGTGGTGCGGAGCATGATCCGTGGCGATGCAATCGATAGTGCCATCCTTCAAGCCCTGCTTGATGGCGGAGACATCATCCGCTCCACGTAGCGGCGGGTTCATTTTGGCATTGGTGTTGTAACCGCGCACGGCGTCATCGGTCAGAGTGAAATAGTGGGGTGCGGTTTCACACGTCACCCTTACTCCACGGGACTTGGCTTCGCGGATGATCCGCACCGAACCCTGGGTGGATACATGGGCGATATGGATCGGAGTGCCGTTATACTCGGCCAGCATGATGTCGCGAGATGTGGCGATATCCTCGGCAACGGCCGGAATTCCCTTCAATCCGAGTTCCGTGGACGTAAAACCTTCGTTCATCACACCTTCACCAACCAGCTCCAGCTCTTCGGCGTGCGAAATTACCATGATCCCGATTCCAGCCGCGTATTGCAGCGAACGTCTCATCAGCTCACTGTTGGTCACCGGTCTTCCATCGTCCGAAACGGCTACACACCCAGATTCCTTCAGCTCACCCATTTCAGACATCCGCTCACCGCTCAATCCGTAGGTGATGGAGCCTACCGGAAAGACATTGCATGAACCTTCAGTTTTGGCCTTGTTGATAATGTAGCTGGCCACCGCCTTGTTATCGATGGCCGGCTTGGTGTTAGGCATGCAGCAGACCGACGTAAAGCCACCCGAGACAGCAGCCCTGGTTCCGGAAACAATGTCTTCCTTGTACTCAAGGCCCGGGTCGCGAAGATGCACATGCATGTCGATCAAACCCGGCACCACGTACTTTCCCGAAGCATCGATGATTTTTGCATCCGCAGGTGCTGTTAAAGACTTGCCGATCTCTTTTACCACACCGTTTTCCACCAGAACGTCAAGCGCGTCATCCAAATTCTGGCTCGGATCAATCACCCGGCCGCCCTTGATCAATAAACTCATATGCTCACCTCGAAAGTATAGTTTTCACTGTCTTTACTCCAACTCACCGCCGCAGACATGATAAAGCATCGACATCCTGACCGCCACACCATTTTCCACCTGCTTGAGAATCCATGATTGATCGCCGTCAACAACATATGAAGACATCTCGACGCCACGGTTGATCGGCCCTGGGTGCATGACCATCGCGTTGGGCTTGGCCAACTTGATGTTCTCCGGGTTCAGGCCGAAGTAACGGGAATACTCTCGGGTGTTCGGCATCAGGGTCTTGCCCTGCCTTTCCTGCTGAATGCGCAGCATCATGACCACGTCGGCATCCTGGATGGCTTCTTTCATGTTCTGGCAGACAGTAACATTTCCAAGCCTCTCTACTCCAGGCGGCATCATGGTGGGCGGACCAGCCAGGTAAATCGACGACCCCAGCTTGGTAAGACCCTGAATGTCGGAACGGGCCACCCTGCTGTGGGTAATGTCGCCGACTATCGCTACCTTGAGACCGTCCAAACGGCCAAAACGGTCCTTCATGGTCAGCATGTCGAGAAGTCCCTGGGAAGGATGTTCGTGAGCGCCATCACCGGCGTTGATGATTGAACAATTGACTTTTTCCGCCAGAAAATAATGTGATCCTGAGACCGCATGACGCATAACAATTATGTCCGGTTTCATGGCCAGAAGATTCAGCGCAGTGTCGGAAAGGGTTTCACCTTTTGTAGCCGAACTGTTGGATGGCGCGATGTTTACGGTGTCCGCCGAAAGCCTCTTTCCGGCAATCTCGAAAGAGGTCCTGGTCCTGGTGGATGACTCGTAAAACAGGTTGATAATGGTCTTGCCACGCAATGTCGGAACTTTTTTGATGTCGCGACTGTTGACCTCACGCATGCTTTCGGCCGTGGAAATCAACAACTCGATATCCTCTTTCGACATATCCCGCAGGGCAATGATATGTTTATGCTTGAACTCGGCCATGCTATTCACCCTCCCCTATTTTTCAAGTACAACTTCAATTGGCTGGTTATTGCTGTCAAAAGTGACCCGCACATTTTCCTTGAGACTGGTCGGCACGTTTCGTCCGACATAGTCTGCCCGTATCGGCAATTCACGATGACCTCTGTCGATCAGAACCGCCAGCTGTATGCACCGGGGCCGGCCATAGTCCATCAATGCATCCATGGCGGCGCGTATTGTGCGGCCGGTGAAGAGCACATCATCGACCAGGACAACTTTTTTCCCCTCTAGCGAAAAGGGGATATCGGTTTTTCCGACCGGCTGATGGGGCAACTGACCACTGATATCGTCTCGGTAAAGTGTAATATCAACAGAACCGACCGGTACCGCATCTCCCTCGATTATACCGATCTGCTGCGCAATGCCGCCGGCCAGAAAAACACCCCCGGAACGGATGCCTATCAACACAACATCCGAGACCCCTTTGTTGCGTTCAAGAATTTCATGGGCGATGCGCGTCAGCGCACGCTTGACTCCGGCAGAGTCCAGAATTACCGTTTGTTCAGCACTCATGTCACCCCTCCCTGTTTCCGGACACAAAAAAAGAGCCCCTCCGCTGCATGCGGCAAGGCTCTTCCGGTATTATTTTTGATATTCTCATTGAGTCGCCTTTGCTAGCCTCTCGTGCTAGATTAAAAGGAGAATGTTCAGCGAACGGACAATAACATTGAATGATGTTTCAGGTCAAGTTTGATTTTCCAATAAATCAAACTTAAAACCAAATCAGATACAGGAATTATTTGAAGACTGTTACCAGGCCATCATCCAGGTCGTATTTAGCTACAACAATCTTGATTTTCTTTTCTGCGGCCATGTGCTTTATAATCTTCGATTTTTTTGTCAGGTTGGCTGCAACGGTTCTTGCATTGGCATCAGTCACGCACTCAATAAATGCATCCTTGTTGATATCCGCGCATTTTGCATCTCCCTTGCAGGCTTCGCAATTCTTGACGGCGCTCTTGATGTTTGGGGCGATGGTCTTGACTATGGCATCGATATTGGCACTGCCGGTGCTCTTTCCTTTTGCTCCGACCGTAGCTGTGACTGCACCGCAACGCTCATGCCCCAACACCATCACCAGCGGTGACCCGAGATGCTCAACGGCGTACTCGATACTTCCCAGAACGACCGGATCGGGAATGTTTCCGGCAACACGAATGACAAATATCTCACCAAGAGAGTTATCGAAAATAATTTCAGGTGGAACGCGTGAATCTGAACAGGTCAGAACAATGGCGTAGGGTTTCTGGGATTTGGCCAGACTGGCGCGAGCGGCAGAATCACTCAACTTGGCGCCGGTCATCTGGTTTCCCACATAGCGTTTGTTGCCGTCCATGAGTTTTTGAAGTGCTTCATCCGGAGTAACCCCGGCGCCACCATGCGACGAAGCAAATGCAATCCCCGCAGCAACCGCTACCATTCCAAAAACAGCAGCAATTTTTCCCACTAAACCTTTTTTTAGCATCTTTTCCTCCTATGTGATTTTGTATAGTTAATGTATTAATTATCACCAATATGTCAATCTTTTTTTACTCAGCAAAGTATTTAATCTTGACGTGCGAAGTTGCCTGAACTATATTCACCGGCGCTGGCGGAGTGGTGAAATGGTAGACACAGCAGACTCAAAATCTGCCGTACGCAAGTACATGCCGGTTCGAGTCCGGCCTCCGCTACCATCACAGACTCCATATTAGTCCTCACATATCCAAAAGCCCCTGATTTTAGGGGCTTTTTTACGTTTTAAGCCCTTTCCAAAATCCGCACATGTCCGCCGATCCCCCCTATCCAGCAGTTTCAGGTATAGATTTTAGGGTAAAAGATACTTGTAATGTTTTGCAGGCACCTAAACCTAAATTTGCACCAGAAGCCTGAGATGCGATTCTCAGATCCCACGCTGAACTGACATCCCCACACAAATAACTCAAACAATCCAAGCCATTCAAAACATCCCTCAATATGTTGAAGTTCTGTCATATCTCGTGGTCAATCAATCATTTCATATTTACCCAATATTCCGCGACACCAGTCTACCACCCTGTTTTAAAAGGTTAATCAAGTCATAATTCTCATATTTGATTTTTGGCAGGCCAATTGCTCTACGGAGGATAACAAAACCAGCGCCATGGAAGTCATTTTGATGGAGTAACTTAAAAGAGGGATGTACCTGCTGCAAACTAACCACACAGTTGTCAACCAAAGGAGAACATCATGAAAATCAGAAAACACCTGCTTGCATTTTTCGCCATGCTTTTACTCGGAACCAGCACCATCATGGGCGGTTGCGCCACCACCGGCATGGACCGATCAGTAAAAACCTCCAACTCGATACGGGATGTTGATACAGAGATCAGAAAAATGATGGTCCAGATAGATGTCACCGCAGCATCACTTGACTCCCTGGTCATGCCGGGACAATCCAATCTGAAAAAATCCTTTGATACATATTCGGACAACGTAGCCAAGCTTGACAGTGAGGGCAAGCGGGTACTCAAACGCACGGATGAGATGAAATCAAACAGCAAGGAGTATTTTGGCGAATGGGAAAAACAGGGAGATGCCTTTACAAATGCGGAGATTCGTGAACTCAGCACGGAGCGACGTAATAAACTGGCCGAAAGCTATGCTCGAGTGCCCGCTGCGAGTTCGGGAATCAAAGGCACCTATAATGCCTACCTGACCGACCTGAAAGAAATCCAGAAATTCCTTTCCACCGACTTGACGCCCAAAGGGATCGAAGCGATAACACCGGTCGCGCAGAAATCTGTTCAGGATCTGGATGCCTTAAAGGCCTCGCTCGTGCCGGTAATAACGGCTCTGGATGAAATAAAGGGAGAGCTGTACACCAAGAAAAAATAGTGGTTACCGTCCCGACAGAGTTGAATTGATAAGACCGGAGATATGATTTATGCAACAGATTCTGATCATGATGATATTTGCGCTTTTTGTTTCGATAGTTTTCCCATGCAGTTCCACTGCCGAAGAAACAGGCGTCAAACCCAGATTCATGGGTGTTTTCAAGGGGAGCTACCGGGATTCATATCCCCAGGCCGTCGTAGTCAAAAGATTTTTGATTACCAACGGGGCCTATGCGGTAAAGGTTCCGGCTATCGGTGATGAAGACACAATTCAGAAAATGAGTGACAAGGTCTTGAACGATTTCATTCAGAAGGGTTCCGGAAGTTGCACATCGCAATATTACGTGATTGAAGAAGTCGCCACTGGATTGAACTACCATCCGGACGGCTCACTGTTATTGCATTCCGACGCCAACGTGGTCTGTTTCAACACAGCCACTCCGCTGAAAAAGCGGAAGTAATTTCCGAAACACTCGGACAGGCAGCAAACAGAGGGGGTGAAGTTATGCTGTGGACAATCTGCGTTATTCTTATAGTGATGTGGCTCCTGGGTATGGTGACTTCGTACACCATGGGTGGTTTGATCCATATTCTGCTCGTAATCGCGATTATTGTGGTTCTGGTAAATGTTCTCCAAGGCAGGAAGGCCCTGTAGGGCGAAAACAAAAATTGAACAGTCCAATTAGAACGAGAAAGGGCGCACTAAGGTGTGCCCTTTCTCGCTGACAAAATGAATCACCATATATCTGACATGTCCTTTGAGGTTTGAGTCCCGGCTGCATATAAAACAAACTTGAATCAAATCAAATAGAAAGACAGGAATTATGGATGACCACACTGCAGAATTGAACAAGCGAATCGAGCTGCTGGAAAAGAAGTTGCTGGAAAAAGAAACCGGCGCATTGTCTCTGAAGGATTCCGAGAAGCGCTATCGACGGCTCTTTGAATCAGCCAAGGACGGCATTCTGATACTGGATGCTGAAACCGGCATGGTGGTTGACGCAAATCCGTTCCTGTTGCAGCTGCTTGGATATACTTACGAAGCATTATGCGGTCAATACATCTGGGATCTCGGAGTATTCAAGGACATCGCCGCGTCCAAGGACGCTTTCAGGACCTTGCAGGATAACGAGTATATTCGCTACGAGGATTTACCGCTGGAAACCAGGGAGGGACAGCCCATAGCGGTGGAATTTGTCAGCAATGTGTACCTGGTAGACCATAGCAAGGTGATTCAGTGCAATATTCGTGACATCACCGCTAACAAGCGGGCCAAGACCGAGCGCAAGCAGCTGATGGCGGCCATTGAGCAGGTCGGAGAGGGCATCGTCATGACCGATGCCCAGGGGATCATCCAGTTTGTCAATCCGGCCTTCAAACGGATTACCGGCTATCGCGGAAGAGAGGCCGTCGGCCAGAATTCGCGTATCCTCAAGAGCGGCGTACAGGATGAACAATTTTACCACGATCTCTGGTCAACCATCTCGGGTGGCGACACCTGGTCTGGCCGCATGGTCAACAGGCACAAGGACGGGACTTTCTACACCGATGAAACGACGATTTCGCCGGTTCGCGATGCCTCTGACCGGATCGTAAACTACGTGGCCGTCAAACGCGACATCACCGAGCATCTGCGGCTGGCGGCCCAATTCCAGCAAGCCCAGAAACTGGAAGCGGTTGGGCTGCTGGCTGGTGGAGTGGCCCACGATTACAACAACATGCTGACCGTAATCCTCTGTTATGCGGAACTGGCTCTGCGAAAGGTAGCACCTTCCCATCCGCTGCGTGCCGACCTGGAGGAGATCATAAAAGCAGCAAGATGCTCTGCGGACATAACCAAACAATTACTGGCCTTTGCCCGTAAACAGACGATTTCACCCGAGGTGCTGAACCTGAACCGGAATGTGGAGAGCATGCTCACTATGCTGAAACGGCTTATCGGCGAAGACATTGATCTGGCCTGGATGCCCGAGGCGGGGCTGTGGCATGTAAAAATGGACCCGGTCCAGGTCGATCAGATTCTGGCTAACCTCTGTGTCAATGCCAGGGACGCTATTGCCGACGTCGGCAAGATCACGATAGAAACTGGAAACGCACTCTTTGACGAGGCCTATTGCGCCTATAATTCCGGGTTTGTAGCGGGAGAGTATGTGATGCTGGCGGTCAGCGACGATGGCTGCGGCATGAACAAGGAGACCATCGACAAGATTTTTGAACCTTTTTTCACAAGCAAGGACATGGGCAAGGGGACCGGCCTGGGACTATCGACGGTGTATGGCATAGTCAAGCAGAACAATGGTTTCATCAATGTTTACAGCGAACCGGAAAAAGGAACTACCTTTAAAATATACCTGGCCAGGGACACAGCCCAGGCTGTCGCCACCCCAAGGGAGGCGATGGTTGAAATACCGATGAGTCGTGGCGAGACGGTTCTGGTGGTGGAGGACGAACCATCGATCCTGATTGTGGAAAAAACGATGCTGGAAGAGTTGGGGTATCGAGTGCTGGCGGCGGGTACGGCTGATGAAGCCCTCAAGCTGGCCAGGGAACATGCCGGCGGGTTGCGGCTGGTTGTCACCGACGTCGTCATGCCTAAAATGAACGGCCGGGAGCTGGCTACACGGCTGCAGTCACTTTATCCGGACATTTAAATACTGTTCATGTCCGGTTACACCGCCGACGTTATCGCCCACAGGGGTGTGCTGGATCAAGGAGTCAACTTCATCCAGAAACCGTTTTCAATGAGGAACCTGGCGGTCAAGGTACAAGAGGCTTTGGGAGAAATATCAGTGAAATCGGCAACAGAGGTTTCATGATGAATGCCGGCACTATGATGAATCATGGACTATCATGGAAAATGGCTATGTCTGAAGGTCAGCATTTACACAATTCTACCGGTTTTTAGCGATCCGTTTTCGCTGATCTTTTCCGCAATTTTTCTGAAATGAAAACCATAGATCGCATAGGTTATGGCCAGCGGAAATTGCCGTGGCCTTCTCATGAGAGACCAGAAGAAAAGTTTCCAGAAATGGAGCCGCTCCATGCCGATAACTCCCAGGAACAGTATCGATTTGAAGAGCGCCCCGACATACCCCGGCTGCAGGTGAAATTTTCCCGGATGCGATGGATTGTACTCTTTAAGCAGACTGATTACGCGCCGGTAGTAATTTTTCGGTGAATAGATGGCGCCGAGGATGGCTTGGTAACCGCTGATGAGTTCCCTGAGATCCATCCTCGGAATGAAGTTGAGAGAGATCGCGGTATTGTTGCCGGTGGCATTACCCAGCAATCTTCCCTCCCGCAGCAGTCGCTGGTAGAGCCTGGTGCCGCGTAGCGCTATCAGCACGCCAACCATCGCGGTTACAATTCCACTCTCCTGGATGAAACGGATCTGCCGGTCGAAGATATCCGGCGAATCACTGTCGAACCCTACGATGAATCCTCCGTGAACCTGCAGACCGGCACGCTGGATGCACTTTACCGAGGCCAGCAGGTTGCGGTTTCTGTTCTGTGCTTTGCCGCTCTCGACCAGTCCCTCCTCGTGTGGTGTTTCAATGCCGATAAAGACCTCTTCGAACCCGGCCCGGACCATCAACTCCATCAGTCGTGCGTCGTCTGCCAGATCAATGGACGCCTCGGTGTAAAAGTAGAACGGGTACCCTTTTGCCTCCATCCAGCCAATCAAGGCCGGCAGAACCTCTCTCTTCAGTTTTCCCTTGTCCCCGATGAAGTTGTCGTCCACGAAGAAAACCGCACCGCGCCAGCCGCTTATATAGAGACTGTCCAGTTCGGAAATCAACTGTGCCAGTAACTTGCTACGCGTTTTTTTGCCCAACAGCACGGTGATGTCACAGAACTCGCAGTCAAAAGGGCATCCCCGGCAATACTGGATATTCATGGCGGCATAGTACCTGACATTTATCAGGTTCCAGAGCGGGATGGCTGTTTTCGTCATATCTGCCCTTCGGTTGTCCGCATAAAGTGGCCGCGCCGTCCCTCTGCGCAGGTCTGTCAGGAATGGGGGCAGGGTTAGTTCTGCCTCACCCAGCACCAGGTGGTCAACGTCCGGAAATTCATCGTGGCAGGAGGTAAAGAGTGGGCCGCCGGCAACACTCCTCACTCCTAGCCGCCGGCAGCGTGCGATAACCTCCCTCGCCGATTCCCGCTGAATAGTCATGGCGCTGATGAAAACGTAATCCGCCCATTCCAGGTCCGCATCGCCCAGAGAGCGGACGTTCATATCGATAAGCCTCTTTTCCCAATCACCGGGGAGCATGGCGGCCACGGTCAGAAGGCCCAGCGGAGGAAAGCTCGCTTTTCTGTCGATGAATTTCAAGGCGTAACGGAAGCTCCAGAAGGTGTCAGGATAGTGGGGATACACGAGGAGGATTTTCATGGCAGCGCTCCTTGGTGCATTTAATCTGGTGGGAAGTGAACAAACAGTAACGGAACAAGAGCGTGGCGCGTTCAGGATTCCCCTGCTCTTAACTTCAAGTCATCCACGTCCGCAGGCGTTGTTCCACAATAGCCGCATGACGTTTTCCAATGCGGCTTGCCTACTTGAACTCCAGCTTGTAATAGAGATCGGCGCCGCTCTCGCCACCGCCGGTCTGGGTTTCGATCTGCCAATTTTTGTAAAAATCATAACGCAGCCGGAAGATGCTGTTCCCGGTAAACAGTGACTTGCCGTAACTGAAATAGAGTTGCGGAGTCAGATACTTGCCAACCGTAAGCACGGTTTCGGTGATTCCGGGCTGCTGCGTTGCCGGCAGGGCTCCGGGAGGCGTCACCTGGAGCGGTTTGTACCCCATGGCGCTGTTGGTCCCACCCACACCTCCCTGGATCTCCAGGGTACTCAAACCAAGATAGTTTTTTATCTGTTCCTGCAGCACCGCCGCCTGACCGGACCTGAGCAGCGCGCCGGCAGCCTGGGTCAGCAGGCTGACCTGTTCGCCGCTGCTGCCGAGCGGATGGCCGAGGACGATATACGCCAGCACATCGACGTCCGGCATGGCCGGTTCGGAGTAGAGCCTGGTAATCGGCCTCTGGAGAGTACCGGTAACCGTTACGCCGGCCCGGATGTCGCCGATGCTGCGCAGCGCCAGAACATCGATGCTCGGGCGATTAATGGCGCCGCCGGCGAAGAACAGCCGGCCGCGAACGATTTCCAGGTTTACCCCGTAGGTGCGATAGCGCCCCTTGATCACCTTGATCTCGCCTTTGCTGGTGATATTGTCGAGACTGCTAAGAGACAGGTTCAGGGCTCCGCCCAACTGGGCGTCAATCCCGGCCACCTTGACAAAAACTCGGTCACCGAGCAGCACCCGCACCTGAACATCCAGGGCCAATGGAGAAACGGCGGCTGGCTGAACCGCCCTCCCCTCGCGGATGACATCGCTGCTGGGCGTGACAACCGTACCGGACTGGGCTCCGACGATCCGCAGTTCAGGCAGGATCAGTTCACCGCGCACAGTGAGTTTTTGTGGTGTCCCTTCGAAGCTGAGTTTGGGCGTAGCAAGAATCTTGAGTTCGGGAAAATCCACGGTCTGGAAATTTTCGCCTTCGATGGACCCCTGATAACCGGTCACCCGCCAGCCGTCCAGTTTAATCAGCGCCGTCCCCTCGATATGACCTGTTCCGGAGAGCGCCCGGTAGGAATCGATCCGGATAAGGTTCTTTTCCAGGCGGGCCGCCAGTTGAACGTCCCTGAGGTGAATCCCGGCGGTGGGCAGGTATGCGCCGGCCCTGCTCAGCTGCAGTTTCCCGCCGATCGTCGGCACTTCCCAGGTACCGCCGGCGACGAGCCGGGCGTCAAGTTCTCCCGAGCTTTCATGAACCAGTCCCGGAAAAAGTGCGGTTATGATTCCCTTTTCCCGGACCTGCCCGGAAAGTGAAGCCTTGAGCGCCCCTTTCGGATTTATGGCAAGCGGGAAACGTGCCGGCAACGGAAGCTGGAAAGTACCCCCGGCCTGACCGTGATCAGCCATGACCAGGGAAAAATCGCCGGACAGCGTTTCTCCACGCCAGACCCAGGAGGCGGTTGCCGTCGAAAAATCGAGTTTCAGCTCTCCGTCTGGCCTTTGCTGGTGGATCATCCCGCCGGAGAGCGCGGCATTGCCGTTCAGTTCAAAGCGTTGTCCCGGAAGCATGGCCCCTTTGGCCCGTCCGCTGATACGACCTTCGAGAACCGTGTCAGGTGGAAGCCATGGTTTGAAAAGCGCCAGGTCGATCCCGCTCAGATCCGCCGTCAGCTTCCCATTTTCGGGCAGGGCCAGGCGGAATGGAGCGGAAGAGGCAAAGCTCCCCTTCAACCGGCCGCCGTCAGCAGTGTTGAGTTCCAGAGCAGCTCGCAAGCCCTGTTCATTTCCGTCAAAGGTTAACGTGCTGTTCCGGAAGCTGACAGTTGTTCCTTGCCCGGCAAACGTTCCGCTGGCAGCGGCATTACCGGCCAGGGCCAGCCGTTTTTCGCCCGGAAGGTCAAGGCGGACCTTACCGTGGCTGTTTCCCGAGAACTTCATATCCTTCAGATAGCGATTGGCCCTGGACAGGTCAAGTGCGCTCCATTGCGCCCGCACCTGACCGCCGAGCGGCTTCAATACCAGATCCGCCGAGAGTTCGAGGCGCTCGCCGGCTCCGGCCGAGAGGGACAGATTGGAGAGGGAAAACTTGCCGGCGCTGACGGCAAATGCCGCCGGAGCCGTCATGTTCCAGGGACCGCTGCTGTCCCGGCCGGACAGGCTGCCGATCTCGCCTTTCCAGAGCCCGTCGTTGTAACCTGCGTTCAGGGCCAGCCGCGCGTCGCTGCTGCCCGAACGCAGGGCAACTTTCAGGCCGTGGCGCGGCAGCGTGCCATCCGCGGCCAGCGTCACGCTATCCAGGGCATAACCGTCATGGACCACATTCTTGAATGATGCGCTGAGATGCACGGGATAACCGGCTCCCGCTTCAAGCCGGGCAGTCAGATTTGCGGCTGCCACGTGCGTCCCGGAGTAGGCCAGCTTACTGCCCGTGGCGACCAGGGCGCCGACGGGCTTGCCGTCGTTCCAGCTCACCCAGCCGTCGGCCCGGAGTGTCCCGGCCGATCCGGGAACCAGCCGGGAAAAGTCGCTGATCCGTGCGGTCAGGTTAATCCGTTGTTTCAGTTCGCCCGAGGCCTGCAGATCGAAGCCTTTACCCTGCAGAGCAAGCCGGGAGATGGTGAGGTTGTCGCCGCTGAAACCGGCTTTGAGCTCGCCGGTCAGCGCCTGTCCGTGCAGGCGGCTTTCCAGCAGCGAGCCACTGACGCTTCCTGTAAGTGGCGCCTGCCCGGCCCGGTCCAATCTGCCGGTTGCATTGAAATTCGCCAGCCCCTTCCAGCCCGGATCAATCCTGGCCGGGTTGAGATTCCGGCCGCTGATCGCCCCCTGCATGCTAAAGCCGTTGCGCCAGTTCAGATCCAGGTTTCCCGCCAGAGTTCCATCCAGAAGCTTGCCGTTCAACGGAGCCAGTTTCATCCCCGCCCCGGTACCGGCGTAGGAGGCTGAAACAGCCGCCGCCCGCCATCCCTCTGCCTTGTTTGCAAGGGACATATCTCCGCGGTAGCTGTTCAAGGTTCCCGCGAAATTGACAGTTCCGGAAAGGTCGGTCGGCACATTCAACTCGGGGGCCAGATCGAGATTTTCCGCCTTGACCTGCAACGAAAGCAGCGGTTCCAACGCCGTGAACGCAAGTTTTCCATCGGCGCTTATCCGCCCTTTTCGCCCCGGACTGGTCAGAAGCAAACGGCGCAGATTGAAAGCATCCCGCGCCATTCCCACATCGCCGTTCAGCTCCAGCAACTTGCGCGCGCCAACGCTCCCGGCAATCGTCAGGTTCGCGACAAACTGTTCAAGTCCGGTTCCTTTGGCCTTGCGGACCTGCAGGGTAAAACGGTCCATGTCCGCCAGGGGCTGTGCCAGGACAATGGCAAGGTCCGATGTCAGCGAGGGCTGCCGGAAACCGGCCGAAATGCTGCCCTTTATCCGGCCGGAAGGCGCTGCCGCATCGAGATCAATGATGGTCAGAAGACCGCCTTGCCAGGAAACGGTGCCTTTAAAGGAGGTTATCAGCAGCGGTGGCTGCTGCAAGCGACGATAGCTCAACTCTGTCACCAGCAAGCGCGAGATCATGCCATCAAAGAGCTGCCCGGTTTCGGACACCTTCGGCCAGGCCAGATTCGGCGGCTTGTTGTCAACAGCGGTGTTGTCCTGAATCCGTACCCCGTTGATTTTCAATTCCCGGACGGCAACCGTGCCGGCCAGCAAAAGGAGCGGTTTCCAGCGTAGCTCAAGGCTGTCGATGTTCAGTTTCTGTTGCGCCAGTGTGACCCGCACTCCCCTGAGCAGCAGCCGATCGATAATTCTACCCTCGATCTTTTGAACGGAGAAACCGGCTCCGCTCAGCGGCAGAGCATTCGTCAGCAACCAGCGGGCGCCCTGGGTAGTGGCCACGACCCAGCCAGCGGCCGCAATTGCGGCCACAACCAGGGCAATCGCCAGTGCCGCGACGAGACTCTGCCGGGCCAGCCGTTTCATAGTTCGAACCCCACGGTGAAGTGGAAATGGATCGAGGGATTGTCCTGCCAGAGCGGCCGGGCCACGGAAAGGTTCAGAGCCCCCACCGAGGTATAGTAGTGCAGGCCGACGCCCGCCCCCTGGAAAAGTTTGACCTGTGAGAATGAATTGAAGCTGTTACCGACATCATAGAACAGGGAAATGCCCCAATCCTTGAAGAGCGCCCGTTCCAGTTCGATACTGGAGGTTAGCAGCTGCTTGCCGCCGGTAACCTGGCCGGATGCATCGCGGGGGCCGAGGGATTTGTAGGAATAGCCGCGCACGCTCTGGTCACCACCGGCAAAGAAACGCAGCGAAGGAGGGATGTCGCGCAGGGGGTCGCTCAGCAGGGTTGTCCCGGCCTTGGCCCGCGTATGCAGGAAAAGGCGCCAGGGAAGAGGCAGCAGATGGCTCCCCTCGGCCAGGAACTGGACCAGGGCAGTATCCGAACCGAGCAGCTGATGTGTGCCGCGCAGTTCCAGCGCGTAGCGGAATCCACGGCGGGGGCGGATCGGGTTGTTGTAACGATCATCGGAAAAACGCACTCCCGGCAGCAGCAGCCGTGCGCTGGAATTCTGGTCACCAACGGTATAGTCTTCGTATTGGGCCCTGACATAGGCGGTGCCCAGTTTCCCCTTGCCCAGGCTCCGGTTGCGGGCCAGCTCCAGGGCCAGTATGCGGCTGTCATAGGTCGAGGTTTCCTCCTGCTGCAGGTTCAGCTGCAGCGTCGTGGAGCTGCGAACATCCTTGGGACTGGGGATGATATAGCCGGTCACCAGTCCCTGAAGCCGCTCGGCAACATACAGATGCGAATACAGCTCGTGCCCCAGGTGAAACATGTTCAGATCGCGGTAACGGACGGTGAAACGCGCACCGGTATCCGTGCCGTAGCCGACTCCGGGACGCACGCTTATGCGCGGTCCGGCCGTCAACTGGACGGTTACCGGAACCCTGGATGCCTCGGCGTCCTGTTTTTCAGGTATGATGAGCACTTCCTTGAAGCGCTCCGAGTTGGTGAAGTTGCGCTGGGTTTCTCCGAGAGCGGGATAGGAAAAAACCTCGCCGGATTTATAGGTCAGGTGCCGACGCAGAAAATCGTCCGGATAGTCGGGCGCCCCCTGGATGGCTGTCTCGCCGAAATAATACTTCT
>MGZK01000048.1 GCA_001802125.1 Geobacteraceae bacterium GWC2_55_20
AGGTAATGCAATGAAAGTGTGAGTTATAAATGAGTAAAACATGTATTGCGAGTCGTATCTGGTAAACCGCAACAGGGGGAAACCATGCGACTGGCTCCGGGAGGACCGCCATGAAGACAATAATCCGTATCTTTTTACGCTCAGCTATCCTCGCAGCGTTTCTGCTGATTAACACCATAAGCATGGCACAGGGAGCCGGTTTCAGCACGGTCGCGCCACTTACCGATTACCGCTGGAGTAACCATACGGCAACACTCCTGCAGAATGGCAAGATTCTTGTTGCGGGAGGATTCGGCAGCAACGGAATACTTTCCTCTGCAGAGCTGTACGATCCCGCGACAAACAGCTGGGCACCGGCCGGCAACCTGTCAACAGCCCGCATGCAGCATACGGCAACGCTCCTGCCCAACGGCAAAGTACTTGTGACTGGGGGAAGTGGCAGTATTGACACCATGCTTTCCTCTGCCGAGCTGTACGACCCTGCCACAAACAATTGGACACCGGCCGGCAGTCTGGCCACAGCCCGTTTTGACCATACCGCTACACTCCTGCCAAATGGCAAGGTACTGGTAGTGGCAGGCCGTTATGACAGTATCACGTTTGAAGCTTTCACCTCCGCCGAATTGTACGATCCAACTGCCAATACCTGGTCTCCCGCAGGAAATATCTCTATTGGCAGATCACGTCACACTGCCACGCTCCTGACCAATGGCAAGGTGTTTATCGCAGGAGGCAACACTACTGCTGCTACAGCAAATAATGCCGACCTTTACGACCCTGCGACCAACAACTGGACACCTGTCAACGGCGGGGCATTAACCGCCCGCAGCGGGCATACGGCAACACTCCTTGCCAACGGCAAGGTACTGGTCGCAGGCGGGACAGCAGCGACAACTCCAGCGCTGGAGGCCTATGACCCGGCAACAAACAGCTGGTCGTCAGCAGGCGTTTTCAATGTTGCCCGTGTTGATCACAGTGCCACCCTGCTTGCAAACGGAAAAGTTCTATTTACAGGAGGGGCCTCCGGAATTTCCGTTTTATCGTCGGCAGAACTGTACGACCCGGTCAGCAATGCCGTGACGTCAGTTGCAGGCGCCATGGCAACCGGCCGTTCCACTCACACAACCACGCTACTTGTCAGCGGCAAGGTGCTGATAGTCGGAGGTAATCCATCCGCAATAAATTCTGTGGAACAGTATGAATCACCTCTGTCCGGCAGTTGGCTGTCAGCCCCGCCGATGCTGAACGATCGCTATGGGCACACCGGGACTCTGCTGAATAATGGCAAGATCCTGATAGTCGGTGGCAACGGTTTCTCGGCATTCGACCTGAAGTCAGCCGAGATCTATGATCCTGCAAACAAAACCTGGGCCTCCGGCGGAACCACCAGCACTGCTCACTCATATCACTCCGCCACACTGCTTTCCAACGGCATGGTGCTGATAGCCGGCGGATATGATGCCACCGGACCGATTGCATCGACGGAACTTTACGACCCGGCAAGCAACAGCTGGACACGTGTGCAGGACATGAATACGGCCAGGCATGGCCATACTGCAACGCTGTTACAGAATGGCAAGGTCCTGGTAACTGGCGGCTACAACAATACCGGTTACCTCACAGCGTCTGAAATTTTTGACAGCCTGACCAACACCTGGTCAACAGTTGCACCGCTTGGGACTGCACGGAATTATCATACGGCCACCCTGCTGCCGGACGGCAAGGTGCTGGTTACGGGAGGATTCAACCTTGCCGGCAATCTTGCCTCGGTAGAAACCTACGATCCCGCTACCAACATCTGGGAACCCGGGTTGGATATGACATTTGCCCGAAACTCGCATACATCGACACTGCTTGCCAGCGGCAAGGTGCTTGTGGCCGGTGGAGACGAGATTTCCAACACTTCAACCGAACTTTATGATCCGGTGCTGAAAAGCTGGAGCACTGCCGGCAATATGACGTTTGGACGCTCGAAACACTCGGCCGAACTGCTCCGCTCCGGCAAGGTAATGGTCATCGGCAATGTCGCCACAACAGAAATTTATGACCCGCTGGCCAATACCTGGGCCATTGCCGATGATCTGGCCATTTCCCGCTATCGCCACACGTCTGCAATACTCGCTGACGGCTCCGTTTTTGTGGCCGGTGGTGTCGTCTCCGGCGCAGTTTATGTTACCGCTTCAGCAGAGCTGTACTCTCCTGCGATAGAGGCGCCCAACCTGGGCACGGCCCGTTCCGGTCACACGTCAACAACGCTCCCGGACGGCAGGATACTGGTCACAGGCGAAGGATTTGGCGGACCCGCACTCGCATCAGCCGAACTGTTCAATCCAGCAACAAGAGCATGGTCAGCTGCCGCCCCCATGGCCATGACCCGTTCGCACAACACCGCCACGCTACTGCTAAACGGCAAGGTATTGGTGACTGGAGGCGATCAGGCTGGCGTTCCTCTCGACTCGGCGGAGCTGTACAACCCTGCAACGGATACATGGGCAGCTGCAGCCAAAATGAGCATAGCCCGTCAGCGGCACACGGCAACTCTGCTTGCAAACGGAAAGCTATTGGTGGCGGGTGGAGGAAGCAGTGCGGCCGAACTGTATGATCCGGTGTTGAACACATGGCAGCCCGCTGGAATCCTGACCGACAACAGAAGCGACCATACCGCCACCCTGTTGCCCAACGGGAAGGTGCTGGTAGCGGGCGGCAGCGGCAGCATCAGCACCACGCCTTATTCCGCGGAACTTTATGACCCGCAAATCAACAGCTGGAGCCTGGCATCAAGCATGACCTACGACCGGTATTTCCATACCGCCACGCTGCTTCCTAATGGCAAGGTCCTGGTTGCGGGGGGGCAAAGTACGGATCGTGCTTCGGCGGAATTGTATGATCCACTTCTTGATACCTGGACACTCGCCACAAGTATGAATGCTGCCCGGCAAACCCACGCCGCTGTATTGCTTCCGAGCGGCATGGTGCTTGTTTCGGGAGGGGAGTCAGTGGTTTCGCTCGATTCGATTGAAATTTATGATCCGGCTACCAATCTCTGGTCATTTGCCGGGAAGCTGGCCGGCTCACGCCACAGTCACAGTGCAAACCTGCTTCCCGATGGCCGGTTGTTGATTGCGGGGGGATTTTATGCGGTGTATCCGTCATTCTACAACATCGCTACCACTGAAATTGTGAACACTTGGCCGGACTTACAGGAAAGTCGACGCCCGCTTGTCTCCAGCGCGGTTTATGATCCGGCGCTGCCTACGCAGCTGACTTTTACCGGGAGCCGCCTACGGGGTGATTCGGAGGCTTCTTCCGACTCCACGAACAATTCTTCCAGCGGCTATCCGCTCCTGCTGCTGCAGAGGCTCGACAATGAGCAACTTCATATCATAGCCTCCGACCCTGCACGCAACTGGACAGACATCTCCTTTGTTTCACTGCCGGTGCTGCAACTCCCGGCTGGTCATTATCGCGCAAACCTGGTAACCAACGGCATTCCGAGCGTTAGCAGGATAGTTTTGATTCACGATACCGTGCCTCCGGCCATAGTCTCTTTCACGGCGCCTTCCAATTCGGCAAGCCTGACAGCCGCTCCACTCTCTGTCACCGCTACCGACAACTCCGGTGTAACCGCCTATTGTCTATCGGAGAGCAGTGCGGCAACAGGCTGCGTCTGGTACGGTATATCTCCGGCAAACTTCACGTTTGCCAGCAATGGAGTCAAAACATTATATGCATTCGTTCGTGATGCGCACGAAAACGTATCTGTTCCCCAATCCAGGAATATCACCATCGACACTACGCTGCCGGCGATCAGCTCATTCACTGTACCGGGCGTATGGAACAGTTACCAGCTGCCGGTCAACACATTGGTTGCTTCAGACAACCTGGGCACGATTGCCGGTTATTGCATATCCGAAACAAACTCGGCCGCTTCATGCGCCTGGAGTAGCGTCAAACCGGTTTCGTTCACGCTGACCCCTGATCCGGTTCCAATCCTTGCCCCGAAAAATCTGTATGCGTTCGTCAAGGATCCGACCGGCAACATCTCACTGTCGGCCACGGTCTCGACGGTGATCGATACGGTCAAGCCCGTGGTCAACAGCTTTACCATACCGCCCACATCAGCCAGTGCCACAATCGCCGTCATTGCCTTCAGGGCAACTGACAATCTGCTGCTTGCCGGTTACTGCATAACAGAGGTAAACAATTCGGCAAATTGCCTCTGGAACATAAACCCGAATCAGGACTACACATTCCACACTTCAGGCACCAAGTTGTTACATGCCTGGGTCAAAGACACCGCTGGAAACATATCTTCACCGGTAATCGCAGTAATCAACATTACCTCCTCGACTTACCCCCTGACTTTGACCCTTGCCGGGAGCGGTGGCGGTTCTATCAACGGTGACATGAACTGTGTAACGGGTTTCGCATGCTCGGTTGTCCAATTTGTAATCGGCGCCACGATCACGCTGATACCGACTCCTGATATCAACTCTGTCTTCGACGGGTGGTCCGGCAGCTGTAGCGGAACCGGAAACTGTACCCTGACAATGCTATCACCCAATGTGGCAACAGCTACCTTTAGCCTGGCGTCGTTCATCCTGAATCAATCCAGCGGATTTTCATACATTGCACTGCAGGATGCATACAACAATGCGCTAAATGGCAATGTAATCCTGATTCAGGGGGGAACGATTCTGTCAGGGGATCTGATCATGGGCAATGCGATACTGGTAACGATCAAAGGCGGGTACAGTGCAGACTATTTGACACAAGGCAGCTATACGACATTACAGGGGAATCTTACGATTGGGCTGGGGAATCTGGTAGTGGACCGGCTCATAATCAAGTAATCAGCATTGAGCCCTGGAGCATAAAGCACTGCGGCGGGTCAGACGACCTCAATCCAATCACGCTTGCAGCAGCGGGAAGGCGTAACGCCTTCTGCGGTCAACAACATCGTTACCGCGTTGGCAACCTCGTCAGGCGTGATGGTCCGCAGGCACTCGGCATCACGCAGACAGGAAGGCGTGGTTCCGAATGTGGTACAGGGCGAGCAGGGCAATTTCCGGTTGATGACGATATGGCGCTCGCCCTGCGGCGCCCACTTCTTCGCCCTGCCCGGACCGAACAGCGACACGGTCGGCTTGCCCAGGCCGACAGCGATATGCAGCACCCCGGAATCACCGCTCACCAGCAGCGCGCTCCGATCAAGGATCGCAGCAGTAACCTCCAGACTTGTCTGGGCGACAAGGTTTAATCCCAACCCTTCGGCAACAATAGTTTCCCCCGCTTGACGGTCCTCCCGCCCTCCGACAACAACCACGCGCACACCAAAAACCGACAGCAGCTCCGCCACGCGCCGAAAACGATCAGCTCCCCAGCGACGCTCCGGAATGCTGGCACCGGGGAAAATAGTCACAAACGGCACTGTTTCGTAATCACCCAGCAGCTTCGAAGCGGTGGCGGCAACCTCTTCCGGAACGGACAGGTAACGTTCGACTGAACACCCGGCCTGAACTCCCAAAGGCTCCATCAAATTGCAAAAGCTGACCGCCTCGTAATCATCATGTGAATAACCGATCTGATGGGTAAACAGGCGGGAGCGTTCGTTGGTAGCAAAACCGATTAGTACCGGCGCACTGGTAATTCGGGCCACGACAGCCGAGAGCCGGTGCCACTGTTCGCTGTCGATTACCACATCATACCGCCCACGCACTGCTTTCAACAGGTCCGGGGAACGATCGTACAAAAGAACCCGGTCCACCGCCGGGCAGAGCCGGAACACGGCGCAGTTGCGCTGTTCCGCAAGTATGGTGATCTTGGCGGAGGGAAATTTTTCTTTGAAGGCAAGTAGAGCCGGTACCAGCAGCACCGCGTCGCCGATACCGCCGGGTCGGATGATCAGGATGGAGCGGATGTCGGCGGGAATGACAGAACTGGCGGGACGCGGCAGCAGGGAGACCGCTATTCGTCCCAGGAGGTTATCCACTGTTTTCATAAGACTGACATTCATCCGGCCAGACCGTTTAGCGTTGATTCCGGTTTTCCAGTCAGCAAGCGGTCAACCAGCTCGACCCCCTGCATGAAGGAATGATCCATATTACCGACCTCATACTTCCAGGCTCCGAAACGCCCCCTGGAATAGACCGACCTGGATTCCAGGTAGGGCTGAATCTTTGCCAGCGCCCTGTCACGCCCCAACGTAGGCACAGGATATGAGTACGGAATGTCTATCAGATAACGGCTTGCGACTCGACCCTTCACTCCGTCCTCAATCATGCCGCTGTCAGCCAATCCTCGCAGTGTAGACTCGACAATCCCGGCACTCTCCACCGGTTTATGGCTCGAATAGGTAGTTTCGCACATCAGTGAAAAATAGCGATCTGTATCGCCGTCGGGCACATTGAAGCGGGAATAGTTGTGGAAATTGGTTACGCGATAGAAGGGAGAATTGCTTTCCGGAAAATACATCCAGCACTTGGTGTCGTCACGACTGCCCTCAAAACCGAGTCCCGCGATCAACCCGCCGTTATGCACCAGGTTTCCGGCGGCCGTTGCAACAGATTCCGGAATTGCATGGCAGAGTGAAACCAGCAGGTCCAGCGGGGAGGTATTGATCAGGACATCATACTGTTCTGACCTGCCATTGGAAAAGGTCACACTCTTACGCTCCAGATCAATTCCGGTCAGCTCGTGACACAGGTGAATCCTGTCGTGCAGGGGGTTGGCGATGCCTTCGTAAATGGCGCCGGTTCCGCCAAATTTTGGAAACTTGAAAACATTGTTGGGTCCCCAGCCCAGGTCGTCGCGCCGCTCACGGACATTCCGTTCAACACGGGCCAGGTCAACCACGCTGACCCGTTCGGCGATCCAGTCCTTGCTCATCGTTTCCAGCGGCACGCCCCAGACCTTGCGGTTATAAGGTTCCATGAAATACCTGACGATGCCATGGCCGAAAACCGTGTCCATCCATTCCCGGAAATTTCGGCTGTCCGCCGGACTTCCCGAGATTGTGCGTAAGCCGTCCACACACTCCTGAAGCGCATCGTCAGGAAGGTACCTGACGTTATTCTGGAACGGGTACGGCACCCAGCGTTGCAGGATGCGAACCCAGCTTTCACGCTGATGCTCATAATACGAATCGCCCAGCGCCCCGGCCACCGCCCGGTCGAAATAGTCGTAGTGGGAGAACAACACATGGCCGCCCACGTCCCAGGTAAAACTGTTACCGTCAACAAATGAGGCTGAAAGGCCGCCCACATACGCGTTACGTTCGAACAGTTGCCAGTCGCCATGACCAAGCCGGTTGAGATGATAGGCGGCCCCCAGTCCGCAGGGACCGGCGCCGATAATCAGAATTTTCACGATTCAGACACCATTTTGAAAACTTCGTATAATTTTTGCGCCGAAGACGACCATCTGAACTGTTTCGCTCTCTCAAGGCCAGCTGACCTCAAAACCTCTGCACGTTGAGGATGATCAAGAATTTCCTGCATGGCTGCGGCAATGCTTTCAACAGAAGTGGGATCAACCAGCAAGGCTGCGTCACCGGCGATTTCTGGCATGGCAGAACAGTTTGAGGTGATGACTGGAGTACCGCATGCCATAGCCTCGATTATGGGGACTCCAAAACCTTCGTGCAGCGAGGGCAGGACAAAAGAGATGGCACCATTGTAGAGGAACGGAAGGTCATCGTCAGAAACATATTCAAGGTAACGCAACCTGGTCTCTAAAATTCCCAAATCTGCTGCAGCTTTTTTTATATCTTCAAGATAATCAGCATCCTTACAAGCGCCGGCAAGAACGAGTATAGCCTCAGTTTCAAGACGAGCGAATGCCTGTACTAGCCTTACAATATTTTTGTGTTTCAGAATACTGCCAACAAATAAAAAGTAATTACCAGATTGCAGCACATAACGATCAAGTGTCGGTTGCGTGTTTTCAATAGCATGAAATCTAAACTCATCATAACCATTATAAATTACATGAATTTTATCCGGGTTAATGCCAAATGAAACAACAATGTCCTGCTTTGTGGACTCAGAAACTGCAACCACGGCAACAGAGTGTTCCAATATATGTGGCATTTTGTATTTATAGAGCTTTGTTCTAAACCGACTAATTTCATTCCTGCAATCAGAAATAGAACTGTCAAAATGCTGGTAGTGAAGATCGTGAACCGTAATAATCTGATTCACAGATGGAAACAACAAGCCATCCTGTATGGGGAAAAAAACAAGGTCAAACATTGCCTTGGAAAGATGGCGTCTGAAAAAGGTTTGGTCCCAAATGGCCCTGAGTATATATTCTCGTTTACCAAAGAACCTATTTGATATTGCAATAGAACAAGGTGATTTTGAATAAGGAATTCCCGGAATTGTTTGAGTACTGACAACTTTAGTATTTGCATCAATACGATACAATTCCTGGGACATGTGAAGGGCAAAACGCTCAATTCCGGTATGCATGTTGGAAGTTATGGAAGTAGCATTAATCAATAACTTCATACAAATGCCAATACATAATTCATACTGTCCCAATCCAAAGATACTTCAAAATACGTAACACTTTCCTCAGATAATAGTTGAGAGTAATCCGGTAATAATCCAGATCATCAGAAATATCATGGCAGATATTTGCGTATATCTCTTCTTGGTAAAATAATTCAATCTGCTCCATGCTTGCACCCGCATTAAAATCCACCAGATATTTTTCAAGAAATCTGAATTCAAAAACTGAAAGCGCCCTCAACCAAAATTCATAATCCATTCGTATTTTGAAATTGAGATTGTAAAGTCCTACACGCTCGTAAACATCTCGCCTGACAAAACTTGCTTGATGTGAAATCATTGACTTTATTCGTAGAATGTCTGAATTCTTCAGTAGAACATCCGGTACTTTTGACGCGTCATGTTTTGCATAACCAGTAACAACCGGCGCGTCACAAAATCTGCTCACCAACTGCAGGACATCATCATCAACAAACGTATCTCCCGAATTTAGAAGCTGTAGATATTCTCCATTGGACAGAACAATCCCCTTGTTAAACGCATCGCTGATACCTCTGTCCGACTCGCTGATCCATAGATATATGAAAGCATCATATTTCTTTATAATTTCAAGCGTACCGTCCGTGGAACCGCCATCAATAACAATATACTCATAATCATCATAGTTTTGGCTGATAACACTCTTAATGGTCTTGGCAATGTTGGCAGCATCATTTTTTACAATAGTTATGATACTGAACTTTGGTTTGAATGAACTTTTTTTAACTCCGCGCTGAAAACCGATTGGATGCAACAGGTGACTATAATCATCAAATGTTGGTCCTTGGCAAAAATGTGGAGAACATCGGCAATTCAGCATTTTGATTTCCAATTATAGATAAGATCAGCGATGATCTCCAAACTAAGGCAATTAAGATTCACCCACAAGTTTGATCACTTGTTTAATAGTATTCTTGTAAAAAGGTTCATATCCTAATTTATTTCGAAATGATTGAGTGTATTCTCCGCTTTGCATGATAAAAGATATGTTACGCCCCAGATTCCCCCTGCTGTACACAGCACCCATTCCATTTTGAGTCACCAGCTTGTTCAGAAAGGGAATATCATTTATAATTAGCGGCTTATTGTGCTGGATATATTTGAAAAACTTACCCGACGACAGCCCCATGTTAAAACAGTTACAATCCGAACAATCATAAATTGCCATGCCGATGTCCGATTGCGAGACCATATAGTTCAGATCTGCCAGGCTCTTTTTTTTGATGTCAAAAACCATGTGGCCATGCCGTGCATACTTCTTAACAAGCTCATCATAGTATCCATCTCTGGACCAACCGCTGAATAAAAACGTGTACATTGGTAAGGTAGCAATTTCATCCAAAAGTTCATTGGATAACGCCCATCGTTCTATTCCGCCTATATACAGGATCAATGCATCTGCATCTTTTCGGACCTCATCAAACCAAGAAAGTTTTTCAGCCATCGGTTCGATCACATCCAAATATGAATTGGGAACTATCGAAAAAGGTTTGTTTACGATGTCAGGAAAGTAGTCGCAGAGTATTTTATAACGGAACCTGTCTTGAATTGCCAACAGATCAATATCGGATAATGCTTTTCTCAACAAAAGTCGATGAATTAGCCTAAAAAGATCCTTGCTTTCAAAGGCGTATGAGGGTATTTCCAACGAATGATGCAGATGCTTTTTGCCTAGTTTTCTACCGCTAAGTAGCCTGGCAATATAAACTGACTCCAAATCTTTTGGGTCATAGGTGATGATCAGATCATAGTGTTTTTCAATATGTGACAATCCCCAAGCTGTCGGCAACAGAAAAATTGTAGGATTGAGAGGATGAACCGTATCAATGAATTGATTGAAATCACTGCAATCTCCCGCTGTTGCGATATCATTGTCCCAACCCTGTTTTTTCCAGAGACAAAGTGCATTGTATACACTGGGAAAAGTATCGAGTCCCCTGTCGTCTGTGAGTATATGCAGGACACTAGGCATGGGTACAGACTAAGAACCAAGAATTGATTTCATCTGCTCAAGTGTTGAATAAGAATGATCCTGTCTAAACATGCCATTTTCCTTCACGAAAACAATATCTATTTGACCAAGTGCATTCTCTAAAGGGCGATTCCATCCGAGGACCATATCGAAAGCTACAAAGTCATGATTCTTCATGTAGGAGACTACATCGTAGAATTGAGGAGCCCCTTTCATGAATTGAAACATGGAAACTTCTAGAACAACCACATCGGTTTCAAGCAATACCTGTTTCGCACCTTCAAGCGCATCGAGTTCAGCGCCTTGCGTATCTACTTTTATAAGATAAGGTCCCCCAAGCTGTTTGTCCTTGAGTATGTCGTCAATCCTTACCATTTGTACCGTTACTTCATGACCATCCGCTTCAGTTCCCATGCTTTCTTTATAAAGTGACGAACCGTCAAGATGATTCTTATGAACATTGAATGTAACCTGACCAGGACTTGAGCCTGCGGCAGCCATAACATAAGAACCTTTATATCTTTTTAAAATAGACTTCAAGTCTGATTCAAATTCCTTCAAAGGCTCTACCAGCAGAAAATAAGAATCCGGAAATGTGCTGTAAAGTTCCGGTGTACCTTTGGCAACGCCAACATCTACAACCGTCTTCGGTTGAAATCCCAAATCACGCAGCAGAGAATAAGATTCGCCCAAATTGGTTCTTATTCTGTCAGTGCTATTATTGGCACCTCTGCATAATAGTTTTTTTACGGCATTTTTAATATTCACTCTGTATAAGCTCCATAGATTTATGCTGTTTATCAATGACAATGGCGCACAAGCCGCTATAGCCGCAATTCACCGATAAATCTCCAGAATAAAATGGCAGTAAATGTTTTCCCCCAGCTCAACTTTGTTCCTCAATGTGAGGAAATAGTTTTCTGCTTGAAATTTCCTGAATGCATCGCATGAGGGAGAATAATCTGTGATTTTATATCCAGTGCATGCAAATCACACTCTATTTGATCAAGTTCACCGGAGGTAGGATTATAATACTTGAGCACATCCCGTACTCGCCACTGATACCAACGCTCTTTCGCATTACCAAATTCAAAGCTTTCCTTGCACACCCCACAAAACCATAGCGTTGGATCACTTGCAAAATATCCATGTTGTCACCATCGTTTACTGATCTTTATGAATACATTTTCGATAATTTTCATTCAGCACCATCCAAAGATGGAAGCCGACCGTCCCAATAATCAGGTTTAAGTACCCAAGCCAGCAGTTCTGGCGATTCCCTGACTTGCGTCTGATGATAGGCATAGCCAGCATGATACGCTACTGCAAGATCACATCGCAAAGACGATTCCATGGCTGCAAGAGATCCTTGACCTTTTATATGGAGAGCCGTCCCCCTGGTTATCCGCGAAGCAGCCCCCCAAACTCCGCAGACAGATCTGCTGTGTAAACACTGAAAGAAGTCCTTGATACTGGTTGCCATCACAGATTCAGAGCCAACCCCCTTGGCATTGCGAATCGCAGTATAGGAATTGGATATCCCCTGGTTGTATGAGCGACGGCAGAAGTAGTCGGTTGTCATCCGGTCTGCCGGCACCCAGTGGTAGATTGATGCCATTGGGTTGTATAATGCCTTATGACCACTGGTCCGGACATATTTCGATACATGTGATTCACCGTCTCCACGAAATCGGATCAATTCCTGCGGCATTCCGTCGGGGTGGAATCCGCAGGCATCGAGAAGTACCGAACGCCTGATTGCAAGGTT
Organism: Geobacteraceae bacterium GWC2_55_20; assembly: GCA_001802125.1. Lineage (GTDB taxonomy): Bacteria > Desulfobacterota > Desulfuromonadia > Geobacterales > Pseudopelobacteraceae > JACRCG01. Next base: position 12,293 of record MGZK01000048.1, read on the forward strand.
ACATCCGAAAATATTATACGGATTGACAGGTTTGGTATCGTCACCCAGATCAATCACGCTTAGATAACCCAAAATGCGTTCCCCTGACGAATTTGGCGACCACATGGAGTTCAACCATTCTGGCGGTTCGACCTCAAACTTGGGCAGGCATTTACCGCCCACCATGACGACCTCTTCATCATGAAAGGAATGCTCGATGGCTTGCAGCCATGTCGGAAATGCTTCAATATCGTCGTCGGCGTACACAAGAAGATTGGATTTGGCTTCTATGCAACCCTTATGACGTCCCACATGGAGACCTGGTTCAGGTTCTAGAAAATAGCGGATATTTTTTAGATTTGCTTTTAATGAATTTACCACTGCAAAAGTATTATCAGTGGATCCGTTATCAACAACAATCACTTCAAAATCTTCTTGTGAGAGCGTTTGGGCAAGCAACGACTTGAGAGCTTTTTCTAATACCACCCCGCGATTGCGTGTGGGTATAATAATAGAAAGTTTCATCTATTTGATAACGCCCCACCACATATTGGGCAGGTAATCGTAACTGCTAATCAGAGGCATTACATCTTCTTCAATTACCCGTTTTACACCTTCAGCCCAACCTGAATCATGAAACACTACTATAGAACCTGGCCGGAGAAAATGCTTATATGCCTTCCAGTCTGCTTTCACACCATCGTAGGAATGGTCTCCGTCTATAAAAAGCAGGTCCAGCGACTTTACGCACACAGCCACTTTATCGACCACAGCAGTACTAAAACCCCTGACCGGAACAATTTGATCCTTGAAGCTTGCAGTATTGTTCTGAAACTCTTGCCAGGTGTCACGATTACCTTCTGTCATGGCATCGTTATTCCATGTGTCAATGCAGTACACTTTTCCACAGCTAGACATTTTCAAAGCAGCGCCGAAACAGCAAGTAGATGCACCGATATAAGAACCAATTTCAAGAATAAATTTAGATTTTTTTGACAAGTCAAAGAGAGTGACTCGCTCTCTCGTTGTCAAATGGGAATTAATTGAGAATGCCATCCTCAGATTATTGTGAGATTTAATCAGGTATCTATCTTCAAGAAAGCTTACAATATGTCTTACTTTTTTATAAATATATGTTTGAATATTCACTTTAATCCCATTAATTTAGCAAAGCGAATTGAAGCATTTACAAACACAGACAGAAATGGATTTAGGCTGATCCGGGTTAGAATATTTAGTTTATTTACGCCTATATTGTAAAATCCCAAACATACTAACCCTTTTTTTATTTGGTTACGCATTGTCAAAAACCTTGACATCTTATCAATTGCCGGAAGAAGAGACGACCATATTTCTTCTACAGCATTGCGATCATTTAACCTTTCGTTAGTGCCATAAACTTCTTGTTTCGGATAGCAAATGGATTTATCACTCACCAATTCATGCTGAAGCGCATAATCATAATATGGTGTACCTCTTATTGGCGTAAGCTTTGAAAAAATGGAACAGGAAATGTTTTTATACTTCATGGGATACATAATACTTTTAATTGCATCATCATATGTTTCTTCAGGTGCACCTATTATTAGATATATTGAAATATCAAAACCCAATGAATCTGCTATTGATATAGCGTTATCTATTTGACTAAAAGTTTCATTTTTGTTAAAAAATTTTAGTATATTATCATTCACACTTTCGACACCCAATGTAATTGATTTAAAGTTAGCATTTTTCATGTGTTGTAATATTTCAACGGTTAAATGATCTGCCCGTACTCCATCTGCAGTGAACACAACATCGTTGTAATTAGATTCCACAATATAGGTACAAAAATCGATGACTCTTTTTTTGTTTAGCACAAATAAACTATCAGAAAAGTAAAACTGCCGATACCCTTTACCATACCAATACTCAAACTCCTCAATTAATCGATCTAGTTTGAAGGCTCGCCATTTTTCCCCCAGAAATTTCGGGGCACCACAAAATGAACAGTTGTAAACACAGCCCCTAGATGAGGCTATATTCATAGTATTCCCATATTTTTTAAGATCGAATTTTCTATACTTCGGAAATGCAATTGAATCAATGCTCAGAAATTCATATGGAATTCTCCCAGTTTGTGAATTTTTAGTAAGAATTCCTGGAATACTTTGCAAAGGAGACCCATTCAATAATTGAACTATTGCTTCCTCTCCTTCGCCTTGAATTACCATATCAATTACTGGGCACTCTTGAAAAATCTCTTGTTGTGCCGCAATTGCATGAGGTCCACCCAAAATAATAATGACATTTGGCATAGATTTGCGTATTGCTTGAAGAAGTTCGTAGTTTTTTTCAACCTCATAGCTCATTGTTCCACAGCCCACATAATGAGCCTTGCTGTCGTTGACAATTTGCACTATTTGTTCATGAGTCTGAAGATTCACATCGCAAACATCATAATCAAATCCTGCATTTTCGATTGCTTGAGCAACATAGCCTAGTCCTGTTGGTAAACTGGGGTTGCCAACCCTATAACCATTTATAAGTATAATTTTTTTCATAAATCACCTATCAGCTAAAAAGCTCGCAGCGACGTTCAACAAGAACTTCGGGATGGTCTTATTTTATGGATATGATTACGAGTAAAAACAAGATTAACAACCATCATTATGAACCGTCGTACAATCCATTTAACAAACTCCTTGATTATCGAATTATTGCATACAAGAGCCTCAAGTTCACGCCTACAGAACTTATACTGCTGATAAGCTAAACCATACTGCCCAAGCATGCTCTGACCATAAATAAACGAGAAGTTCCAACTCATAAATTCTTTAATAGTAGACGCAGGGACCTCGTACCCTGGATTAGGGTACTCACTTTTTATTCTGCCATTTTTTATGTCAGTGAGATATCTTAACCAACTGGATTCAAAAGAATATTTTTTCTCGGCCTTATCCTTGGCCCGTGCTGACATCTCATCCCTAAGATCCCTATTCTCAAGGTAGAATCTAACTTTATCTAATAATTCCTGCGGGGTTTTGAAAGTATCAATCTCGCTACCAATGTCAAAATAATCCGTCAACTCCTCACAAAATTCGGACAAAACGAATCCCCCCGACATTACAATTTCAAAAAGCCTTCCTTTGAGTTGAAAGCGACCGGATCCATCAACAGTTTTTACAAAACTGAGGCTAATCTTAGATAAATTGAAAGCAGCAATCATCTCATCTGTTGATAGCATGCCAGCAACCCAACCTCTACCAAACGCTTCAATATCGATACCGTTGTCCTTCAGGTAATTAATAAATATATCTCTATCTGCTATTCTGGCACCAACAAATACAACGTCTTTTACACACTTGAGTGTGCTCTTATCCAGATCTTTAATGATTCCATCATAGAACGTACGGCTGGGGAGGTTTGGGAAAAATTCAGGTTCTATTCCATAGGGTTTATATAGTAGTTTGCTATCAACAGACTCGTGCGTTAAATAGAAATCAAATGAATTCAAATAAAAGCGATTTGTATTCTCAAACCTCATTGAATCATCGAAAAAAACTATCATCGAATTGCAGCCAATTGCCCTCAACTCATTGATGAATGTCGGGGAGAGTTCGTAGTACAGATTAGGAACAACAAGTAGTTTTATATTATGTTTTCGCACCAAATCACGGATACTGTTTTCCATAGAGATCGGCCCATTAGACACAAAACTCGCATAGAAATCAAAAATGTGTACACTAGAAGATACGGCTCTAAATCCTTTCTCCCAGACAGCGAAATCAAAGTTGCAATGTAAATCGACATATTTGTGCAATGGGTGATTTTGCTGGTCGCTGATAGTTAAAAACAGGATTTCCATCAGTTAATGGGGCTCTCCTTTGGAGCGAATGACTAGAAATGCCGAGCTATTATACTGCAAGCGACTTCCTAACCATATCTCTTGACTGCAAAATAAACGGTTTGTCTAAAACCCAAAGTGACCCGACATAACTCACGATACCAACTATCGTCAAAGCAACAAGATCCATAATAGCCGGACGAATAAAACCAATCATTTCAATAATCCATTTTGTACCCAAAATGGCAAAAACCATAAACGATGTAGAGAGAATCATCGGTTTTCCAGTTTCCCACAAATACGTGCAGGGTACATTCAGTATTTTTACTGACATCCACACATGGATAGGCAATGAAATAAGAGTTAATCCAAGCCTTGCCACTACAAAAGCTGAAAGTCCATAAGGCGCAGCGAAAAGATACGTGAGAAGGTATAGGGGGAAGCTGATCAATGCAATTTTTGTTTGCACGTCCGGACGTCCCACAGCACGGTAAATTTCAGGATTAGCAGCCACCAGCCAACCTAAAGCCGTTTGCAATCCAATAGCACTCAAAACAATTTCAGTTCCCTGCCACTTTTCACCCAAAACAACCATTACAAGTGGTGATGCAATGCACATTATACCCGCCCCCATGGGGAGAGCCAGGGACATGATGATGCGATTTGCCTTATAGAGAAAAGATCGTAATGCCTCTTTATCACCATACATGGCTGAAAAGGCGGGATATAACATAGGATAAATAGGATTCAAAGCAAGACCAAATAAAAGATCTATAATATTCCTGCCTGTGCGATAGAAGCCAAGATCTCTGACCCCCAAGTATCGCCCGACTACAATTGCGTCACCCTGAGAAATAAACCAGCCAATAAAACTGTCCAAGACAATCCACATTCCAAAATTGGACATTTCTTGAGCTATTGCAGTATCGAAGCTGCAACATGGTCGCCAGGAACTTTTTACCCAAAGAATTATTACATTTGTAACTGAAGCTAACAATGAAGAAGCAACAAGCGCCCAAACTCCATACCCCATAAAAGCCAAAGGAATAGACACTACTGCTGGAATTGCCGCAGTAGCCAATTTGGCCCAGAACAACTGTTCGAAATTTAGATCCCTCAGAAAGAGAGATTGCTGTACCGTTGCGAGAGAGCCAATGAGGATCTGCAAACCCAATATTTGTAATACCGAGCCAGAGGCAGGGCTGTTAAAAAAAACTGCTAAGGAAGGAGCCAGTACAAAGAGAACACTATAAATAATCAAACCCAAGGAAATGTTAATCCAGAAGACAACGTTTGCAGCTTTATCTAATGGTTCCTTTGTCTGGATTAACGCCTTCTCTAAACCGGCATCCCAGAACAAAGTACAAAAGGAGATGGCAATTTGCGCAATAGCAACAACTCCGAAATCTTGGGGGGCCAGAATTCTTGCAAGGACAACGAATGTTAGAGGCGTTACAGCGCGTGAAATTACTTCCGTAAGAACAGACCACTTCATTGAACGTGTGGCCTTTACAATAACGGATTCAGATTTCATGATACGACATATGATGTTCTCGAAGCTGAAGTCCAAGAGCGTTTCAGAAAAGAAGTTTTTGCGGTTATCATTTCAACTCCAGCAGGCCCATTAATTAAAAATTATGGTAATAGCTCTAACATAAGGCTATAAATCAAATCTTAAGTTGATAACTAATTTTTAGAATGAATTCGGTGGAGTATGATATAAATATAACTTGCATAAATTCCATGCATCAATCATCCGTACCTTACTTCTCTGCCACCCAGCAGACCTTTGATTACACCAAGAAAGAAACCGATTCCAAACCTGCCCATCTCGCGGTTATAGCGCCCCGGTAACAGATACAGCGGAGCATGGCGCATGCAGTTCAGAATCACAAGAATCCACAAGACCATCGAATATCGTTTTTGCAAACCAGAAAAAGACATCCCAACCGCCATCGGTTTATTAAAGTTGCCTACCAGTAATGGCGGGTGAAAGTAGTTCAGTTCTGGAACGTTCAGGCTCTTTTTGCCGGAAAGCAGAAATCTGATCACAAACTCCACATCTTCCTGGCCGATGAAACTGCTGACAAATCCGCCAAGTTCTGTCAGCACAGTACGACGATACGCGGTACACCTGCTGGTCATGAAAAAAGGGTCATGGTAGTCATAACGCCCTTCAATAACCGAATATGAAGCGTTTCCATGTGGTACGAGAGCATCTGCAGACGGAGCAGCTTCAAAACGCGAAACCAGACTTGAGAGGAAATTATCCTGGTGAAGCACCGTGTCGTCATCCAGAAAGAGGACGTAACGTCCACGGGAATGAGCCAGCCCATAATTTCGTGAATATCCCATTCTGCCATAATTCGCATCAAGCGGCAAATAACGCACCGGAAGGAATTCCGAGAATCGATCGGCGACCTCCCGACCTTCGGCTGTCCCTCCCCTGTCCTCCACCAGAATTATTTCGAACATTTCATGCGGGAAGTCCTGTTGCTTAAGTGAATACAGAATCCCCTCCAACAACTTGATCCGCCCATAGAAATTGATTACACATGAGACAACGATCCCGTCGGCTTCCCCAGACACAGAGCAATCGCCTCTCACATCAAACGGAAACCTGCGGTAGAGTGTTTTCAGAATAGTTTCACGCATCGATAAACGCCGTCCGATTCTTAACCATATATCCCCCACCCCACCAATACCACCCACGCAAGCCCAACAATCAGTAACGGAAGATCCCTTGTCAATGATTCCGTCGGATCACCGTCTTTGCCTGATTGGATCCTTAGTATGTAACGCAGCAATCCAAAACAGGACAGCGGCACGGAATAAAGTAATACTGAAGAATGCCTGGAAATGACATACATCGTGTATGTTACAAGAACCGCGCCACCGGTCATGTAAATGGTGCCTTCCAAAAATGTCTTCGAGTAGGCGACTAGAGCCTTGCGATGGTGTTTTGCCGAGTCCCCCAAGCGCTGTTTTTCACTAAGGCGCTTGCCGGTGCTAAGAAAGACCGAGAGCAGGAAGACACTCAGAAACAGCCATTCCGATATCGGAACATCGAAGGCCACACCTCCGGCCTGCAGGCGCAGCAAAAAACCGGCAGAGATACAGAATATATCCAATAGAACAACCGATTTAAACCTGGTGCTGTAACCGATCGACAGCAAGAGGTAGGAGACCAGATATGCCAGGAAGAGTAATGATACCGACCATGCCATGACACAGGCGCAAAAGGCCAGTAAAGCGGCAAGCAGAGACGCAGACCGTAGCGGGATCCGCCCACTGGCGATTGGTCGGTTGCGCTTGTCAGGATGATGGCGGTCATTCTCCCTGTCAAGCAAATCATTGAGAATATAAGCAGCGCTGGAGGCTGAACAAAAAGAGAAAAACGGAAGAATGGCATTAGAAATAAAACCGGCGGACATGATTTCTCCACCCAGGAACGGCGGAAAAAACAGCATCAGGTTTTTCAGCCACTGAAGCGGACGAAGCAACCTCAACCATGCTTTCACAGGCAACTAGACCACGATGATATTTTTTTGGATAAACTGTTTACGGTGTTGTGCATTATCCTTCCAACGCCGCTTCTCTGGATTCTTCCAGCATGGCCTCAAGTTCGACGATCTGGGTGGCTGTGATATCAAGTACATCTGCTTCCCTGGTGGAGATCAGCACAAGATCCGGCTGATGCGTCAGTCCAAGCCCGATACGGTTACAAGCCATATTGACGAATCTCACTATAGTCAGCATCTTGTTGACGGTATCCCATTCATCGGCATGGTGATCACGTATCACATCGCAATACATGGAAGGAAAGTTCCAGTGTTGCATCAGCCGATACCCCTGCTCAACATGCATGACTTCGAAAATTTCCATGATCAGTTCATCATCAAACATCGAGTTGATCACTCCGGCCCCTACCAGACGTTCAATCGACTTCAGCAGATATAGCTTACCCACGTCGTGCAGAAGCGCGGCCAGGTAGGTTTCATCGGCAACGCCTCTCATGCCGCACGAATGGGCAAGCCACTTGGCGCCCAAAGCGCAGCCATGGCTGTGAAGCCAGAGTTCCTTCATGTAATGATCAAGGGCCGGATTGGCGGATGAGTGGACCGAAGCCTGGGATGCTGCAATAACCAGATTGATAACCTGCTGGGCTCCGAGTCTGATGACAGCCTCTTTGATTGTGGCTACCTTGGAACGTCCCATGTACATGGGAGAGTTGGCAATCTTCAGCATCTGACTGGCCAGTGACATATCCTCATTGGCCACCTGTGCGACTTCATCGACCGTAAAATCGTAATCGGACAACATCCTCTGGAGTTTCAGGGCAACCGGATGAAATATGGGCAATTCGATCGGCTGAGAAGCAAGCAATCTTCTGACCGTTTCAGGGATTGTGGTTAATGTCATAAAAACTCCTTAACACAAAATGTAAGCATAAACATTAAATCAATCCACCAACGCTGCGATCTTTTGAAAACAATCATGCCTGTACAGCTGAACGTTCAGGGCGTCAGCATCCGCAACCGCAGTTATGGCAGACCTTGCGAAATTCGTCCGCTGGCGCTATCGTTTCCGGGGCAAATGCAATGCGACGCACCGCGATCTTGATATCTTCTTGAATATCCAGGTTCTGGCTCTTGCCGATAATATGACCGATACAGTGGTTGTTATGACCTTCATCGAGAGCAGAAAGTTTTACGACATTCAGTAAATCAGCATAACTGTTGATCGTGATGGCCGCATTGCGGTTCCTGACAAGTTCAAGCTCAACACCCATCTTATTCATATCCTTGGTCAAGGTTTCATAAAAGCTCAAAAATCCGGAGCCTTCAAAATCATACATCCAGTCATTTCTGGCAAAGTTTCTTTCGAGTATTGTCATTCTGATCTGTTTTGTAGTTTTGCATTCCATTGATGAATCCTCCCGGATGATCGTCAGAATCTGGCCGGACATTCCTGATCCCAGAGGACAAAACCGTCTCCAGTAATGCCCAGAAAAGAATCAATCCGGTTTTTATAATATTCGTTCTGATCCGCTTCCTGAACCAGAAAAGCCAGTTCGTCCGCAGATATCATATGTTGACTGTGCAGATAGCTGTAAAACGAGACTATTGCCGACAAATGGCGATCCAGCATCTCCATTTCAGGATCAAGTGTATGCGTTATGAACCAGGAACCGGCAAATTTCCTGATGATGCCAGGTTGCGGACGAACCACGTTCTGGCGACCGAAATCAAGCAGGTAGTCGCGCAGGTACAAGTCAGCACTGAAAGCCATATCCGAAGCAAGCTCGACTGCCACACCGCGCTGTTGAAGATAGAGGTAGAAACGGTTGAGAAGCTGCTGACAGCGCTGATCAACCAGCAATTCTTCATCAATGGTGTCAAATTCGAAATCATCATGTTCAAACAGTATGTCAGTAGAGTGTAACTCTGTCATCAAGGCCTCTCTCAGGCTGGATTAAGTTCAAGAAGATTCCGGTGTACAAAGCGGCCGTTTTTCTGGATCAAAACACCGTCAAACCAGATTTCGCCGTCGGATAGGATCCGCACCAGGTCCCAATGCACAGCCGAGCGGTTGCCGTTGTCGCACTCGTCATAGGCCTGGCCGGGCGTAAAATGTATGGAGCCGAAGATTTTTTCGTCAAACAGGATATTGCGCATCGGTTGGCGTATTCCAGGATTGACGCCGATGGCGAATTCGCCGATATAGCGGGCTCCATCGTCGGTATCCAGGATCTTGTTGAGCGAAGCGGTCATATCGGCCCCGGCGCTGGCCCTGACGATTCTGCCGTCCTTGAACTCAAAGCGGACACCGTTGTATTCCTTACCCTGATATATGCTGGGACAGTTATAGGTAATATGCCCCTGAACGGAGTTTCTGACCGGTGCGCTGAATACCTCGCCATCAGGCATGTTCAGCCGGCCGTCGCACTTGATGCCCGGCAACCCCTCGATACTGAAACGGAGATCGGTATCGGGAGCCACTATTCTCACCTGTTTGGCAGCGTCCATCAGTTTCTTCAGTTTGTCCTGTTTCCTCGATTCAGCGTTCCAGTCAATGCAACAGGCCGAGAAAAGGTAATCCTCATACTCGTCCAGGCTCATACGGGCCTCCTGGGCGGCGGCATGGGTCGGATAGCGGGTCACGACCCAGCGGGTGTGCTTGACACGCTGGTCAACCAGTGGCCTGGTGAGCTTCTGGTAGGCAACCATGGCATCCTGGCGGGCGTTGGCCATAACCATCGAGTTGTTGCCGGCCGAGATGCCGATGTAGACCGTAAGGGTCTTGTAAAAATCGAGCTTGTACTGCGGAAAATGATTCAACTGCTGTTTATTGGCGCAGTCATAGAATTTGCGGTCAATCTCCGGAACGGAAAAAGAGTATTCGACGTATTTGGCGCCACGGGCAAGACAGAGTGAATACAGTTCCTTGACCAGTGGCATCGCTTCCAGTCCGGCGGCGCTTATCAGCACGACATCGCCTTTCTTCACCCTGGTCGAATAATCGACTAGAACTTCCGCAAACTGCCTTATTCTGGGATCATTCATTGATTAATCCTTTTGGAGCGAGTCAATACTCAGTGCATCATCAGACGTGTGACACCCAGTACCAAGCCGCTCTGGGGACCGGCCAACAGGTGCACGCCCAAATTCAGAACAGGTGAAATCACATATGAAAAAAGGTTCGTAAAAAATACCAGCACTATGATGATAATCATACCATACGGCTCGATACGACTCACGTAAGCGGCCTGGCGGTACGGCAAAAGCCCCATCAGCACGCGACCGCCGTCCAGGGGCGGCACCGGAATCATATTGAATATGGCCAGAAGCAGATTAATATAAACCGAAAAGGAGAGCATCATCACCAGCGGTTCAATCAGCATTGAAACCGGAGATGCGGATACGGCCGGATTGCCGATGGCAACTATGCCCCGCAGAAGGAAGGCAGAAACAGTCGCCAGCAGAATATTGGTGATCGGCCCGGCCGCGGCAACCCAGATCATGTCCCTTTTGGGATTCCTGAGATTCTCATACGTAACCGGCACCGGCTTGGCCCATCCAATGCCTATGAAGAATATCATCAGGGTTCCAATAATATCAATGTGTTTGATTGGGTTTAGCGTTAGTCGGCCAAGCATGCGCGCGGTCGGGTCACCAAAGCGCCAGGCAATGTATCCGTGTGATACTTCATGACAGACGATAGCAAGCATACCAGGTACAAGCATTACTGAAAGTTTTAGGAAGAAATCTTCCATGCAGATCCTCTTTATTTTACAGAATACGATCTATCTATCTACCATGAGTAAACCGGCAAAGTCAATCAAGGCCACAAATACAAAGAGGGCGGGATATCTCCCGCCCTCCTCATAAAACCTGTCAAAACAGTTTAGATATCGTAGTACAGCTCGAACTCCAGTGGTACCGGACGCATACGAACCGGATTTACCTCTGCCTCGGTTTTGTACTCGATCCACTTCTCGATGACGTCCGGTGTGAAAACGTCGCCTTTGAGCAAGAACTCGTAATCATCGGCAAGGCATTTGAGTGCCTCTTCCAGGGTACCCGGAGCGGATGGGATATCTTTGAGTTCTTCTGGTGAAAGTCCGTAAATATCCTTGTCCAGCGGCTGGCCCGGATCAATCTTGTTCTCGATACCGTCGAGCCCGGCCATCAACATTGCTGCAAAAGCCAGGTAGCCGTTGCAGGAGGGATCGGGAGTACGATATTCAATGCGCTTGGCTTTAGGGTTGCTGGAGAACATCGGGATACGAATGGATGCAGAACGGTTACGGGCTGAGTAAGCCATGTTAACCGGTGCTTCAAAGCCCGGCACCAGACGCTTGTAGGAGTTGGTGGTCGGGTTGGTGAAGGCACAGAGGGCTTTGGCGTGCTTGATGATACCGCCGATGTACCAGAGGGCCATCTGGGAGAGTCCGCCGTATTTATCACCTGCAAACAGGTTTGTGCCACTTTTCCAGATCGACTGGTGGCAATGCATACCGGAACCGTTGTCGCCGTAAAGCGGCTTTGGCATGAAAGTTACGGTCTTGCCGTTACGATTGGCGACATTTTTTATAACATACTTGAACCACTGCAGGTCATCGGCCATGTCCACAAGCGAGTTGAAACGCATATCGATCTCGGCCTGGCCACCGGTGGCAACTTCATGGTGCTGGCATTCGACACGGATACCAACCTTCTGAAGCTCCATGACCATCTCGTTACGGAGATCGTTCTGTGAATCAGTAGGAGAAACCGGGAAATAACCTTCCTTGTGACGCGGTTTGTAGCCCAGGTTGGGAAATTCTTCACGGCCGGTGTTCCAGGCGCCTTCCACCGAATCAACAGCATAGAAGGACTGATTGGAACTGGAGTCGTAGCGCACATCATCAAAGATGAAGAACTCGGCTTCAGGTCCGAAGAAAGCGGTATCGCCGATGCCGGTTGACTTGAGGTATGCTTCGGCCTTAATAGCGATATTACGCGGATCGCGTGTGTAACCTTCCTTGGTGATCGGATCAAAGATGTTGCAGATCAGCGACAGGGTCGGCACAGCTACAAAGGGATCCATCTTGGCGGATTTCGGATCGGGAACGATGATCATGTCGGAAGCGTGGATTGGCTGCCAGCCACGGATAGAAGAACCGTCAAAACCTTGTCCCTCTTCGAAGGTGTCTTCGCTGAATTCACTCATGGGCACGGAAAAGTGCTGCCAGATACCTACAAAGTCCATAAATTTGAAATCAACCATCAGTGCGCCATTTTCTTTGGCAAAATCTACTACTTGCTTCGGGGTCATCAGTTGCTCCTTTCAGGGTATGTTATACAATAATTACTATAGTGCATCTTCGCCGGCTTCACCCGTTCTGATGCGAATTACCTCTTCCACATTGGTAACAAATATCTTACCATCGCCGATTCTACCGGTTTTGGCTGATTTTTCAATAGCTTCAACAACTTGCGGCAGAATCGAATCAGATACAATTATTTCAATTTTAATCTTAGGGATAAAATCGACCACATATTCGGCACCGCGATACAGCTCGGTATGCCCTTTCTGCCGGCCAAATCCCTTGACTTCACTAATTGTAATACCCTGAATACCTATTTCATTCAGAGCTTCCTTAACCTCATCCAGCTTGAACGGCTTTATGATGGCATCGACTTTTTTCACGACTTTACCCTCCCGATACATAAATTGTGAGAGCAGGAATTATATGAATTATAAAACAAAAAGCAAGCGCAATACGCACATGTTTTACAACTTTATTTGCAAACCCCTTGCCAACTATATTTACAAAATCATGTCATTAATTCTAAATAGATACAAGATCCGAGCTGCCTGATTCAACACCAGCGCATCGACACCAAGCACAATAATTAAGCACCCAAAGACGCAAGTGCAAAAAAAACAGTCACCCGATTTCACAATCAAGCATTGATATCTTTCAACTCCCTTATGATCTCTACCTGACGCTGATTGATATAATGAGCAATCTGCTGCTGAGAATGTTTGTCAGAATGAATTTCAATAATGCAGCTAAACGGCGCACTTTCACCGGTTATCTTGACAATTGTGGCCTCCGCCTCTACCTCAACAACTGAATTGCTCTGCGAATCCGGCAGCTTGAGAACTATCCCCACATTACTGCCGGGAACCAGCCGATCCGAATCCATGACGCTCATGGCTGCCCCACCCAATGATATATCCTTTACATTACCCTTAAGGATATCGTCATCATGAACAAGGTCAACCTCCACCGGATGATCAAGCTGCACCCTGACGAACCTGCGCATATCCGAACGGATGCGGGCGTAGGCAAAATTGCACAGAATGGCCCGTTTCCTGACAGAGTTAACATAAAAGGCCTCACCAATCATGTCTTCACTATAAGGGCTTTTGGCATGAGAATAAATCAATGCCTTGCGTTCAAGACTGATCACCTTGGCCTGATACTCGTGTATCGCAAATTCGGCCATTTCATTCTCAACACTCAACAGAGTCGAATCATACGAAACAGGAATTTCCTTGTAATAATTCAAAAAAGAAAAAGTCTGGCCTATCATCCCGGAAAGAAACTGAAGAATAACCAACTTGTCTTCGTTCTCGGTGCCTCTGACGGCTTTATCGTAGTATTGGAACACTCCGTATACCCCAGGATATGATTAATTGAATTATTTCTTCAAATACAGTATATTGAAAAACTGATTTACTATCAGATATTTTACTGGACGACAAGCACAATGAAATATACCTCAAAATCATCCGGCTTATATTTTCGAGCTTTCATCCGTGCCACATTCCTGACAGCCGGATTAATGGCGTTTTTCAGCTTTTCCTTGGCACAGGCAGATATATACCGCTTTGTCACCGTAGATGGAGTTGAAACCTTCACGGACACACCCAATACTAAAGAAGCCAAGGTCGTCATCAAGGATCATTCGGTTTCCACATCCAAACGCCGCAAAAATTTAAAGAAACAAAAAATACACGACATTTCCCTCAACGAAGTAGTTGAGAGAGCAGTTACCGCATCTCTTGCGCCAAATGAAACAACCAACGATTCATTCGAGGCACGACTGCCGGATGTTGGCGGAAGCATCACATCAAAAGTAGGAATGCGAATCGATCCGATCGACGGTGTCTGGCGTCAGCACAACGGAATTGACATTGCCATCCCTACCGGCACACCCGTCAAACCGGTAGCAGCAGGAGTGGTCGTATATTCCGGTAGCCGTTCAGGTTATGGCAACACGGTATTAATAGAGCACGATAACGGTGTCATTACGCTCTACGCACACAACAGCAACCTGATGGTCACAAAAGGACAAGCGGTTACACCGGCATCCGTTCTGGCTTTATCAGGCTCAACCGGCAGATCGACCGGTCCGCACCTGCACTTTGAGGCATGGCAGTCGGGAAACAACATCACAGCGGCTTTTCTGCCCGGCAGCAACATGACGATTCCCAAATCGACTCTCGTTGCAAAAAACCAGCGTGCTCCCCGTTTCCGTAGCGAAACCCTCTCGGACGGTTCAATCCTGTTCACCAACATCCCCTGATGCTTGATCAAATCAACAAGTACACTGAAAAGTTGATTGCCGACCGCGCGGCAACTTCCGGTCTGATTGCCTTTGCTGCCCAGGATGATGTCATGATTTCCAGCGGAGAAAAACACCTTGCATCACTGGCCTCTGACATCCTCTCCCGCCTGAATTGTCTGGCTCTGGCAATAGCACGCCCTGCCCTGCCATTTGCGGAATTTCTGGTGAGAAGGGCAGCGGCGGACCAGCAGATGATTGTTCCCCGTGATACTGAAACACGAACATTTCTGCATGACATTCCAATCCTGAGAAAATCAGATCTGGACCATGATCCGGCCGGCGTCATTGCTGAAAAACTAGGCAGCCGCAAGGGAGTAATTGCAGAAGGAATCGGAATCATCGCGAATGGCGCGCTGACGGTAGAGCAGGCCTACATAAACTGGTCTTCGGTTTTCCACTCGACCTACATCAAGTACCTGGAAGATGTCCTAGAAACCGGCTTCACACTGCCGGAAGAGGAAAACTCTTTCGAAAAGTTCCGAGGTGAATGGCTTGTCGCGCTTTCGGCGCAGGGTCTTGTTTTCAGGCATGGGCCATTCAGCGACAAGAACCTGATACTGGATGAAATTGCCACGGTCGGACGCTATACCGTTCAGCGAGGTCTGGTGGACTCTTTTTTTGGAAACATATCCTATTCTGACAACGACCTGATCTACATATCCCAGACCGCATCCAGCCTGGACGAACTTCCAGGCTGTATTGATCCGGTCCCATTCGAAAACAGCTCAACCGTCGGCATCACTGCTTCCAGTGAACTGGTGGCACACCGCGGCATTTTTGAGAAAACCGGTTGCCGAGCTATTCTGCACGGACATCCCCGCTTTGCGGTTGTTATGAGCATGTTGTGCGAAGAGAGGGAAACCTGCACGATCGAAAATTGCTGGAAGGATTGCAAAATGGTCCGTTATTTGGACAAGACACCGGTGGTTGCCGGGGAAATCGGGGCGGGAGGAATTGCCAAAAACGTCCCGCCGGTGATCGGTCAATCCGGGCGGGCAATCGTCTACGGTCACGGGGTATTCAGCATCGGAATGAATGATTTCAGCGAAGCGTTTCGCGCACTGGTTGATGTGGAAAACTGGTGCCGACATGAATATTTCAGAAAATTCGATGAACGATGGAAAGCTCACACAACTCCGGCTTGATCCGTACCACGCAATCCGCTCCTTATATTTATAATCATCCCGATTACTTGCCGCTACTCCCAGCTCAAATTACTTTCAAACAACCAAACACCATCCCTTCACGACTATAAATATTTGACAATCCGCCGATAAATCTGTATTTTAAGGCGAATCTAATTGTTTTATTCTTATCTTGTCCAAACAGATATATTAATTTGTCCGAAGGCACAAGTTGCATGCATAAGAACGGCTTTTCAATTTTGGCAAGGGAAGGAATCCAAATATGAGAAAGATTTCTCTGATTATAGCAATGCTGCTAATGTCGCTTACTTTCGGCACGGTCCTTTGCCAGGCAAACATTCCTGCGCCTCCAGCCGACCAGGACCTGGGACTGTGGGACAGAACCATCAACAACATGAGTGAGGCTGACTGCAGAGGCTGTCACGGAAATGTAGTAAATGAACTGCACCACAAGTTAATTACTACCAAGAAGCTATCCTGCTTCACTTGCCACAAGCTGGATTACATCTCAGGATCCTGGCAGTTTGAACCGTTTCGGGACTGCCTGCATTGTCACAGCCAGATAGCCGGACAGGCGTCGGTTCATCATATTGGCCAGACAGCCCAGGAAGGCAACTGTGCCGCATGTCACGGCAGCCTGGTTCAGAACCGGGATGACGGGCACTATATCCCGACTTACGGCGAATCAATGGTAACTCCCAGACCTTCGGAAGGAACAGGAACAAATGGGAAGGGAGCCTGTGACTACTGTCATTCATGGGGCAACGACCTAGGTACCAGCGAACTGGTTTATGCCAACAAGGAGACCCATCATGGTACTGGTTTGGGATATGACACCAACAAGTGTACTTGGTGTCACGATTCCCAGGCCGGCGCGGGTCTCAAGATACGATCATGTGAACAGTGCCATGCGCCACAATCACTGCACAATATCCAGCTAGACACCAACAGCGACGGCAATATCATTCCGGGCGCCGAGTTGCCATACAAGGGGCATATCGGCAACAACGAGGATTGCCTCGGCTGTCACGGTGGTTCCGCCAGCCAGGTAAGCATCGGTGGAGGCAGTGGCGGTTGGTCGCTCTTTAACCCCACCAGACATCACCTGCTGGTTCAGAAAAAAGGGAAGAAATGTCTCGACTGCCATACCCTGTATCGCAATGTCCAAGGTATTTTCGTATTCAAGGATTTCCGGACCTGCTCCGCCTGTCATAGAAATGGCGGGAGGAGACCCTGAAGATATTTCGATACTCATTAGACATATTCCTTTCAGGCTACAATCCAAGCGGCTAAATACAGCTCATTTTATGGAATTAGTCTTTCCATGATTCTTGATTTGATTTGCCACCGGAAATATATAATGTTAAATTTGCAACTCTGATATTCACTTCAAAGGGGTTGCCGTGAGATTTCACAAGGCAGTACAGGTTACAACCTCTGATCAGATAAAACCTTTTTCCCATGATCCAGCGCAAACACTCCCCAGCCGTTCCCCACCCGCCTGCTGACTCACTCAAGACCCGGCTCATTCAGACTGTTGCTTTTCTGCCGTAAAACGCACAAAAGAATGCATCAAAAGATGTATCTGGCGGCATTTGCGCCTTGTAGCATAACCAGCCATGCAATCCGGAGCACCAACTAATGATCGATGTTTCATTTCGCAGAATCACGTTGGCGGTAATAATCCTTGCAGGTATCATTTTGTATTCAAACACCCTCAACTATCCTCAGTTTTTGTTTGATGGTAACATGTTTCTCCTTAACAACCCGCTCTTCAAAGACCTTGATTACTATGCCCGGCTTTTCGACATAAACGACATCAGTAGCCTGGATGAGCAGTTTGGTCTGTCTCCTGATGTAACGACAAATTTCATGATGCGACCGGTGGCATATATAACCTTCTCGTTCAATTACCTTATCAGCGGTTTTAATCCCGCCGCCTTCAGGTCGGTAAATATAACCATCCATATTCTAAATTCACTGCTTGTGTTCGCATGCATTGAACTGTTTTTGAACGTTACACAAGAGCGCACGTTTTTGAGCAGGTTTTCTAACCGATTCATACCGGCATCTTCAGCCTTTATTTTTTTGCTGCACCCGATGCAGACAGAATCGGTAACTTACATCACGCAGCGTTTTACCTCGCTTGCAGCCCTGTTTTATCTGACCACTATCTGGTTGTACCTTATCTGGACCAAGCAGGAACGGTCTGGCACGAAACGAAACTACCTCCGGTGGATATCCGTGGCCATGCTGCTGCTCGGCATGCTGGCGAGAGAATCGTTGTTTACCGCACCGTTCTTGCTTGTACTGCTGGAGTTGACCGTGCTCGGCAACAACCTCAAGACTGCTCTCAGAAGAACCGCACCGCATCTCATGCTCCTGCCGGTAATTCCAGTGATGGTCATAATGATAAGCGCCGCGCAATACAATACAGCGCCATCACTTCATGAAGCAATTAACGTCGTAAATTATGTGGATTTTCCTATCAGCCATTACGCGCTCACTCAATTGGTAATGGTAGTAAGCTATATCAGGCTCTATCTCCTGCCATACGGCCAGAATATCGATCCGAATCCGCCGCTGTACACGCTTCCGTATCAATGGCCGGTTATAATATCTGCTCTTATAATAATTTCCATGTTCGTGGGGGCGTTTTTGCTTTACCGCAAGAACAGAGTTGATATTCGCCGTGTTCTGGTATTTGTGGGGGTATGCTGGTACTTCCTGGCGTTGACTGTATCTTCCAGCTTCATACCGCTGCCCGACCTGATGGCTGAGCACCGGGCATACTTTTCATCGATAGGGTTAATAATGGCTCTAATCAGCCTGCTGGATCTGCTGCGAACTGCTCTCGGCGAAAAGAAACGGATCGGTGGCATGTTTGTGGCGGGGATAACAGTGTGGTGCGCCGTATTGATTGTACTTACATACAACCGAAATACCGTATGGAGGTCGTCACTGGACCTGTGGAGTGACGCGGTCAGAAAAAGTCCAGACAAGGACAGACCATGGTACAATCTCGGCCTTGCCTACAAAACGGCAGGCAGATCATCGGAAGCGGTGAAGTGTTTTCGGAAGGCGATCGAGCTCAATCCGGAATGGGGCAAAGCTTACGAAAGTCTTGCTGTGATGTTGTTACACCTCAAACAATTTCAGGAGGCAGTCAAAGTCAGCATTCGTGGCATTGAAGCTGATCCGGCCAATCCGGTACTATACAACAACCTTGGCATTGCATATGCCGAAATGGATCAGGACGACGCTGCCAGACAGGCTTTCTCTACAGCAATAGCATTACGGCCCGGATATGAAAATGCCATGCTTAACCTGGACCGGCTTGAATCATTTGTGGAGACCACCGCCGGCAGACGCAGATAAGATTGGCACATTTCAATCAACAGTCACATGGCCTGCAATCGTGGCTGCGATCTTTTCAGGTGTATTACGGTCGTTATTGAACAGCAGGTCGTAATGGCAAGAAGCGTGGTCGTCCTGACCAAGAAAGTCCCTGGTAAACCGATCGCGCAGACGCTGCTGCTTCTCAACAATTTTCTCGGCTTCTTCGGCAGGAATTCCCAATCTGCGGGCAATAGCGCCGACTTTGAAGGCTTGAGATCCATACAACCTGAAATGATAGGCATTTTCAAAATGGCGGGTAATGATGGCGCCACCCAGTTCCACAATGATTACATTTCCCTGCTCCGCCAGGGAGACCACATGGCGGCACAACATCCGGAAATAATCCTGGTCACTGGTCCAGCGTGGCGAAAAAGTGGCCAGCACCTCGTTAAGTATCCGGTTTTTTTCCCCCAGCCGCATCAGAATCTCTTCGGAAATGTTATGCCGGCGGGCAACTTCTTCAAGGACGGCTCTATCAATCAGTACCCATTCCTCACCGGTCTTTCGAATCAACATCTCGCGCAAGAGTTCCGCCACGGGATACCCCTCGCAACCGTACTCCCGCGAAACGGTAACACAGGGGCGAGGCTTGGGCTTGTGGCGATTCGGGCCGGCCTTCTGCTTTTGCTGACGATTGTACTCCTCCAAAGACCCGATTCTCAAATCAACCGATGGTATCAACAGATTTTCCGGCATTACTGAACGCCTCCTTACCCCTGTTCCGATTTTTAAATTAAAACTGGAAATCCGCTGAACCGGTTATAATGGTCAACGGATTTCTTTCAGAATACATAACCCTGATTTTCAGGTCATGTTCCAGATCATCATTTCAAGAATATCCTTCCAGCTCTTGCCGATTTCGTTGACGACCGTCGGCTCGAAACCGCAGTGCATCATGCACTGGGCGCAACGCGGATCCTTGCCGACCCCGTACTTTTCCCAATCGGTTTTTTCCATCATCTCACTGAAAGACGAGTAATGTTCGTCGGTGATCAGATAACAGGGCGCCTTCCAACCGCGCGGGTTACGGGTCGGATTGCCCCAGGGTGTGCACTCCAGCTTCTTTTCTCCTTTAAGAAAGCGCAGATACATGGGAGTCGAAAAGAAACGATGCTTCTTGCTCATCTCGTAGACATCGGCAAATTTGCGTTCAATATCGCGTCGTTCCAGGAACAACTTCTCTCCGACGGCCTCATACCCGAATCCGGGAGCAACCAGCAAGCCATCGACACCGATCTCTTCCAGATGAGTGAACAGCATTTCAATTTCAACCAGATCGGTTTCGTTAAAAATAGTGGTATTGGTGCAGACCCTGAAACCCAGTTTTTTTGCCTTTTTAATAGCCTCCATGCCAATTTTGAAAGCGCCCTTGCGCTCCAGAATGCGATCATGGGTTTCTTCCAGGCCGTCCATGTGGACATTGATCGTGAAATTGGGATGCGGTTTCATCGAGTCCAGCGCTTTTTCAAGCAGGATGCCGTTGGTACAGAGATAGATATGCTTGCCCCGATCCAGGACCTCTTCGATCAGCTGATAAATGTGCGGATACAGGAAAGGCTCGCCACCGGTGATTGTAACCACCGGCGCCGGACATTCATCCACCGATTTGAGGCAATCCTCCAGGCTCATCATCTCCTGGATGGTGTCGGCATACTCGCGGATCCGGCCGCAGCCGGAGCAGGCCAGATTGCACAGATGGGTAGGTTCCAGCATCAGTACCAGCGGATACTTTTCAACCTTGTTCAGCTTGTTACTGATGATGTATTTGGTCAGATCATAATTGAGACGCATCGGAAAACGCATTTGGTTTACTTCCTTTCGATTGTTACTGCCTGATCATGTTTATATTGAAGTGTTCATACCGTGACGCGATATTTATCGTTCCCACATTTCCTTTTTATCCTTGCCCAGATAGGCGCGTTTGACTTCGGCATTCTCCAGCAACTCGTCCGCCGCTCCTTCCAGGATAACCTTGCCGGTTTCCAGCACATAGCCGCGGTCAGCCAGCTTGAGAGCCGCCTTGGCGTTCTGCTCGACCAGCAGGATGGTTGTGCCGTTTTCCTGACGCAACCGCTGCAGCACCCGGAATATCTCCTGAACCACCAACGGCGCCAGCCCCATGGAGGGTTCATCCAGCAACAGCAGTTTCGGGTTGGCCATCAGGGCACGTCCAATGGCCAACATTTGCTGTTCACCGCCCGACATGGTGCCGGCCAGCTGTTTGCGTCGTTCCTCCAGGCGGGGGAACAGGGCAAAGACCTGTTCCATGTCCTTTTGGATCGCGGCCTTCCCCTCGCGGCCACGGTAGCGCAGATAGGCGCCCAGCTGCAGGTTGTCTTCAACCGAAAGCGGTTTGAAAACCTGCCTGCCTTCCGGCACCTGTGATATGCCGAGCTTGACGACCCTGTCCGGCTGCAGCGCCATCACCGGCTCCTTGCGGAACAGGATTTCACCATTCGAAGCTGGTGTCACACCAGATATGGAGTTGAGTATGGTAGTCTTACCCGCTCCATTGGCACCGATCAGGGTGACAATTTCCCCTTCGCCCAGATGCAGTGAAACGTTTTTCAGCGCATGCACCTTGCCGTAATAGGTATTGATGTTTTTAAGTCGCAGCATCAGTCGTCATCCCCCAGATAGGCTGCAATAACCTCCGGATTTTCCTGGATCTCGCGCGGAGTTCCCTCGGCCAGTTTCCGGCCCAGATTGAGAACTACGATCCGGTCGCATATATCCATTACCAGTTCCATGTCGTGCTCCACCAGAACAATCGTAATGCCCAGGTCACGGATCCGCTTGATCAGTTGAGCCAATCCCAGGGTTTCCTGGCTGTTCAGTCCGGCAGCAGGTTCGTCCATCAGGATGATGCGCGGTTCGACCGCCAATGCCCGGGCGATTTCCAGCAGGCGACCCTTGCCGAAGGGTAGGTTGGCGGCTTCAACTTCCGCCAGATCCGTGATACCGGTAAACTCAAGCCATTTCATCGAATCGTTGCGGATGCGGCGTTCCTCCGAAATGCTCCAGGGCATCTTGAGCGCACAGGACAACAGGCCGCTTGAACTTTTGGTATGCATCCCGACCATCACATTTTCATGTACGGTCATACCGCCGAAGAGTTCGATATTCTGGAATGTGCGTACCATTGCGAGCCGCGCCAGCTTCTCAGGTGGCAGTCCTGATATGTCCTTATCCTCGAAGACGACTTTACCGGAAGTCTGGGTGTAAATACCGGTGATAATATTGAAAAGCGTGGTCTTGCCGGCGCCGTTGGGACCGATCACACCGGTAATGTCACCGCGGTTGACCCGGAAAGACACATCTTCCAGAGCCGTTACACCGCCAAATATCTGGGTAATTCCGGAGACCTCAAGCATGGCCGGCGCCTCCTCTGGACTTGAATATTCTCCTGAAAAGGTCAGGGACACCCCGTACCAGCCCCCCCGGCATGAACATCACCATTACCACCAGCAAACCGCCGTAGATGATGATATCGTAATCCTGGGCAGCCCGCAGGAATTCAGGCAGCAGTGTCAACAGCGCCGCTCCCAGGAATGAGCCGTAAACGCTGCCCAGACCGCCGATCACCACCATGGTCAGCAGTTCCACGGAAAAGTTGAATCCGAATGAGGCCGGAGATATGAAAGTCATGGTGTGGGCATAGAGACTGCCGGCCAGCGATGAAATAACCGCCGAAAGCGCAAATATTTGCACCTTCAGCAGGCGGGCGTTGACACCGACTACCTGGGCCGCCACCTCGGAATCGTGCACGGCGCGCAGCGCCCGCCCGACTCGGGAGTTGGCCAGGTTGATCGCGAACAGAATCACCGCCAGCGTGATGCCCCAGATCAGGTAATAGTTCTTCACATCGGAATCGAAAACAACCCCACCCGCCTCCAGATTGGGTATGCCGGAGAGGCCGGACGGACCGCCGGTCAGGTCAATGGTTTCGTTAAACACGATATAGATGATGATACCGAGACCAAGCGTGGCCATGGCCAGATAATGCCCTTTAAGCTTCAGGACTGGAAATCCGATCAGGTAGGCCATGCAACCGACAACAATCGCCGCCACCGGCATGGCCTGCCAGGGGTTCCAGCCATAAGTGGCGGTCAGGACACCGGACAGGTAGGCTCCCAGTCCGAAGAAACCGGCGTGCCCGAGCGAGATCTGTCCGGCATATCCCAAAAGCAGATTGAGCGCAATCGCCAGCATGGTGTTGATGCCGACAAAAACCAATACATTCATCAAATAGCCCCCCTCGAACAGCAGGGGTAGCAACAACACAAAAACGGAAAAGGCAAGGAATTTCAGCAGTTCTCTTTTCATGGTATCAGACCCGCTCCGAATCGGCTTTGCCGAACAGCCCCTGCGGACGGATGAAGAGAATCAGCAGCAGTATGATGAAAGCGATGGCATCCTTGTACCCGGAAGAAATCAGGCCGGCGCCCAGTGACTCAAGCACTCCCAGCAGCAAGCCACCCACCACGGTGGCCATGCCGCTGCTCATGCCGCCGATTATGGCGGCGCAGAATCCTTTCAAGCCAAGCATGACACCGACATCGTAGGCGGTCATCGTCAGCGGGGCGACGATGATGCCGGCCACGGCACCCATGGCGGAGCTGATCATGAACGAGAATAGAACCATGCGGCGAACATCGATCCCCACCAGTCCGGCGGCGCGTCGGTTATAGGCGCAGGCGCGCATGGCCTTGCCGCTGATGGTATGGTAGAAATAAAACTTGTTGATCACGATTATCACCACCGTGATGGCAAATATCCAGAGGTGCTGCGGCAGCATGGTGGCGCCGCCGATTGCGATCGGATCATCACCACTGAACGATGGTATCGCATGGGTGTCCTTGCCCCATATCAGCATCGCCAGTCCACGGATCAAAATACTGCCTCCGATGGTGATAATAACCAGGTTGATCGGGGTCGGCTGCCTGAGCGGCCTGATGGCCAATCGCTCGAACAGCAGACCCGCCAGAGTTGATACAGCCACTGCACAGGGTATCGCGGCCCAGATCGGCAGTTTCAGCAGGTCCAGACAGGTCAGTGTCAGCAACCCGCCCAGCATGACAAACTCGCCTTGGGCGAAATTTATAATGCCGGTGGCGTTGTAGATGATTGAGAAGCCGATGCCGATCAGCGCATAGATTGCGCCGGTTGACAAACCGGAAAGTACATACTGGAGAATTTGGTCGAACTGCATTTTACCCCTGCTCTACAAACGGAGAGACACGGCGAACCGTGCCTCTCGGAAGATAATTAAAAATACTTTGAAAGCCTTTCCCTGTGAAAAGGAAAAACAGCTCTATTTTACAATAACCCAGTCTCTGTTTTTGATCTCCACCAGCACGAAGGCGTCCTTGCCCAGTCCGGCATGATCCTGGGCGCTATAGTTGAATGTGCCGCCGATTCCAAAGAAGTTCCTGGTTTTTTCCAGTTGATTCCGAATCGATGAAGGTGTATCGGCGCCGCGCTCAATGGCATTCTTCAAAAGCATGACCGCGTCCCAGGCATGCCCACCGAAATGGTCTCCTTCGGCCTTGTAGTGATTTTGATAATCCTTGACAAAGGATACGAGTGCTTTTTTCTGGGACTCGGATTTCGGCAGCAGGTCACTCACCAACACCTTTCCGGAAGGAAGCTTGACACCTTCCGCCGCATCACCGGCCAGGTCAATGAACTTCTTGGATGAGACGCCATGACTCATGAAGAGAGGGGTCTTGACGCCTAGTTGACGGGCATTTTTGGCAACCACCGCCGGTCCTGGATTGGTACCCCAGCAGATGATGGCCTGAGCGTTGGAACCTCGAATTTTGGTCAACTGGGCGGTCATGTCCGTATCCTTGGGACCATAGGTATCGTCCGAGACGATCCTGATGCCATATTTGGCCGCCTGGGCCTTCAACTGCTCGCGCCCCGAAGCGCCGAAACCGTCGGAAACGGTCAGGATAGCAACGTTGGTCTGTTTGTGTTTCTGCAGGTATTCGAAAATCCTGCCGACCGCCAGCGCGTCGTTCTGGGCGGTCTTGAACACCCATTTTTTGACCGGATCGGTGATCTTGCTGCCAGCGGAGCAGGAGATCAGCGGAACCTGTTCCTTCTCGGCCACCGGAATTACCGCCATGGTTTCACCGGTCGTACTGGGGCCGATGATGGCGACGACCTTGTCGTCCTTGATCAGTTTGGTGGCAAGCTGCACCGCCTTGGTGGCATCACCGGCAGTGTCGTATGCTACCAGTTCCAGTTTGCGCCCCCTTACACCGCCAGCCTTGTTGATTTCGTCCACCACCATTTTTGCAGTGTTACGCTCGGGCTCGCCCAGGAAGGCGGCCGGTCCGGTTACGGCAAACAGGGCTCCGATCTTGATCGGGGCCGCGGCAAATACGTTTGTGGAGAGCAGCATGGTTAGCACTGCAAACAAAAATGAAACAATGCGGGAATTCATTGGGTGTCCTCCGATAGACTTGAATTTTTAAATTACTTGATCAATGACCAGTCGCCCTTGCTGACTTTAACCATCTCAAAGGCTGACAGGTCGAGTCCGTTATGATCCTTCGAAGACATGTTGAAGATCCCCGAAATGCTGGTCAGCTTCTTGGTCTGCTCGATTCCGTTGCGGATTTTCTCGGGAGTTGTTCCACTTTTCCTGATAGCGGAAGATGCCAGCAACCAGGCATCATAGGCGTAACCGCCGAAAGTGGAGGCCTCGACGCCATGCGCCTTTCTATAGGCCTGATCATAATCCTTGAGCAGCTTGTATTGCAGGTCGTTTTTCGGCAGAACATCGTAGATGGCCAGCTTGCCTGCCGGAAGCATCACGCCTTCAGCCGCGTCGGAACCGGCCAGCTCGATGAACTTTTTGGAAGCCACGCCATGGCTCATGTAAAGCGGAATCTTGATGCCAAGCTGCTTGACGTTCTTGGTGATTACGGCCGGGCCCGGATTGGTGCCCCAGCAGATGATCACGTCCGGCTTGATGCCGCGGATCTTGGTCAACTGGGCGGTCATGTCGGTATCTTTGGGGCCGTAGACTTCGTCGGCCACGATCGCAAACCCTTTCTGCTTGGCAAGGGTCTTGATCTGCTCGCGTCCCGAGGAACCGAAGCCGTCGGTGACAGTCAGCAGCGCAATGCTCTTCTGCTTCTGCTTGGCCATGTAATTAAGGATCTTCTCGGCAGCGACATGGTCGTTTGCCGGAGTTTTGAAGACCCAACGTTTGGCCGGATCGGTGATCTTGATTCCGGCGGCACAGGAAATCAGCGGAATCTTTTCTTTTTCGGCTACCGGGATGACCGCCATCGATTCACCGGTGGTGCTGGGTCCAATGATCACGGAAACCTTGTCGTCCTTGATCAGCTTGGTGGCAAGCTGTACCGCCTTGGTGGCATCACCGGTAGTGTCGTAGATGACAGCCTCAACCTTCATACCGTTGATTCCACCCTTGCTGTTGACCTCCTTGACCAGCATTTCCAGGGTCTTCTTCTCAGGTTCGCCCAGAAAGGAAGCCGGGCCCGTCACCGAGAAAAGACCACCGATCTTGATGGTACCGGCCGCGAACGACACTGTTGCGAACATGAGACTGAAACAGAACACACCACATACCGCAAAAATCTTTTTCATTGTAACCTCCGCTTGAATGTAACTTACATGCTGTACAGACGTTCACCTTCCAGAATGTTAAAGTTCTCTGATTTCAAAACAGATATGGCTTTGTCGGTTTCATCGAAACGGAAGATTATCACGGCATTGCCGGCGCAACGCTCGACGAAGGCATACATGTACTCGACATTGATCCGTTGCCGGTCAAGCACCTGCAGAATCGATGAAAGACCGCCAGGGGTATCCGGCACTTCGACCGCGACCACTTCGGTCATGTTGACGGTGAAGCCTTTTTCCTTAAGAACGGTTTTGGCCAGATTGCCGTCATTTACAATCAGCCTCAGGATTCCGAAATCAGTGGTATCTGCCAGTGAAAGCGCACGGATATTGATGCCGGCATCCCCCAGGATGCGGGTAATTTCGGCCAGCCTTCCGGACTTGTTTTCAATGAAGATGGATATTTGTTCGACTTTCATATGTTTCCTCCTGTAGGAACAGGGCAGGCCCTGCCCGCATTGGGCGCGGCAGGCAGCGCCCCTACAACTTTCTGTTGTCGGTGACCCGTTTGGCCTTGCCTTCACTGCGCTGGATGGTTTTTGGCTCCACAAGTTTGGCGGTGCAGGTAACACCCAGCATATCCTTGATCTCTTTTTCAACCCGGCGTGACAATGCTTGCAACACCTTGATCTCGTCCGAGAAGAGCTGTTCACTGACCTCAACCTGCACCGTCAAAGTATCCAGGGTACCCTGACGATCTATAATCAGCATGTAGTGCGGTTCAATCCCCTCGATACCGACCAGGATCGCCTCGATCTGCGACGGGAAGACATTCACGCCGCGAATGATCAGCATATCGTCCGAACGTCCGCTCATGCGGGCGATGCGGGCATGGGTACGGCCACAGATGCAGGGCTCGTAGGTCAGGCTGGTGATGTCGCGGGTACGGTAACGGATCAACGGAATGCCCTGCTTGGTGATGGTGGTGATCACCAGTTCGCCCAGTTCACCTTCCGGCAGGCGCTGCCCGGTGACCGGATCGATAATCTCAGGGATGAAATGGTCCTCCCAGATATGCAGCCCCTTCTTGGCTTCGATGCACTCGATCGCGACGCCCGGTCCCATGATTTCGGACAGGCCGTAGATGTCGATCGCCGACAGGTTCAGCTTCTGCTCGATTTCGTCACGCATCGCCTCGGACCAGGGTTCGGCGCCGAAGATTCCGACCCTCAGCTTGAGCCCCTTGAAGTCCACCCCCTCGGCCTTGGCCTCCTCTGCCATGAACAGCGAATAAGACGGTGTGCAGGTCAGTACCGTTGAGCCGAAATCCTGCATGATCATGATCTGGCGCTTGGTGTTGCCGCCGGAAATCGGAATAACCGACGCGCCCAGACGCTCGGCACCGTAATGGGCGCCCAGGCCGCCGGTAAACAGGCCGTAGCCGTAGGCATTGTGGATGATGTCGCCCTTGTGGGCGCCGGCTGCCACGAACGAGCGGGCCATCAGGTCGGTCCAGGTCGAGATATCCTTCCGGGTGTATCCGACCACTGTCGGCTTGCCGGTGGTGCCGCTGGAAGCGTGAATACGGACGATGTCCTCCATCGGCGCGGCAAACAGGTCATACGGATATGAATCGCGCATATCCTGCTTTGTGGTAAACGGTAATCCCTGCAGGTCGTCAAGGCATTTCAGATCGGATGGCGAGAAGCCGGCCTTGGCAAAGGATGTCCTGTAAAACGGTACGTTGGCATTTACCCGCTCAAGCACGTTTTGAAGCCGCTTAAGCTGCAGCGCCTCCAGTGCCGGACGGGGTAGCGTCTCGAATTCCTCATCAAAAAACATACGATTGTTACCTCGAAAAATATCAATCGCGGCACACAGCCGCCAAAACCGGACTAAATTACTTCTGACTTACTAAACGCAGCAACTTCCCAGACCGGTATCGCTGGCAGGCTCCGCTACCAGACCGGCGGCAAAACTCTCCTTGGTATAGCCGTTCACAACAATATCAAGATGGCCATCATTCGGACAGAACAGGAGTCCATGGATCGGCACATCCTTGGGTATCAGCGGGTTATGCCTGATTATCTTCACCACCCGCTCCACGTTTTCCACCGGGTGCGCGAAAATACCCAGCCACTGTTTCAAATCCGGAATATGGATATCGATAATATCGGGAGAAATGCCGCGAGCGACCATATCCCTTTTGACCGATTCCGCGTCTATCGCGGCCATCCCGCAATCACGGTGTCCGATCACGAAGACTTCATCTACGCCCAGCATGAATATCCCGGCCACCAGGCTGCGGATGACCGCGCCGGACATCGGATCCACAATGGTATTGCCGGCGTTCTTGATTACCTTGGCCTCTCCCCGCTTGAGGCCCATGGCCGGTTCCAGAAAATCTACCAGCCTGGTATCCATGCAGGTAAAAATGGCCAGTTGCTTCTGCGGAGCCTTGGGAAGCGGCGGAAAAGCCTCCGGCTTCACGAAGCTTCTATTGGCGGCAATGATCAGGTCTAGTTGTGTCACTTGTAATCCCTGCCCAACTGGAATGCCTTCCTGTTCACGTCCAGCGCCTTGGAAGGCACCATCTTTTCCAGGGCCTTCATCCAGTGCTGTTCCGCAATATCCAGTTTTTTGGAAACGGCTCCCAGCAACACCGTGTTGGCGGCACGGACGTTGCCGGCGCTGCCGGCCATCTGCTGGCCGTCCAGCAGCATAAAATCGGGAAAGCTCGACCTGATGCGTTCCACAAGGCCTTCGGGGTAAAGCTCCTGCCCCATCAATACCGACGGAGGAGAAATTTTGAGGTCGTTGGCCACCACGGTGCCGCCCGGCTTCAAAAGCGGCAACGAACGGCAGGTTTCCATCAGCTCGAATCCGAACAGGATGTCCCCCTCCCCTTCAGGTACTATCGGTGAAAAGACCTGTTTGCCGTATCGAACATGGGAGACGACACTCCCGCCACGCTGTGACATGCCGTGGATCTCGCTCTTCTTGACGTCATAACCGGCCAGCATCGCCGCTTCGGAAAGTATTTCGGATGCCAGCAGGATACCCTGCCCGCCGACTCCAACCAAAAGCACGTTCGTAATCTGCTCGTTCATTATCTGCTCCCGATCGCATCAAACTTGCACAGCTGGCGGCATACATCACATCCGGTACAGAGCAGCGGATCAATGTAGGCTTTGCCCTTTTTGCTGCCGTCGCCCGCAGGTCGCCATTCAATGGCCGGACAGCCGATCTTCAGGCAGGCGCGGCAACCGGTGCATTTTTCGGATTCAACCGCATAGACCGGCCCCTTCTGGAACACATCTTCCCGCTTGATCAGCACGCAGGGCTTGTTGGTAATGATCACCGATGTCTCGGGACGCTCCATCTCCTCCGCAAGCACACGCCTGGTCTCTTCCAGGTCAAGCGGATTAACGATCCGTATATTCTTCACCCCCAGCGACTTGCAGAGCAACGGAATATTGATTGCGTTGGCCGGGTTGTCCATCAGCGTAAAGCCCGAAGCGGGATTATCCTGGCGACCGGTCATCGCGGTAATACTGTTGTCGAGAATCACCACCGTGGCCGGCGAGTTGTTATAGACCATGTCCATCAGACCGTTGATACCGGTATGCAGGAAGGTGGAATCGCCGATTACCGCCACCACCTTTTTCTTCTCTTCCGCAGAGACAACCTTGGTGACTCCGGTGGCCATGCCGATCGAAGCCCCCATGCAGACACAGGTGTCCATCGCGGAGAGCGGCGGCATGAAACCGAGCGTATAGCAGCCGATGTCGCCGGTAACGTAGGCTTTCAATTGGTTGAGCGCAAAAAACACTCCGCGGTGCGGACAGCCTGGACACATGTTTGGCGGACGGCCGGGCAGTTTCTCGGCCGGAGCAGCCTCCGGCTGCGGCAAGCAGAAGGAGCTGCGGAGACGACCGGGGGTCAGCTCGCCGCAGAGTGAAATCAATTCCTTGCCGATGGCGTTGATTCCCATGGCTCTGACCTGCTGTTCGATAAATGGGTCCAGCTCCTCGACAATGTAGAGCTTGTCAACCTGTGAGGCAAATTCACGGATCAGATCGTACGGCAGCGGGTTTACCATGCCCAGTTTGAGGGTGGAGGCGTTGGGCAGCACTTCGCGCACATACTGGTAGCAGACGCCGGAAGTGATGATGCCGATCGACCTGTCACGCAGCTCGGAACGGTTGATGGCCATGGATGAAGCGGCGGCGGAGAGTTTTTGCAGCGAGGCCTCGACCAGCGGGTGGCGAACACGGGCATTGCCCGGCAACATCACCAGCTTGGCGGGATTTTTCTCAAGCTTCGGCAGAGGCAGACCGGTGACGCGCTCTCCAAGGTCCACGATCGACTTGCCGTGGGAAATGCGGGTGCAGCTCCTGAGCATGACCGGCATGTCGTACTGCTCCGACAGCTCGAAAGCCAGCCGGGTAAATTCCTTGCATTCCAGAGAATCGGACGGCTCCAGCATCGGGACTTTTGCAAAACGGGCGTAGTTGCGGCTATCCTGCTCATTCTGGGACGAGTGCATCTCCGGGTCATCGGCCACCACCAGCACCAACCCTCCCCTGACCCCGGTATATGCAAGAGTAAAAAGCGGGTCGGCAGCCACGTTGACACCCACATGTTTCATGGTGCAGAGGGCGCGGCCGCCACCGAAGGAAGCTCCGATGGCAACTTCCAGAGCTACTTTTTCATTGGGGGCCCAGGAAGAGTTGATCTCCTTATACTTGATGGTATTTTCGAGAATCTCGGTGGAAGGAGTGCCGGGATAGGCGCAGGCCACGAGACAACCAGCTTCAAATGCGCCGCGGGCAATGGCCTCGTTGCCGGAGAGAATTTCTTTCATCAATAATTTCCTTGCAGATTACGGTGTAATGAAATTTAACAGGCTGGACACTATACTAAAAGTACCCCGAGAATGCAATTTGTTTGAGAATACCGTTGCCAGACGCCAGTCTTTTTTTATCCATATAAATTTAAATGCGCTTGCCTCAGGGTTCAAATCCGGAAATCAGACCTCATGAATATTGATAAAGATTTAGAATCCCCCCCTCTCCACTTGACAAAACGGCCGCAGGGGACAATAATCCGTCAAATCCTGTATACACTACCACGAAGGGAAGCTCATCCATGCGTATCGAAAGTGATTTCCTGGTCATCGGCAGCGGCATTGCCGGTCTGTCATTCGCCCTCCAGGCAGCCAACCACGGCAGCGTCGCCGTCGTTACCAAACGTGATATTTCTGAATCGGCAACCAAGTACGCCCAGGGCGGCATCGCCTCGGTATTTTCAACCGAAGACTCCTTTGATGCCCATGTGGAGGACACCCTGGTGGCCGGCGCCGGCATCTGCCATGAAGACGTGGTCAGAATGGTGGTGGAAGAAGGACCGCAAACTATTCGCAACCTGATCGAGTGGGGTGTAAAATTTACCACCAGCGGGGAAAAATACGACCTGACCCGCGAAGGCGGACACAGCGCCAGAAGGATCCTGCACGCCGAGGATATCACCGGTCGCGAGATCGAACGCGCCTTGGTGGAAGCGGTGCTCCAACACCCCAACATTCAGGTTTACGAACACCATATCGCCATCGACCTGATCACCTCTGCCAAGGTTGAACGGCGCAAACCGGAACGGTGCCAGGACGAAACCAATCACTGCCTGGGCGCCTATGCGCTTGATATAAACAAGGACAGGGTGATCACGTTCTCTTCCAAAATCACACTGCTGGCCAGCGGCGGCGCCGGCAAGGTTTACCTGTACACATGCAATCCGGACGTTGCGTCCGGCGACGGCGTGGCAATGGCCTACCGTGCCGGCGCCACGGTTGCCAACATGGAATTCATGCAGTTCCACCCCACCACCCTCTTTCATCCAGCGGCCAAGTCATTCCTGATCTCCGAGGCGGTGCGCGGTGAAGGCGCCATCCTGCGGCGGCGTGACGGCACGGCTTTCATGGAAAAATATCACAAGCTGAGAGACCTTGCTCCGCGCGACATAGTTGCCAGAGCCATCGATAACGAGATGAAAACAAGTGGCGACGACTGCGTTTTTCTGGACATCACCCACGAACCGGCTGATGTAGTGCGCAACCGCTTTCCAAACATCTATCAAACCTGCCTTGAGTTTGGGCTGGACATGACCAAGGAAGGGCTGCCGGTTGTGCCTGCCGCCCATTATCTTTGCGGAGGCGTTGCGGTCAACGGCAACGCTGAAACCGATCTTCCCGGACTGTATGCGATTGGCGAAGTAGCCTTCACCGGCCTGCACGGGGCCAACCGCCTGGCCAGCAACTCGCTTCTGGAAGCGGCGGTGTACGCCGGGCGAGCCTTCCGGCATTCCTGCGAAGCGGTAAAATCAATGCAACAGGACCGGCGTGATATTCCGGCCTGGGATTCCAGCACCGCCACCAACAGTGACGAGATGGTGGTTGTGTCCCAGAACTGGGATGAAATCCGCCGCACGATGTGGAACTACGTCGGCATCGTCCGCTCGGACAAGCGTTTGGCCAGGGCCATGAACCGCATCAAAATGATTCAGGGCGAGATCGAGGAATATTACTGGAATTTCAACATCACCTCGGACCTGATAGAACTGCGCAACATATCCACGGTGGCCGAACTGATCGTGTCCTGCGCCCAGATGAGGAAAGAATCGCGGGGCCTGCATTATAATATCGATTACCCTGAGCGGGATGACGTCAATGGCAAGAAGGACAGCTTTATCAAGAAAGAATTCTGAAAACAATCCGATCAGGCTGATAAATAATTGTTTTTTAGGAGAATATTAATATATAATTCCAATCAAATTTATTAATCTCACTTCAATCAAGGGGGTGCAGCATGAGAATCCTGCTCTGTTGTCTTATTTCAATCGGGTTGACCTTTTTGCTGCCTCCCTGTCATGGCAGTTGCGCCGTGATTGCCGGAACATCCCATTTCCCCGCCAGCGTGGGCAGTTCCTGGAATTTTAATACCCAAACCCTGACACCAACCGCAACCGGACAAACCATGATGTGGGGAACCGAAGCCGTCCAGGTAATGCCGAGCGGAAGCTTCCATTCCGTGATCACCCTGCCGAACGGCAACTCGGTAACATCCGACAACAACTATGTCAATCTGGGGCAGGCCATATATGTTACCGATACACAGATAACTATCATCACGGTAGACACGGCACCACTTCCGTACATTGGTACTTATTGGACAGAAACCACAACGGTCAACACATATACTCCCAGTCAGATATCCTTTCCTTCCAGCGTAATAGCCGGAACTCATGAGACTTCAACCAGCATCGGAAACACTCATCTAACCGGAATAACCCACTATACAGGTTTACCTGATATACCAATGCCGCCTTCTGACACTGTCACCACGCAGGTTGTCGACGTGACCGTCGGCCCGGCGGAAAGCGTGACTGTCCCGGCCGGAACATTCCAGGCGATCAAGATCACAAAAACCTTCACCATTACCGAAGACGGAACCACCTATCCGCCTTATACGGCCGACGAATGGTATGCAGCCGGAGTCGGCCTGGTCAAGATGAGTTCGCCCAACATGAACCGGGAGTTGACATCCTACAATGTCATTCCGGCCACGACTCAACTGCTCACCGTGACCTTCCAGGGAACCGGCGACGGTAGCGTGCACAGCTCGCCACCAGGCATAAGCTGCAGCAGCGGAACAACCTGCCCATCTACGCCCTTCAACAGTGGCGAGATTGTAACCCTGACAGCCACCGCCGATGTCAACTCGACCTTTACCGGCTGGAGCGGGGAAGGATGCTCCGGCACCGCTACCTGTGTCGTGACGATGGATGCCGCAAAAAATGTCAGCGCCGGTTTCGACCTGTTGCCGGCAAGAGTCTTCATCCTGGGAAGTCCGACCCCTTATCAACTGCTGCAGCTGGCCTATGACGCCGCGGTTGACAACGACACCCTGCAACCGCTGGCGGAAGTTTTCCTCGAAGATCCGCTCACTTTCAGACACGCTGTCAACGTTTTCCTGGCAGGCGGTTATGATACAGGTTTCCTGAACCAGTCCGGCTACACCACGATCCAGGGGCAGGTTATTTTCCAGCTCGGAAGCGTGGTGGTTGACAGGCTGGCCATCAGATAAAGAAGCCAGCAAGTCCGGACATAGGCCTGCAGGCCAGGCAATAATTAAAAGCCCTCCGCATCAGAAGAGGGCTTTTAATTATTGCCGGATGTGGTAGTATTACACACGTTATTTCATATTCGTATATATCTATAAGCAGCGGGGTCTCAGAGGGGGTACAGCATGAAGAGTTCAATAATTGCGGTTAAGGTTCTACTGGCCGGCATGGTCCTGGTGGTGTGCATGGCAGGCATGTCTTGGGGCGCCACACTGTCCGGCACCATTACCAACGCCACCAGCAAAAGCGGACGATTGTATGTGATGCTGATCGACCAGAACAGCGGGCAGTCATCCGGATATGGAACAAGCGTCGCCAATGTGGCAGCCAACGCCGTAAACGTCCCTTATACAATCAAAGGGGTCCGTCAGGGAACTTTCAGCCAGGTAAGAGCCTTTCTTGACACACGCAACACAGGATTTCCGTATGCCGCGTCACCGATCGGTTCCACCAGTCCCGCCACCCCGATAAACGTCAGCACAAGCGACATTCCGGGACTGAATTTCAGCGTTCAGGACCAGGCTGCCCAAACCGCGGCCACCCCCATCAACCTTAATGTAGCCCCAATGAACGGCGGCGCCCTGATACTCTGGGACATTCCCAAAAACAGCTCCGACATCGAAATAGCCGACACATACAATGTCTACTGGAGCACAAGCGCCAACCCGGGCCCGGGACAGACCGTGGGGGGCGGAAGCCAGACCGGCATTTCCTCCAGGGATGACGGGCACGTCTTCATTCCGCTCACGAACGGAGTCAGCTACTACTTTGCAGTGCAGGCTGTTCTGGGCGTTTCAACTGCAACCGCCACAACAGCATCACCAACGATGATCGGTTCTCCAGCCGGCGGCAACACCGTAACGGTTCACATCAATTTCACGTCTACGCCTCCGGTCGCTCCACTGCTGGCGGTACTGATCGGCAACCAGGGACCAGTTGGCGGCGCCCTGATCACATCACCGGTTCAGAATCAGACCATCAATATCGCCGGGGTACCTGACGGCAGTTACCAACTGTATGTAATATTCGATAAGAACAATAATAAAAGGTTCGATACCGGTGATGTAAATTATACCGATAGCGAATGGGTTACCCCGAGAGTTACGGTTCAGGGTGCGCCGGTGGACATGGCTCCACTGAGCATGTCTGTAAGTCGCAATCTTGAGGCATCCGTGACGACGGAGGTCCAGACCAACAGCCCGACACCTTATCAACTGGATTTCGAATTCAACGGCCAAGTCAAACGCCCGGCCCATATCGTCATCAACAGCGGCCAGCAGATGTCCGAGACCAGTATCGGGCAAAACTCGTGGGGCAGTTTCTCTCTGAATGCGCAACTGGAAGCCGCTCCACAGGTCGGCGACAGCTACAACCTGACCATCACCTACACCGACAACACATCGGAATCGTTAATCCTGACGGTTGCCAACGTAATGAACAAATCACCCAACCAGACCTATCCGATCGGCAATACCGCCCCAAGCAGCAACAACCCCCGTTTCGCCTGGAATACACTTTCCGGCGCTCCCAATTCGCCCTACATGTACCATCTGGCGCTTATGGAGGCCAATTCCTCCGGAGACTATCTCTGGGAAAAATACCTGACGCCTGATCAGGTATCGGTTCAATATGACGGACCGACCCTCTCGACCGGAAGGACGTACAACTGGGGCATCAATATGTACGACAAATACGGCAACCGTTCGACAATCTGGCAACAGTTCACGCCGCAAGCCAGCGGGCTCAGCATCACGTCCCTGGGAACCATGACGCTGCCATGCGGATCCGGAACACCTATCACCATCAACGGCAGCGGCTTCAGCAGCACACCAGGCAACAACGCGGTTTATTTCAACAACACTTTCGTCGCGGTAACACCGACCGCCGCCAGCAGTTCCCAGCTCACAGTGAATCTGCCAACATGCTCCAATGCACCCTCCACCGGGCCGATCATCGTTGCCACCAATGGCCAGACGGTAGCCTCAGCCGTCGAATTCACCCCGACCTTCACCTATAACTATTATGTAACCGATTTCACGCCCACCGTGATGTCGGGGGTACAGGTGGAGGTCGCCGACAAACCGTCCGTTCCGGCCGTGCCAAGTAACGCCAGCGGTTTATTCAGCCTGCCCGGCATCCCCACCGGTGTTCCCTACCGACTGAAACTAAGCAAGATCGGTTACATGCCGGTATACACCGCCTTCTTTATAAATTATTCCAATGTTCCGATTCCGATCGATTCAACTTATAACTTTGCCCTCGCCCAACAGTCCCATTTCACGACCTGGGGCATCCAGGCGGGCAAGGGAGTTCTCAGGGCCAGGACACGAAACGGCAGCATTGCCAGCAGCACCAATTACCTGGGAGGGGTGACGGTTTCCGCCTACAGTAACAATCACGATTCCTACAATTATTACACTGTCGCCTACACCGACCCGGCCAACACGGCAGCACTTGTGAGCGGCCCCGGCGCCAGCACTTATACTGACGGCAAATATTATGTGCTGAATGTGGAGGAGGGCGATGTTATTACCGTCAGCGGTTCAAAGACCGGTTACAACTTCCCCAACGTTCGCATCTTCGTCGGTGAAGCCGACGCCATGGGACAGACCAGTATCTACGGTATTCCGGCGGTCAGCATCTCCGGTTTCACACCGTCAAGTGCCATCCCCGGCGGTACAGTCACAATCACCGGCTCCAATTTCAGCACCAATCCCACATCCAACCAGGTCTGTTTCGGCACGCAGTGCACCACCCCATACAGCGCCACGTCAACCCAGCTGCTGGTAACGGTGCCTTGTGGCGCGCAAAATGGCCCGATCAGCGTTTCAACAGGCAGCCAAGCTGCATTCAGCAGCACCAGCTTCACTGTCCCTGCGCCCACCATCACCAGCATTTTCCCGACCCAGGGGCCGCTTAACGCCAACGTGGTGATATATGGGACCAATTTCAGCAATTGCCAGAGTAACCAGGTCAGCTTCAACTACCAGAATTCATTTAATGTGAGTTGGTTCTCTTCCAGCCAGATTTCGGCCTATGTTCCCTTCGGGGCTACAACCGGGCTGGTCAGAGTCACCACTGAGGGCGGCACGGCCACCGGTCCCACCTACACAGTGTTGCCAAACCCGGCCATCACCTCCACGTCACCTGAATCTGGACCTGCCGGCACTGTAGTGACCGTAACCGGCAGCTTCTACGAGATGAACCCCGCCATGTACCAGATCTTGGTGGACGGAATTACGGCAACGGTCAACAGCGTAACGTCCAGTGCCCTGACATTCACAATTCCGGGCGGGACCGGAAGCCTGCCACAGTATTACATCGAGTATTTTGGTGTACAATATTGGAATGCATCCTTTACCGTAACTCCCAAGCTGACCGTATCCATAACCGGAGTGGGCAACGTCAATGTAACCAGCCTTCCCACCGGCACCGTCTGCGCCGGAACCTGGTGCAGGATTTTTGACTTCAACACATCGGTGACATTGACCGCCTCGCCAAGTATCGGATCTGACTACGGCGTCTGGGGCGGCAACTGCGCCGGCGCGGCCTCGACCCCCTGCACGCTCACCATGGATGCAAACAAGTCAGTCACGGCAACCTTCACTATTCAGGATAATGCCCGTCTGAATAACGACCTCACGCCGTACGGAACCGTGCTGAGCGCCTACAACGCAGCCACGGTCAGCGGTACGGTCATAAAACTGCGCGACAAGGCATTCCCGGAAGCCCTGGATGCCGACAATGGAACCACGGTAACCCTGTCGGGCGGCTATGCCGCCGATTTCGGCACTACCCACACCGGCGTCACCTCGATTACAAGCCTGATCATAAGCCTTGGCAGCTTGACAATTGACAACCTGACAATCAAATAACGCCCGGGTTTCTAGGGATCGCAAGCGAACAAACAGAAGGGCCGTCCGATCCGGGGCGGCCCTTCTGTTTATTAAGGCGTTCACAAAAGAATAGATTAAGTTTCAAGATTGACGCGCCCGGAAAACACTGTTAAACTTTTTCCCGTATGTAACGTCGTAAATTCAAACCTTTCCAATCACAATCAGCAAAGAAACTCACAACATTATGATTCCAACCCGGGGGTATTTTATGAAAACGCGATTTTCGCTGGCAGTTCTGTTTTCACTGGCCGTACTGTACCCCCACTCTTCACAAGCATCAACCATTCAGCTTCCCAAAACCGGAATGACAACCTGCTACGATGCCGACGGGACCGTAATAGCCTGCAGCGGCACCGAACAGGATGGAGAGCTGCAACTGGGAATAGCCTGGCCGGCCCAGCGTTTCAGCGATCACGGCGATGGAACCGTCA
Organism: Geobacteraceae bacterium GWC2_55_20; assembly: GCA_001802125.1. Lineage (GTDB taxonomy): Bacteria > Desulfobacterota > Desulfuromonadia > Geobacterales > Pseudopelobacteraceae > JACRCG01. The sequence goes on from MGZK01000048.1 coordinate 51,881, forward strand.
CCGACAACCTGACCGGCCTGACCTGGACCAGGGATGCCCGTACACCGGGACCGTCCCAATGCAATCCGGGTGGCAACAAAACCTGGTCGTCAGCGCTCAGCCACGTAGCCTGCATGAACTCCTATGTCTACCTTGGTTCCGCCTCCTGGCGCATGCCGAATATCAACGAGATCAGGAGCCTGGTCGATGTGACCCGGAGTTTTCCTTCACTTGCTTCGGGACACCCGTTTACTAACGTCAATGTTATTGATACAGCCTCCAACCACTTTTGGTCGTCAACCACGATGACCGGATTTCCAGGATTAGCATTCGATATCTACATGGGAAACGGCATACTGGGTAGTACAAACAAGAATGATTCTCTTCCGGTATGGCCTGTCAGAGACGGCACGGCCGGAGCGATACAGCTTCCACGGACTGGACAGACCACCTGTTATGATCCGGCATCGTTGCTTGAAACCAGCTGCGTGGGAACCGGACAGGATGGAGAGCTGCTAAAAGGAGCAAACTGGCAGAATCCACGTTTTACCAACAACGGTACAACCATGACCGACAATCTTACCGGGTTGATGTGGCCAGCGGCGGATGTAATCAGCAATAACCCGCCACCAGAGTGCAATATCATGGATATGAAACTGACCTGGGATGACACTTTCATCAAAATGGCCTGTTTAAATACCCAAAATTACCTGGGGCATAATGACTGGCGCCTGCCCAATTTCAACGAGATGTCCAGTCTGTTCAATCGTGAGGAGCCTAGTCCCGCAAGCTGGCTGACCACAAGCCAGGGTTTTCAGTCGTTTCTTGCAGATAGTTACTGGACATCGACACCCAACATAGTCGATCCACTTCTTTTGACCGCCAGAGCAATAAATATGGCGGATGGGACCGACTTTACAGCCTCCACCAAGGGACTATATTTCGTCCCGGTAAGGGCAGGGAACTATGTCCCATCCAGCCTGTTGACACTGGCATTCAGCGGAACCGGCAGCGGTGACGTCAACAGCAACCCGGCCGGCATCAACTGCAGCAGCAGCGATCTTTCCTGTCAACCGGCCATCTTCCCCACCGGATCGACGGTAATATTGACCGCCACCCCCAGCCTGTCCGGTTTTGGAGGCTGGACAGGTTGTGACAGCGTCAACGGTACAGCATGCACGGTAACTATGAATGCGCCCAGAACTGTCACCGCCACTTTTACAACCCTGCCGCCACGCGTTATTAATCCGCGCATATCTACATCCCAGGGGTACCAGACGCTGCAATCCGCTTTTAATGCGGCGCTCAGCGCAGATACACTGAAGGCGTTGACCACAACATCACAAACCGAGTTTATCGAGAATCTCACGGTCAACGGCGGCATTCAGAGCCCTTACAATCTAACCCTTCTGGGTGGATATGAATCAACTTTCAACACCATCACGGGAGCAACGACTATACAGGGACAGCTAACCATCCAAACCGGCTCTCTGACAGTTGACAAAATAGCAATTAGATAATCTTGGGGGTAATGTGGATATTAATGAAATACGAAAACGGATTGACCTGCTGGATGATGTTCTGCTACGCATCTTCAACGAACGGGCACGCTTGGCGCTGGAAATCGGACATGCGAAAAAAGAGCTGAATCTGCCAGTTTTCGACCCGGCCCGTGAAAAACGTATCTTCAACCGAATGAAAGAGGATAATCCGGGGCCGCTGGATGACGACGCAATTATCAGGATGTTCGAGCGCGTAGTTGATGAATCACGCCGATTGGAAAGAATCATGTCACATAAAGAAGACGAATAAGGGAGAAATCTGAAAATGCTGATAATAATGAGAAAACATGCCGAAGAAGATGCGCTTGATTCAATAAAGGAGTATCTTATAACCCATGATTTTGATATTCATCAATCAACCGGCGCCAATCGCACCATCATCGGCGTCATTGGAGACACGGACACCCTCAACGACCACGAAATCGAAGCCATGCCGGGTGTAAGCCAGGTCGTCAGAATCAAAAAAGATGATTAGAAGAGGAGGTATGATGCAGGATATTTTGTTACTGGTTGGTATCGTCGTAATCTGGTTTGTGGTCAATAAATATATTCTGCCCAAAATGGGCGTCCAGACCTGAATGTCAAACACCTGCACTCCCGCGGCGCGGGAGGAAAAGAAAGACGAAGAAAAGAAATAATTCGGGCCGGGCTTATTGCCCGGCTTTTTTTCTGGACTCCACCAACTCGTCCAGCACAACCAGGTATCCATCCGGATCGAAACACCACATCTCCTTGATACCATACGGTTTTATCTCAAGGGGATAGAGTATTTCCAATCCCTCTTCCATGATGGCATCGCTTATCTCCTCGATGTCATTGACCTCGAAATGCAGCGTCACTCCGATACCGCGCGGAAACATGCTGAATCGAGTTCCCAGCATCGGATGGGACCTGATCACATCGGTCTCTTCCACAAAGACGATCGCAATTCCATCCATGTCGATCACCAGATGATCTGGAGCACCCTGCGCTGTCAGCGAACGCCTGACCGGCAAATCAAGAATACCTGCGTAAAAGGCTTCCGTAACGACTAACTGCGATACTACCAATTGGATTGAGTGACGGGAGTCATGGGGCTTCATTCAAATCCCTTGAAGAGAATTCCGGCATAACCGGAAAGACGAGACAGCCAGTTGGTATAGATTAATACACCAACCAGTACCAGGAAAATACCTGTAATTATCTCGAACAGACGTATGAATTTTTTGAATCGGTTAAACACCGACAAGAATTGGTGCATGGCCAGCGCGGATATAAAAAACGGTACACCGAGCCCCAGCGAATAAAGCAGCAACAAAACAATCCCCTGATAAACACTTTCCTTGGTGGCGGCCACGGCCAGGATAGCAGCCAGGATAGGTCCGATGCAGGGTGTCCAGCCCGCGGCAAACGCGATGCCGACCAGAAAACTGCCCACATAACCGGACGGTTTGTGTTTGATGGAAACCCTTTTTTCCCCAAGCAAAAAATTCAGCGAGATCAATCCGGTGACATGAATTCCCAGCACCACCAGCAGGACACCGCCGATTTTTCTGATAATGGTGGCATTATGACTGAGGAACGAGCCGATGTAAGTTGCGGAGGCGCCAAGCAGAACAAATACGATTGTAAATCCGCAAATGAAAAAGAATGAATGCAGGATGGTTTTCTGGCGGATGATGTGAGACGGGTGCTCCGCCTGCAGATCTGCGAATGAAAGGCCGGTGATATAGGTGATATACGACGGGATCAGCGGCAAAACACATGGAGACAGGAAAGAAAGCAAGCCGGCGATGAATGCGCCTATGTAGGTTACTTCCTGAGTATGCATCTGGAAAGCCTACTTCATCAAACCTTCGAGAAATGATGCAACTTCAGCTGAATCCCAAGCAAGCCCACCGATGATCTTCTTGACGATTACACCCTGCTTGTCAATGATGAATGATTCCGGAACACCGGTAATACCGTACAGCTTTGATGCGTTTCCGTCTGGGTCAAGATAGACCGGAAGCTTGTGCCCGCTTTCCTTCAAATAGGATTCAACATCCTGCTTGCCCCCCTCGTCAATCGAAACCGCCACCATCTGAAACGGCTTGCCGTTCATGGCGTTATTGAGTTTGACCATTGAAGGCATTTCCTCTCGGCAGGGAGGACACCAGGTAGCCCAGAAGTTCAGCAGAACCACCTTGCCCTTCAACGCGGAGAGCTTGGTTGCGGAGCCATCGGCAAGCGAAACCACAGAAATATCCGGCGCCTGGCTTTTTTCCTGAGCTACGGAAACCTTTTTAGCGGTATCAGTTTTGGTACAGGCGGTGATTGTGAAAAGCATGCAAGCTGCTGTAAGAAAGAATATCCGTCGCATGAAACCTCCGGTGTTGTTAACTTTACTGACAGGCTAAAACTACTTACTGCGGGTGACCACATAATCGGCCAGGCGCAACATCGCATCACGTACGATGCCGGCATCAAATGGCTCCAGATGGGTAACGCAGTTCGTTATGTAACGACGCGCAGCGTCGATTGTATACTCAATACCACCATATCGCTTTACCAATCCTGAAACATGACGGAATTCTTCCAGAGACATCTCATCTTTATCGATAACCGCTTCGATTGCATATTTCTCATCTTCGTTACACTGTCTCAGGGTATGAATCAGCGGCAGTGTGATTTTGCCCTCTTCCAGGTCATGCCCGATGCTTTTTCCGAACTCTTCTTCAGTGGCTATATAGTCCAGGGTATCGTCCATCAGCTGAAAAGCGATCCCCAGATCCATGCCGAAATTCGCAAGCGACTGTTGTTTCCCAGGCGACACCCCCCCCAGAACGGCGCCGGCCTCACAGGCGGCAGACATGAGTATCGCTGTCTTGGAACGCACCACGCCGATATAACGATCCTCAGCCAGGTCGAGTTCTCCGGTACAAAGCAACTGCATCACTTCGCCCTCGGCGATGATTGTGGTTGCTTCTGAGAAAATGCGCAGAATATCCAGGCTGCCGACCCCTACCATCAGGGAGAATGATTTGGAAAAGAGAAAGTCGCCGACCAGCACCGAAGCTTCGTTGCCCCACAGGGTGTTGGCGGAAGCGATTCCACGACGCAAGGTGGCGCTATCGACAACATCGTCATGCAGCAAAGTTGCCGTGTGTATGAATTCGACCACGCTGGCCAGCGGAACAGCCTTGTCTCCACTGTAACCGCACAGGCGGGCGGACAGAAGCAGAAGTGCAGGACGCACACGTTTTCCGCCGCTGGAGAGTACATACTCGCCAACCTTGCGGATCAAGGGGACGTCTGACTCCAGGTCTTTGCGGAATTGTTGTTCAACGAGAATCAATTCTTCGCCGATGATGTTAAGTGCGGACTGCATCGTTATAGTATCCTTAATGTAAATTCGCGCCATATTAATGTAATAAGTCCCATTTTGTCAAAGTAATTCTGGCATTTCCAAAGTTAGCAATGAAGCTGAGCCAGTACCAGATGCATTTTTTATAAATAAATGCTTGCGTTTTATTCTCATCACCTGTATAAGTTTGGATTCTTGGCGCTGCACTGCCTCATCGTGCAAATCAAGTCACATATGTGGTAATCAGGGGGTTGTAGCTCAGTTGGTTAGAGTGCCAGCCTGTCACGCTGGAAGTCGCGGGTTCGAGCCCCGTCAACCCCGCCATCATAGACAAGAGGCGCCGGAATTTTTCCGGCGCCTCTTGTTATTCACGCTTATATAAAAAGCAGTGGCAACAGTCAATCTTCAGGCTTCGAGCTTGAGCCGCTTGATTTTTTCCACCATGGTGGTGCGGTTGATGCCCAGTAATGTTGACGCTTTGGCTCTGTTGCCACCGGTCAGCTTCAAAGCCTGGGAGATCAGGGTCCGTTCTATTTCGCCAAGTGTCGCCACCAGGTCAACCCCCTTCTCGTTCAGATCAATCCTGACTCCGACACTGCTTCGCTTATCCCTGAGAAATCCTGCCGGCAAATCATTACTGGTAATTACGGTTCCGTCAGTCAGCGCAATGATCCGCTCGATCAGGTTCTCCAGTTCCCGGACATTTCCGGGCCAGGAATAACGTTCCAGCACCTCAAGCGCCTGCTTGTTGACACTCATCATCGTCCGCCCCATCAACTTGCAATACTTCTCCAGAAAATAACCGGCCAGCGGCATGATATCCTGCTGTCTCTCCCGCAACGGCGGAAGATGCAGCGGGATCACATTCAGGCGATAAAACAGATCCTCGCGGAATTCAGCCTGATTTACCTTCATCTCCAGATCGATATTGGTTGCAGATATGACCCTGACATGGAGCTTGACCGGCTTGTTTGAACCAACCCGCTCGACCTCCTGTTCCTGCAGCACCCGCAGCAACTTGGTCTGAAGATGCAGCGGCATGGTGCCTATCTCATCCAGGAAGATTGTGCCGTGATTAGCCGCCTCGAACTTTCCGGCCTTATCGGAGATAGCTCCGGTAAAGGCACCTTTCACATGGCCGAAAAGCTCGCTTTCCAGCAGCGACTCGGGAATTGCGCCACAGTTTACCGCTATGAACGGCTTGTCCTTGCGGTTGCCATTATAATGAAGGGCGCGGGCCACCAGCTCCTTGCCGGTTCCCGATTCACCGGTAATCAGAACGGTTGAATCGGTTTTGACGATTCGCCGCATGCGCTCGAAAACAAACTCCATCGCGGGTGAACTGCCGATGATGTTGCTGAAGTCGAAACGCCCCTGAAGCTGCTTGCGAAGGTAGACGTTTTCCGAGAGCAGCTTCTGCTTTTCCAGCGCCTTGGCAACAACTATTTTCAGCTCGTCGAAATCTATCGGTTTGGTTATGTAATCAAAAGCCCCTTCCTTCATGGCCCTGACAGCAGTCTGGGCGGAAGCGTGACCGGTGACCACAATCACTTCCGTGGCCGAGGATACCTTTCGAACACTCTGCAGGATATCAAACCCGCTCTTGTCCGGCAGAAACAGGTCTGAAACTATAATCTGGAATTGTTCCTGGGAAATGATTTCGAGCGCATCTTCGCCATTGGCCGCCGAAACAACCGAGTAGCCGACAGATTGTAAAAGGAGCGAGAGCGCCTCCCGGCCGGAGTTGTCGTCATCTATTACGAGAATTCTTATATCATCTGACATCGGATCAACCCCATGACAAGTATTGATCGGCATTAAATCGACAATTGAATCGAAAAGCAACGAGAAAAAGGCAAATAAAAACCCCGCTGGTTAGCGAGGTTTTGTCTGTACCAGATAACGAGAAATGTGCGTTAACCGATTAAGAACCGGTAACCGCCTGGATTGAGCAATAAAGACCATCCAGAAGCAGGTCCAGTTCATCAATTGAAATCACCAGGGGCGGGAAGATCACCACGGTATTTCCCAATGGCCTGGAAAAGATGCCATGTTTGCGGGCTTCAAGGCATACCCGCACACCGGTCTTCAGCTCCCAGTCGTAAGCCCGACGGGATTCTTTATCCTCAACCAGTTCAATACCGGCAGCCAGACCGCACTGACGGATATCGCCCACATGGGAGAGCGACCTGAACCGCTCCAGACGCTCTGCCAGCCGGGATATTTTGAGCTGCAGCTCTTCCAGCAGGTTATCACTCTCAAACAGTTCCAGGCTCTTCAGTGCGACGGCGCAGGCCAGCGGATTACCGGTAAATGTATGACCGTGGAAGAACGTCTTCAGCTCGGAATACTCACCCAGAAAAGCCTGATAGACCTTTGAAGTTGTAATTGTGGCCGCGATCGGCAGATAACCGGCCGCAATCCCCTTGGAAACGGCCATGATGTCCGGCACGACACCTTCATGCTGGCAGGCGAACATTGTACCGGTCCTGCCAAACCCGGTGGCCACCTCGTCGGCGATCATCAAAAGGTCATAGCGGTCGCACAGTGCGCGGACCCCCTTCAGAAATCCGGGAGGCTGGACGATCATGCCGCCGGCCCCCTGGATGAGCGGCTCTATCACCAGTCCCGCCGCATGGCCGGCCTGTTCCCGGATGATCCGTTCAAGCGCCTCCAGGCATTTCATTCCGCAGTCGCGGCTGTCTCCGCAACCCAGTTCGCAACGGTAGCAGTATGGCGACGGCGCCTGGACCGCCTCGAACATCAGCGGCTTGAACGTGGCATGGTAGATATCTATGCCGCCCACACTGACCGCGCCGAGGGTATCGCCATGATAGGCATGCCTGAAGGTGATGAAGCGGCTGCGTTCGGGCCGGCCGCGATGGGCCTGGTACTGATAGGCCATCTTGACAGCCACCTCCATCGCGGTCGAACCGTTATCGGAGTAAAAAACCCGGTCCAGACCGGGCGGAGTGATTTCAGACAGCCGGGCGGCCAGTACGATGCTCTGTTCACTGGCCAGCCCCAGCAGAGTGGAATGCTCCAACCGGTCAACCTGGTCCTTGAGCGCCTGATTCAACTCGGGCCGGCAATGGCCATGGACATTGGTCCACATGGAGGCGACTCCATCCAAGTAACGCTTGCCGTCCGTATCGATCAGCCAGCACCCCTCCCCCTTTTCGATGACGATCTGATCGTCTCGCTCCCAATCCTGCATCTGGGTGAAAGGATGCCAGACATGGTCCCGGTCCCACTTGCGTAGCTGTGCAGTCGAATACCGGCTCATAATCCCAGTTCACGCAGCACGATGGCGGTTTCCGGCTGGCCGTCCAGCCAGGCGGCCAACTCGTCAACGATTTCCATCCGGTCGGCTTCATCGCGAAGCGGCCAAATTCCCAGCACCGGCGCACCACATAGGGAGCCGATATGATGAGAGGCGCTCTTTTCGGCGGCCCCCGGATTATCCGGCATACCATTGACGATCACCCCGGCCACGTGCAACCCCATCTGCTGAGCGGCAAAACAGGTCAGCACGGTGTGGTTGATGGTCCCAAGAGCCGGACGCGCCACTACCAGCAGCGGCAGACCAAGCTCCCGCGCGAGGTCGGCAACCAGCAGCCCTCCCGACAACGGCACCATCAGCCCGCCGGCGCCTTCGACGATCACGTAATCGTGGATTGCAGCCAGACGTAGATAGCACTCCTTGATACGCGCAAAGTCAACCCGCACACCATCGATCTTGGCCGCCTCGGCCGGGGCAAGTGCTTCACGGAGACAGTAGGGCGCGACATCCTCACTGCAGACGATCCCGGCGGCCTCGCATAGCAGAAGTGCGTCATCCGATACCAAAACACCATCGACTTCACTGCAGCCACTGGTTACGGGCTTCATCACGCCGACATTTATTCCATTTACACGCAACAAGCGGGCAAGCGTGGCCGCCGTAATGGTTTTTCCGACCCCGGTATCAGTTCCGGTAATAAAAATCCCCCGCCCCGCCATCAGCTGCACCCGCATTTGGCAACGGCCAATCCCAGGTCGATCAGCATCCTGCGGTCGTCTTCAGGGTTACGGCCGGGTTTGGTCAAGTAGTTGCCGGTCATCATGCCGCTGGCGCCGGCCATGAAGATCCAGGACTGCAGTTCGCGCAGATTACGCTCACGCCCGCCGCAAACCTTGATCTGGCGGTCAGGCAGCAGAAAACGGTAGATGGCGATTGTTTTAAGACACTCCAGCGGCGTCAGGAAATCGGCATCAGCCAGGCGGGTACCCTCCACCGGGTCGAGAAAGTTGATCGGCACCGAATCCACATCCAGCTCCCGTAATGTAAGGGCCATTTCGATACGCTGCTCCATGGTCTCACCCAGGCCGAAAATGCCGCCGGAACAGACTTTCAAACCGGCTCGTTTGGCCACACGCACCGTTTCCACATCCTCTTCGTAGTCATGGGTGCTGCAAATCATTGGAAAATAGCTACGAGCGGTTTCCAGATTGTGATGATAGGTCACCATGCCGGCCTCACACAGAATACAGGCGGTCTCGTAGTCCAGGATACCGAGGGAGCAGGAGGGATTGATGTTGGTTTCATTTCTGATACGTCGCAGGGTGGAACAGATTTGATCCAACTCACTGCCCTTGCTGACGGTGGTGCCGCTGGTAATGATACCGTAGCAGGAGGAGCCGATGGATTCCGCCATCTTGGCGCAGTGCACCAGCTCATCTTCCTCCACCAGCGGATATACTGCCACGCCGGTCTGGTGATGAATCGACTGCGAACAGAAGGCGCAGTTCTCCGGGCAACGCCCCGATTTAGCGTTGATGATCGAACAGAGCGTAACCTCGGTCCCGATGAAATGCTCCCGAATACGGCCGGCCTCCGCCAGCAGCAGACAAAGATCGTTCCCCCCGGCTGAAGCCAGTTGCATCGCTTCGGAGGCCTCGATTTGCCGGCCCTGAAGAATGGCTGACGATATTTTGCGCAGATAATCATACATGAGCGGAATTTCTCCTTTGAATGGGACTGAATACCATGGACGCACACAACTTGTCAACCAAAGCACAACTACAATGGTTTACAATCTTTGGGACAATCGGCTGTAACTTTTATTTACAACCACAAAACAAACCAATACCGCACAGGGAACGGAAATATTCACTAATAGCTGTTTTTTAGAGGTTTTTTACATATATATGGTTTGGCTCATTATTTGCTATACCCCACACCAGTTCCATGTAACTACGCTTGAAAGCGCTGTTGGTCTGACAAGCCTCATATTTCTAAACATATATAGTTCGGGAGGTTGAAAATGAAACCTGCAAAGAATCCGTCACAAAGCCTGTTTATCGGATTGGTGATGTCAATCCTGTTGACAATCGCAACGGCGGGAGCTGTCTGCGCGGCGGGCACGGCCGTGCTTCCCGACTATCGCAAGCCGGTTTTGCTGCCATCTTCCCAGACCAACGCCTGGACCAACATCGTCCCCAACGCGCTGGCCGATTATTTCACCTATGTACCATTCACCACTGCTGACGCGGTCAAGCTCGGCTTCCCCAGCAGTTGCGGACGGCTTCCGGGTGATGCGGCCAGCACCGAGGACTGCTATTCAAT
>MGZK01000049.1 GCA_001802125.1 Geobacteraceae bacterium GWC2_55_20
TCGCCAAGCACATAGGCCAGCACCCTGCGCACCAGGAAATGACGTTTTCCACCGTTCTTGACTTTTTCCGGGGTTCCGGATTCGTCTTTGTAGCGGATGATAAGCGAATGCAGTAACGAGAAGTCCTCGGGGATCGGCAGATTATCATCGCCACGGCAATCCTGACGCTTTGTCAGGCACCACTTCAGTTCGTCATTGCCGCTATGCTGGTCATATATTTCCACCAGCGACAGATATTTTTGTGTGGGTTGGTAGCTGGGTTCACTTGCAGCCACTGCCGTCAAGGTCTGGTCACGGCATTCCTCATTGCCGCCGTCATAAGAACCTATCAGCCAATCCACCGATACTCCGGTACGGAGGTGCAGGTCGATTATGCTTTTGGCACTTATGGCCCTGCGGCGGACCTGGTTGTTGAAGGCCTGCGGCGAAATATTCAGCTTGCGGGCCACGCTGACGCTCGTGCCTCCCGCCACTCTCTTCATCCGGTCGAAGATTTCGTCATTGTTGAGTTGCCGGTTGAAGCTTTTCAGCCGGGGTATTCCGGTTGTCCTCCTTCCGTTAGTTTTGATGAAATGCATCAAAATTTCGTTCCTGAGTTTTTCGTCCATAGTCCCTGTCAACACCTTCTCAAACAAATCCTGATTTTCCATTGTGTGTCTCCTTTCTGGCGGTGACTCGGATTTGTACACACTTTTATGTCTATTGTCAACATAAATATATACTTTTAAGGTTTTTGTTGAAAGAAACATGTGCTGGCACATTGACGATCAGCCTTTTTTGGCTCTATATTGACCTCATTTATGTGCCGGATCGGGGTGTCTTTATGGGACTGAAAGATGTTTTTGCGGATTTTGAGGGATTTGAAGCTGATGTGGCCGAGGAACTGCGTTCACAACGCAGACGGGCCAATATCTCGCTCAAAGATATGGCGGAGAAGATAGGGCTTCACTCCAATACGATCGCCAAGTGCGAGAGGCATGAGTTCGGAATCGGTCTGGAAATACTTTTCGGATATTCGAAAGTGCTGGGCAGGCCGTTGGTGTCGTTCATCAACAGGAATGAATCTGTGGAGAAAGCTGACGGCAATCCGGTTGCGGAGCTTACGGAAGAGGAGATGGTTCGTTACAGCCAGATACTGCAAAACCTTTTCGGGGTGTTCGGGGAACAGGGTATAAAGCTATCCGGCGGACGATCGTTTGATGCTACCAGGCTGGTGGCCATGGCGATTCTGGAGCAAAGGTAGAACTTGTGTAATTTGCATTCATTGTTAATAGACGACTCTCCAACTATATCCACTATTTTAAATGGTGTAATTAACGATAAGGATGAGTATGTTCCGCTTTCATTGCCGCCACAGCATGGCAAGCATTTCGGATTCACTTCCTTAATGGTCCAGGTCATGCCTCCGCCAGTATTTACAGATTATTCGCAGCCACACCTTAATCAAACGGACCCAGATTCTACATCTTGTTCATAAGTTATTGCACTGGAACTGTCATTGTAAACCGATGCCGCCCAAAATAAGAAAAGATAGGCAAATTCTCAATGGTTTCCCCTATTTTTGTTTGAGCCTCAGTTCGAATTCTCGCCGGCCATGAAGCGATAGAACGCCCTTTAACCGGCTGACAACCCATCCGCGAAGAACAGACTCAACTGCTATTTCAGACTGACACTCGACACGCCCTGGGCGACCACATTGACCGACAGGCGATCGTTTTGCACCATTGCCTCACCAAGGGACAACGACTTGACGGAACCGGTCAACCGGACGTGTTCAGCCACCTGCACGGAGGACAGGGCCGCAGATGCTTTAAGGCGGGCCTTCTCCAAGCGCTCTACCACAGAGGCATCCAGCTTCTCCTTGATAGTGCTTCGAATGGAACTGCTGAACAGCCAGCTTCCGGCACTTACCAACCACCCCGCGTTCCTTGTGTCAAAGTCCACATCTTCAAATGTAAGCGAATTATTCCGAGGATTAAACACCGGCTTGGCAATAACCGTTAATTCGCCGTCAAAATCCCCGGAAGTAGTCAGGACAATAACCAGACGGCCATCTTCCCCCTTCAGGTTGAAATTCCTGATTGTGACCTTCTTTTCCTTTCCAAAGGTCTTGTCGATCAGCACCGGGTTCAAGGCGGTCACCAGATCGGTATAAAAGAGGTCCATGACCAGCTGGATATGAAAGCTTTTGTCGAAGGACGGTAATTGCTGCAGAAGGGGCAATGCCTTCGCCGGAGTTGCGGCCGGTTTTGGACCGATCGTTATCTCGGCGCCGGTAATGATGCCAATGGACAGATGGATTTGATTGTTTGCCGTCAAAAGTGGACTCATGACAATTTTTTCCGGAGTCAGCTTCAGCCAGGCATTGAATTCCTTGCTGACCAGCTTTGGAGAGAACGCGTTCTGCCAGAGCGGCGCAACCTTGGCCCGGAGTTGGACTGAGTCATTGACTTTATTGTCGATGATCGGCGCAATAAGTTTCTGGACAGGCTGAGTTATATCATCGACCATGCTTTTCGGTTTTAAGGAGAGCGGCCCGAGCTTGAACGTGTCGGCCAGATTATCGGATAAACCGGTGTAATACACTTCGGTCCGGAGGCGCCAGTCCGGAGTGGCACTCACCCTGGCCTTGAATCTGAGCCCGGCCCGGAGCGGAACGCTCTCATACAGCGCATAGCTGAAGGTCAGCTGAACCGGCAGCGTAAAATAGACAAAGTTATCACTAGCGCTGACCGCTATCGGTCCGGTGCGGAGAACGGTGACCGCTGTCCCGAGCCCTCCTTGCCCCTTGTAGAGTTCTTTCGGCAGAGACTGGTTGAACAAAGCGGCCAGATCGGCCGCGGAAGCCTGAACATTGAGGTTGATCGAAGATGAAGGCACGGCAGCGGAAGCGCAGACCGTGCTGAGCATAAAAAGCAGAAATGCGGTGAAGAGTCGCTTAAAAATGGCGATATCCTCCTTTAATTTGTTTTGGAAAACGGGGCGGCAGGTCGGCTGCGGGAAATCACCTGGGGCGTCCCGGTGGATTGGGTTACAGGATTTTGTGGCAAGGGAGATGTGGTGCGGGTTGAGGGGCATGGTTAATTACGGGCCTTTTCAGCGTGTTGCAGCGTTTGCAGATCTCTTATCCAGAATATTGTTGAGACTTCACCATCCGGAATTTCCGGACAGTTGCCTCCCGACGTGGCTCACCGTCGATTAAATCAGCGCCTCAATGCCCTTGCGATCCAGAATGTTCAGCAACTTCAGAGATGGACCACCGGGATGTTTTTCACCTATTTCCCATTTTTGGATTGTTGACAGGCTGGTATTGAAAATGGAAGCCATCACCGACTGACTGATACGGTAACGATCCCGAAGGGTACGAATCTGCTCGGCAGAGTACGAAGGCACCGGCTCAATACACAGGGCGTCATAGCGATTCAGAGCACGTTTATCGATAAAGCCGAGCTCGTGCAAATCCTGTGCTGTCTCATGTACTGCTTCAAGAAGACGACTTTTATGTTTCATATGGCACCTCCAGGAGTGATCCCTTATTCACCGCAGCAAAAATCTGCGCCTCAGTCAAAACAAGCAAATCGTCGGCTAACTGCTTTAGCGCTTCCAGCTCATTGGCAGAAATATTGGATCGCTCATTTTTTTCAAATCCATACACAAACACCCACCGGTCATTTCTGTTCGTTGCCAACAACGTTCTGGCGCTGCCACGTTTACCATGTCCCGGCAAGGCGACCCGCTTCTTTATGATACCGCCACCAAGGTCGGCATCAATCAATCCATGCCGGATTTCCGTAACCGCCTGACAAAGCAACGAGTCAGGCAGATTCGCCTTTCGTGCCCAACGGTTAAAGTGTCTGGCTTTGAAGATCATCTGTGTTCACCATATCACCTGGTGGTATGTTTTTCAAGATCCTATGTGGCGTTATCTTTAGTCAGCGCGGGTTTGTATCTGATTGTGTCAAGTCAATGCAGTGTCTGACACCTGTTGGCTTTCCCCAGCAATGATGGCGTCGAGGTTTTAGAAATCCACATTCCTCGATACATCCCGGTTGCCCTCTTTTTGAACTGTTCGGAAATTCCGGACAGTTGCCTCCCGCCGCTGCTCACCGGTTTCATAGATAAAGGTTTCTTCAACGTTCCAAGCCATTCACTATACGTTTAAAACCATCCTTCATAAGGTTCTCACCGAAATTTATCAACAAACCGAGACGGCATCCGGTTAAACGAAGATACGTCAGCAACTGTTTCGAATGCACCGGCAGCAATCGTTCCACTGACTTCAGTTCAATGATTATCTTCTGTTCCACAATCAGATCGGCTCGAAAGCCTTCATCGAAAACAATATCCTGAAATCGGATCGACACCGGGACTTGGCGTTCTGCAACCAGTCCCATATCAGTCAGCTTGCGAGCCAGAATTACTTCGTAGACACTTTCCAGTAGCCCCGGACCAAGTTCCCAATGTATTTGGAATGCGGCGTCCATGATTCTGTCGGCAATTTCATTTTCCGTCATGCGACAAATCCTTTGACGCCTTATTTCTGCTTCTCGTTGCGTCGTCGCCTGGAGGCGCCTACTTTTGGCGCGGCGTCGCGTGAGACGGGTCTATGCCGCTATTTTCTCTGAATCTCTCCCCAAAACCTTTTCGCGTATACCAGGCATTTTCTCCATAAGGCTATGCACCAAAAGGTTCATGGATGGCATAATATCCACCTCTCCCCGCTCCCAACGGCCATAGGTGTTGCGTCCGACGTGCAGCAGATCACAGATTTCTTCCAGCTTCATGTCCAGAACACGCCGCAGTATTTTCAATTGATCTGGCGCAAGCAACGGCTTCAGCCCGAATTCCAGGGCGATCCGTTTCTTGTCGATCACCAGACTCTGGGCGTGGCTAAAGGTTATTTCGCCGCAGGCCGGACAGGTTTCACAATCAAGGTCACGCAAAACATGACTCTCACCATTGATAGTAACCGTTAGTTCGGTCTTGGCGCTCTTGTATTCGGCTTCAAAACAATTTGTTACAGATCATGATTTCGGTCCTCTAGCCCTGTAAAACAGGATAAGTGCGTTAACGACGTTGTTTCTGCAATAAATGCAGAAGCAACGTCTAACTTACTAATTGATCGTGAAAGAGGTCAGCTTCCATTCGATGAATTCGTTTGTATGCAGGTGGTAGTTGCTGCAAACCTTGCAGTAAACCTCCACTCCGCTGGTGCTCGTTCCCCGTATCACATAATGGGTGTTGCTCCGGTTACTTGCCCTCGCGCTCGTTGCGGGCATGGCCTTCTCAATCGTTTCAGCATGAGTGATGACATTCAGCTCATCAGAGTTACAAAGCAGTCTTGTCCCGGCAGCGCCGTAAATCGCCGCCAGACAGATGATTCCGACACCATACTGCACAGTCAGGGCCAAAGCCGACTTCCGGGCCACCGCATCAATAAAAATGGAAAAGCAGCCAAACATTACAGTATCTTGGCGAGATGGAATCCATGGGCGTCGCACATTTCCGCACCTGCAGAACCTTTCATAAAAGTGTAAAGGTTCTTTCCACCCACGGGTCAGACCACATTTAACCATACGATTTCTCGTCACTTTTACAAAAGTGTAAAAAAACCTGCAGTTGCCAAGTTTCTTTACACAATATGTATACCGGCAGGGGCTTGCCAGTCCGGTAAGAGTATGAGATTATTGCGGGCCGATCCGGGGCCGGCATGTTCACTTCCCTTTACAGTCACGGCAGCCGCTCCGATCCCCCAATATACTGAACAAGAGAAGTTTATGACCTTCGATCCAAGCCGCTGGAAACGTTTTGCAGTCTCGGGCGCGCCTGTCTGGCTCTGCCCCGACCGGCCATCCTGGTTTGTCCCCACCAGCGCCGGCGACATCCTGCTCCAAAACCTTGATGAAAATAGCGCCGCAGACGGCGTGCCTGCCCGCAACTTCCTGCAACGGCTGCCCGATCCGCCGCTTAAAGAGTACAAGGGGCGGGAAGCTTTTCTGGCGGAGGCGCCGCCACTGCGGGAGCTGTGGCTGCATATCACCGATCGCTGCAACCTGGCCTGCGCCCACTGTCTGTTCAGCTCCGGCCCGGACTCCGCTCGCGAACAGGGCCTGGAACGGCTGCAGCGGCATATCCGGGAGGCAGCCGCACAGGGGTGCCGCCTGTTTGTCCTGACCGGCGGTGAGCCGCTGCTGCATGCCGGTTTCGTCCCGCTGATCGACCAGATCCTGCAGATCCCGGAGAGCCGGGTGGCGATCCTGACCAACGGGCTGCTGCTGGCCGGGCGCCTGAAGCCGGAATGGCCCCGCGACAGGATTCACCTGCAGATCAGCCTGGACGGCAATCCGGAGCACCATGACAACCTGCGCGGCCAAGGCAGCTTCAGCCGGCTTGAACAGCAGCTGGCGTGGCTGACCGGGAACGGATGGGGTTTCACCCTCAGTTGCTGCGTTACCGCGGAAAACGTTGCCGACCTCCCCTGGCTGGTGGACCATGCCGCCGACCGGGGC
>MGZK01000050.1 GCA_001802125.1 Geobacteraceae bacterium GWC2_55_20
CGCCGTCGCCGGTCATGGCAACGAACTGTCCCCTGTCCTGCAGCGCCCTGATGATCTTCAGCTTCTGTTCCGGCGCTACCCTGGCATAGACACGGATACTTTCGACCCGTTTTGCAAACTCCTCATCCGAAAGCTGTTCAAGCTCCCTGCCGACCATTACCCCTTCGTCACCATCTTCCAGAATCCCGAGCCTTGTAGCAATGCTCCGTGCCGTCAAGGGGTGATCACCGGTGATCATGACCGGCCGTATCCCGGCACTCCTGCAGAGCCGGACCGCTTCCCGGGCTTCCTCCCTGGGTGGGTCCATCATGCCCACCAAACCCAGGATGGTGAGTCCGGTTTCCACATGTTCGGGTGACATGTCAGTGGGCAGCGACTCCCAGGCCCTCATGGCAATCCCCAGGACCCGCAGTCCATCGGCAGCCATCCGTTCGTTTACTTTCTCCAGCTCACCGGCGTCAATGGGCGCCGCCCCCGCCACCGTAACCAGGGACGCCGCCTTGTCCAGCAGAGCATCAATTGCCCCCTTGGTAAAAGAAACACAGGAGCCCTCTCCCACCGTTTTAAAAGGAGAATCGGCAGGGATACTGTGAAAGGTGGTCATGCATTTTCTGTCGGAATCGAAGGGAATTTCGGCAATTCTGGGGAAATCCTGTTCAAGAATCTTTTTATCAAAGCCATACAGCTTGGCAACGGCATACAGAGCAATCTCCGTAGGATCGCCCAGCATCGTGCCGGATGCGTCGCTGTTTGCGTCATTACTCAGGGCAAGGGCGGTGAAGAGTTCCGGGTTGCTGCCCGGCTCCACCTTATCCGCAGACAGCAGCATTCCGTCGGTATAGACCTCTTCCACGGTCATTTTGTTCAGGGTCAGGGTTCCGGTCTTGTCGGAGCAGACATAGGTTACTGAGCCGAGGGTTTCTACCGCCGGAAGTTTCCGGATCAGGGCGTTCTGCGCAACCATCTTCTTCGCGCCCAGGGCAAGAGAAATGGTAATCACTGCAGGCAGCGCCTCCGGAATTGCCGCCACAGCCAGTGAAATTGCCGTCAGAAGCATCAGTAATGGAGGCTCTCCCCGCAGAACACCGACTGTAAAGATGACCACGCAAATGGCAAGCACCGCCAGAGCAAGTTTCCTGTTGAATGTTGCGAGCCTTTTCTGGAGTGGAGTCCGCACCTCCTCCCCGTTCTGCAGCAAAGTGGCGATTTTTCCCAGCTCGGTACCCATTCCGGTCGCCGTGACAACTCCCGTGCCGCGGCCATAGGTCACGACAGTTCCCTTGTAGGCCATATTCTTACGGTCTCCAAGCGGCAGATGCTCATCGGGGAGCGGTTCGACATGTTTTTCAACCGGCAGGGATTCGCCGGTCAATGTAGCTTCCTCGACCTTCAACCGGGCAGCTTCGATCAACCTCATATCGGCAGGAATGATCCTGCCGGTTTCCAGAATTACAACATCGCCGGGAACCAGCTGGGTTGCAGGAATGGTGACGGGATTCCCGTCTCTGATCACCAGGGCCGAGTGGGCTGACATTTTCATGAGCAGCTGCATGGCCTTTTCGGCTCTATATTCCTGTACAAACCCGATGACCGCATTCAGAACCACGATCACGATGATGGCAATCGTGTCAGAGGCATCTCCGATGATGCCGGAGATAGCGGCGGCGGCAATCAGCACCAGGATCATGAAGTCCTTGAACTGGTCCAGGAACATCATCAACACCGTTTTCCTGGCAGTTTCGGTCAATTCGTTGGGTCCGTGTTCCAGCAGCCGCGTCCGGACTTCGTCCGCGGAAAGGCCCTGGGCAGACGACCCCAGCTTCTGCATCACTTCATCTGTTTTCTGCTGATGCCAGTTCATGGTTTTCCTTACAGCCATCTTACGAACAGATTCACAAACCACTCCCTGACCCGGTTCAAATACGGCCTGTTTTTCCACTCATCCCATTTGATCTGCCTGGAATTCGCAAGATCACCGGCAAACATCTTCTCCATTTCAACGGCAAACTCCTTGCTCAGGATAACCGCGTTCACCTCGTCATTATTCAACAAGCTCAGGAAATCCATGTTGGTGGAACCGACGGTAGACCAGACCTTGTCAACCACCGCGGTTTTTGCATGCAGCAGAGAGGTGCCATGCTCGTACAGCTTGACTCCCGATTTCAAAAGCCCGGAATAATGGTATCTCTGCGCATGTAACGCCAACATGGAATCGGTGACACCGGGGAGAATAATCTTTACGTCAACACCGCGTCCGGCTGCGTCGCCCAGGGCTTTTACGATCTGGTCGTCTGGGATGAAGTAGGAATTGGTCATATGAATCGAATGCTCCGCAAAAGAGATGGCCGACACATACACAATAAACGGAATCCTGTTGCTCTCACCTGGGGTGCTGCCGATCACCCGCACCAGGGCACTCCCCTTTTCCCCGGCTGCTCCGGGATGATGGTTCCGTTCGGAAAGTTTCGGTCCCTTCTGTTTCAGCCAGGTATCAAGAAAGAGCTTCTGGAATTCAGCCACGGCCGGACCTTCGATTTGAATATCCGTGTCACGCCAGTGAATCGGCCCTTTCCTGTTTCGTTTCCGCTTGAGAGGAGTGCTGGAATAAACCTTGCTGATGTTGATGCCTCCCATAATGGCGACTTGGCCGTCAACGATCAGAATCTTGCGGTGATCCCGGTGTGTCAGCCCCCACTCATCACGGTCCGCCAGTGGGTTGAGCGGGTTGAACTCGACCACCTGAATTCCTCCGGCGCGCAGGCGCTGGAAAAAGGAAGCCGGGGAATTGATGCTGCCCATGCTGTCATAAATCACATTTACCTGGACGCCTTCGCCCTGTTTTTGCAGTAACAGCTCGGCAAATTTACGCCCGGTTTCATCGTCTTCGATGATATAGCTTTCAAGGTTGATCTGGCTTTTGGCGCGACGGATCGCCTTGAACATCGCGGCGTAGGCGGCCTGGCCATCGGCCAGCAGAGTCACTTTGTTGCCCTTGGTCAACGGGCTTTCAGTGACCGATTCCACCACGGCGGTGTGTCGTTCCAAGACATCGGTCGGGTTGACCGAGCGCTTCAGACGATCCATGACAGCCTTGCTCTGCTGTGGGGACAGCACCCCTTGGGAGGTAACTATTTGACGGGGTTTCTGCGCGGAAGGCGCCTCATCGATCATCTCGGTGACGTTGGGCAAGGCGGCACATCCGCTGCCGATATTCAGGAGGGTTATGAACAGAAAAGACAATATGAGAGGCTTGGCGTTTGCCATATATTTATTTGATATTGACGATGGCGTCGTGCAGGATACTCCTGACCTCGCTCCAAACCCTGTCCGTACCCGCTTTGAGCTCTTCCCACTCATGATCGCCGGCAATCGATATCCCCTGCAGCTTTTGCGCTGCCTCATCCCGCTTGAGCTGCAAGGCTGCGATTAAAGCCGAAAATTCATACCTGTCTTCGGGCGTAGCGCTTTCGGCCTTGTCCTTGAGCAGGAATATCTGCGCATCCCATTCAACCATCTGTGCCGAGAGTTTTTCGACATACTCTGTTCGCTTGTCCATGATACCGACTCCCTTCCGTGCTATTTGCCGTCAGAATGATTTGCTCCAGTTAAGGATCAGGCCGCTTCCGGACTTGCCGTTGCGTATGAAACCGGAGTCCCATGAAAACCCGAGATACAATGAGGAATTCCAGAAAAAGCCCGAATTCAGGCCGATGGTGGTTGCCGCACCAGTTGAGTTTTTGAAAAGAAACCGGTTGGAATCGCTAACCGATGCCCGGTCCGCCCAGATGAA
The DNA here is from genome assembly GCA_001802125.1 of Geobacteraceae bacterium GWC2_55_20. Classification (GTDB taxonomy): domain Bacteria; phylum Desulfobacterota; class Desulfuromonadia; order Geobacterales; family Pseudopelobacteraceae; genus JACRCG01. The sequence goes on from MGZK01000050.1 coordinate 3,791, forward strand.
GGTTTCACGCAGGTTGAGGTAGAGGAAGAATGCGAGTTCGCGCCGATATTCCAGGGCCAGCAGGGCATAGTCGGAGACAAGCACCTGGTTGAACATGGCGCCGGGATAATTGGGACGACAGAGGTCATCCGATTCGCCCGGCAGAGGTCCGCCGCCGATCGTGATGGCATTAAAACGGTCAGAGCCCTTGCGGGGAGTAACTCCGCCGTGAAGACTCACGAGAAACCGGTTCTTCTCCGATAACCCCGGAATTCCGCCAACCCCCATCAGGTAGCCGTTAACCTGCAGATAATCCTGGGTATTCTGTCTGGTAAAGAGCGCATCCGGGGTGGTGCCGAAATCGGCCCACTTGTCCCGATGCATGTAATCCAGATCGAATCCGGCGGCCATGCCGGTATGTGGGAGTTCCAGCAGATTCCGGCGCATCCCGTCATAACGTCCCCGCAGTTTCACGCCGTACAGCATGGTATCGGGCGGCAGCACCAGGTTTGGTCCGGTATCGCCGGTCCGCTCGGCATAAAAGTAGCCGACCCGCCCCAGCAGCTGTAGCCGCAGATCATTATCGACCTGGAAGGGAGCCACTTTGTAGCGTAGGCCGGGACCGATTGAAGCGACCACCGTCCCCCATTCCGTGTCGGACGACTTGATCTCCTCGTTGTTTACCACTTCTTTCTGGCCGCCCGGAATCGTATTGTTTTCAAAACGCGTGACCAGTTCAAGCTTCCCGAAACTTTTGTCATACTCCAGATCGTTGACGAAGATACTGATTACATTGCGTGTTCGGGACTCCTCCCACACCCGCTTCAGAAAAACGGCTCCGATCGGCGTGATCGATGTATTACCCTGCTTGGGCGTGTAATACACTCCCCCCAGAGTAACGGCGGAAACGCGACTTCGGTCCAGGGCTGGTACATCCACCACCTTGCCCATGAAGACGGTGTGTAAGGCTTCACCGGCCAGCGGCGTGTGATATTCTGGATCTGCTGCCGCTGATTCCTGTCGGGGAGCGGAAGAGCTCTCCGGCTTTTGATCAGCCATGGCAAGGCTTTGTCCCTGCCGGCCGGGACCAAGAAAAGTTCCGGCCAGGATCAGTGATAATATGAAAGTTTCCCGACGGCACGTTTTCCATCCGCCCATAACCGCTTCCTCCTTGGGTTAAAATCACAGTCAGAGCTTCTTGGCCACTTCACGGGCAGCGGTCACGACAGGATCCCAGACCGGTGAAAAAGGTGGAGCATAGCCAAGGTCCAGATTAATCATCTCCTCCACGGTAAAACCGGCATGGAGTGCGGTTGCCAGGGTGTCGATACGCTTGGCCGAGCCTTCCATACCTACGATCTGGCCTCCCAGCAGGCGACCGCTGCCTCTTTCGGCCAGAACCTTTACGGTTATGTCCCCTGCACCGGGAAAATATCCCGCCCTGGTGCGACTCTTGATTATGGCGCTGACCCACTCGATGCCCAGATTCCTGAGTTCCTCTTCCTGCAGCCCGGTGCGTGCGACTTCAACGTCACATATCTTTGTGACGGCTGTTCCCACTACTCCTGGAAACGTGGCGTAACCGCCGCCCAGGTTGATGCCGGCTACCCGTCCATGGCGGTTGGCGACCGTGCCGAGAGCAATATAAAAGGGTCTGCGACTCACCAGGTGGAACGACTCGGCGCAATCCCCTGCCGCCCAGATACCGGCAACTCCTGTTTCCATCCGTCCGTTGACCCGGATCGACCCTTTTTCCCCGAGAGGGATGCCGGCCGCCGCGGCAAGCGCGGTATTGGGGCGGACTCCGAGGCCAAGGATGACAATGTCGGCCGGAAGGGTACGATTGTCGGTGACAACTCCGGTCACCTTACCGGCCTTCGTTTCGAACTCCGTGAGCGTCTCCTCCAGGCACAGAGTGACGCCGATATTCCGCAGCGCCTGTGACACCAGCGCCCCCATCTCCTCATCCAGGGTGCCCATCACCTGGGGGGACCTGTCGATCAGCGAAACTTCCAGGCCATGCCTCACCAGTGCTTCCGCCATCTCCAGGCCGATGTAGCCGCCACCGACGACCACTCCCCGCTTCATGGTCCCTTTATCGAGACGGCGGCGAATATCCAGACCGCTTTCCAGAGTATTTACCCCGCAGATGTCTATGGCATCGGAGCCGGGAATATCAGGGCAGATCGGGACCGCTCCGGTGGCGATCAGAAGCTGGTCATAACGTTGCCACGCAGATTTGCCGGTTTTCAGATTCCGGACATGCACCCTTTTCCCGGTGGCATCAATCTCTTCAACCTCATGCAGAATTTTGACGTTGATTCCATCCCGCTCCCGGAATTTTTGCGGGGTGCGGATAATCAGCTTTTCCTGTTCGTCGACAACCCGGCCGACGTAGTAAGGAATCCCTCAGGCGGAAAAAGAGGTGTGCGGGCCGCGCTCAAAGACGATGATCTCAAGTTCGGGCCTGCGGCGCCTGGCCTGCGAGGCAGCGCTCATACCGGCGGCATCACCGCCGATTACTATCAGTCTTTCTTTGGGCATGATGTTTTCTCCTTGTTCTTTAAAAGCGGTAACCGATGCCGCCCAGGAATATGTCCGTATCCCGGTCGTAGGTGGTGATAACCCGGTCCCAGGTTGCGCGGATGAG
>MGZK01000051.1 GCA_001802125.1 Geobacteraceae bacterium GWC2_55_20
GGAAACCTGCTCTCTTACGCCGCCATTGTTGAAGGCAACAATGTCTCTTTCTTTCCCGCCTACGGTGTTGAAAAACGGGGCGGGTCGGCCATGTGTACGGTCGTATTCGCCGAAGGGGACACCGGTTCGCCGATTGTCGGCAACCCGTCGGTTACGGTCTGCCTGAACCAGCTCTCATTTGACAAGTATGCCCAAAAGGTCAAGCCGGGTGGTGTCTGCATAGTCAATTCGAGCCTTGTCAATGTCGGAGACTACGCTGCCGACGGCGTCGAATTGGTCCAGGTGCCGATGAACCAGCTGGCGCTGGATCTGGGGGACGTGCGTATGGTCAACATGGTGGCCTGCGGCGCCTATGCGGCAAAATCCGGCGCGCTCAAGCTGGAATCGCTGGGCGAGGCGCTCAAGAAAGCGCTTCCGGAACGCAACCACGCCCTGATCCCTGCCAACATCACTGCCCTGAAAGCCGGAGCGGCGGCTGTATAAAGTCAAAGAAACGCTTGACGGCACCGGCCTGATTTGTTACAAGAAGAGTCCCGATATTGGGGTATCGCCAAATGGTAAGGCAACGGACTCTGACTCCGTCACTCTTGGTTCGAATCCAGGTACCCCAGCCAAACAATAACAGGCACTTACAGACAATCTGTAGGTGCCTTTTTCTTTGTGGCACAGTAACCCGGAACAATCCTGAAAACTGTATCCGGGTCCACGAAAGACCATAATGTCACTGATTATTCTTTTCATCCCATGGATGATTGTGGACATTTGTAGATTCGGTGATATGCTTCTTGGCAACATTAAGTCCAGGTAATAAACTCATTGCTGCATGGTACACTCAATAGACTCGACGGGGCATGGATGATGTTCATGCCGATCCCGGATATATATGAAAAAACTGGAACAAATAGCTCCGGTTCCGTTGCTGGTGATAACATCTATCGCATCGGCGATCCCGTTTCTGCTGGTGGAGTTTTTTGAATCAGGACTCTACCTGGTTATGGATACGGTCTCCTACCTCGTTTTCCACAACGTGACCGAATTCTTCAGCGTGATGGTCTCCCTTTCAATCTTCGGGCTGGGATGGTTCTCCTACGACCAGAACAAAGACAGGCATTCCCTGTTTTTAAGCGTCTCGTTTCTTGCCATCGGCTTGATGGATTTCATGCATGCCCTTGGCTATAACGGAATGCCCGCTTTGATAACCCCAAACGATCCCAACAAATCGACCCAGTTCTGGATCGCCGTCCGCATTTTCAGCTCCCTGGCATTTCTGGCCAGCGCATTCATATACACGAACAGCAACCGTCGCTGGCTTGAAAAAATCCCGCTGATGATCTCCGCGCTGGCCCTGTCATGCGCCGTTTTCGTCGCTGTGATCTTCTTCCCGGAACATGTCCCGGCGGCCTTTGTCCCGGGTGTCGGCCTGACACCCTTCAAGAAGGTCTCGGAGTACATCATCATCGCACTGCTGGTGCTCACCTGTGCCATGTACCTGCGGCGACTGTCCCGCACCGGCGAGCGGCTGATCAATTACTACCTGTCGGCCTTCGTGCTCTGCATCTTCAGCGAATTCGTCTTCACGTTCTACAGGAGCGTGTTCGATACCTACAACGCCCTTGGTCACATCTACAAGATCGTAGCTTTCATGCTGATCTACACGGGAATCTTCGTGGCTTCGGTCAGGAAACCGTATCAGGATCTGAGCCAGAATCGCAACATGCTCTCTCACATCATCAACTCGATCCCGCAGTCACTGTTCTGGAAGGACCGCAACAGCAACTATCTGGGATGCAACCGGGTCTTTGCGAAACAGGCCGGTATCGGGAGCCCGGAGGAGATTGTCGGCAAGTCCGATTTCGATCTCCCCTGGGGCACGGAACTGTCGAACGGATATCGGGTCGATGACCGCGATGTTATGGAAAATGCCGAACCCAGGTACCATATCGTCGAGAGCCTGCGCAAGGCGGATAACAATGTGATCTGGATCGATACCACCAAGGTGCCGCTCAGCGACGGTTCCGGCAGGGTTAACGGAGTGCTGGGGGTTTATGAGGACATCACCTGGCGCAAGCAGGCCGAGGAACAATTGAGGGAAACCCTGATCTTCAACCAGCAGATCATCGACAGTGCCCAGGAAGGGATCATCGTCTACGACCCGGAACTCCGCTGCCGGGTCTGGAACCCCTTCATGGAACGGATTACCGGTGTTTCATCAGCCGAGGTGCTCGGCAGGCCCCCCGCGGAGGTCTTGCCGTTCATGCAGGAGACCGGGATGGTGGAGAGGCTTGCCAGGATTCTTCAGGGCGAAACCGTGGCAGCGACGGAATTTCCCTTCAAGGTTGCCAAAACCGAGAAATCGGGATGGATCTCCGACAGCTCCGCGCCGCTTCTGAATGCGAATGGTGAGATCATCGGTGTCATTGGAACGGTGCGGGATGTCACAGAAAAGCGTAAGACCGAAATGCAGCTGCAGCAGGCCCAGAAGATGGAATCGGTCGGCCGGCTTGCCGGCGGCGTGGCCCACGACTTCAACAACATGCTGACCATCATCAACTGCCATGCCGGCCTTGCCCTGATGGAGGCCGGTCCTTCCCATCCCCTGCGTGAACATCTGGAGGAAATCCTGAGCGCCGCCAACCGTTCCGCGGCCATCACCAGGCAGCTGCTGGCGTTCTCCCGGCAACAGGTCGCCGAGCCCAGGGTGATCAACCTCAACGAAGCCGTCAGCGGAATGCTCAAGATGCTGCGCAGGTTGATCGGCGAGGATATTGACCTGATCTGGCATCCCGGCAGTGAGCTGATGAAGGTCAAGATTGACCCGTCACAGCTGGACCAGATCATGGCCAACCTCTGCGTCAATGCCAGGGACGCCATCACCGGCGTGGGGCGGATAGCCATCCAGACCGGGAACTTCACCCTGGACGAAATCATCTGCGATGAACAGACCGAAATCCAGCCCGGCGAATACGTGATGCTGGCGGTAAGCGACAACGGCAGCGGCATCACCAGGGATGTCATCAAGCACATCTTTGAGCCGTTTTACACAACCAAGGATGTCGGCAAGGGCACCGGACTCGGCTTGGCCACGGTTTTCGGGATCGTCAAGCAGAACGGCGGGCATATCAAGGTCTACAGCGATACGGGGCAGGGGACGACCTTCAGGATCTATCTTCCGGGTGTTACCGGCGCCGCTGACAGCGTTGTCAGGGAGAAAAGAGCCGTGGTCGGCGGCAACGAGACCATACTGCTGGTGGAGGATGAGCTGGCGATCATGCGCCTCGGTACAACCATGCTTTCAAAGCTGGGCTACAGCGTATTGTCCGCAAACTCTCCAGAAGAGGCCATGGGGCTTGTCGCTGAAAACCAAGGGCGGATCAACCTGCTGATAACCGACATCATCATGCCCGGAATGAACGGGCGCGACCTGTCGGACATGCTGCTGCAAACCAATCCGGGCATGAAGTGCCTGTTCATGTCCGGTTACACCGCCGACATCATGTCCACGCGGGGCAACATGGACAGGTACGTGCACTTCCTGCAGAAGCCGTTCAGCATGGACTCCCTGTCGGCAAAAGTAAGGCAGACCCTGGAAACCGGCTGACCCCGGCCGCTGCTCTGTCACTGGCGCTATTTCTGCTGGCTGCAGGCCTCTTCCCGCAACACGACCTGGTAACCTTCCAACTTGTACCGGACGACATAATCCAGCCCGCATTTACCACAGCGGAAAGCCTGGTTGAGTCCGTCCGCTCCCTTCTCGACCCAGCCCGCCAGTATGTCGCGGGAACCGCACCTGGTCCTGGGACAGCGTTCGCCCCCCTTTTTCACAAACAACTCGTCGGTCAGGAACTCCGGCTTTTCCACGCCCCCCATCATCGACTGCCGGAAAATCCTGTGCGTAGCCGCCACCGCCTCGATGCAGGCGCTGGCTTCCGAGGCGCTGCCCTCTTCCAGCAGGGTCTCGGGTGGGGTCTGGTCGCGGTAGACCAGGCTGCAGGAATAACCCTTGCCGCCGCGATCCACCTTGATGCCGAAGGTGGTTTCCTTCAATACCCCGAGATTGAGCTCGGTAACCCGCGCTTTGAGCTGTTTTTCAGTAACTTTCATCTATCGGTTCTCCATTGTAGGTTTGGTGTGGCTGCGTGTGAAGCAGACCCGTTATAATGAAAAAAAGATGCAGCTGCAAGCCGTAACTGCGTGGCGCCATTGAATCGTTACACGTTACCGCCATTCACGGCTGCGGACATTCAAAAACTGTAAAAAAGCTTTCAGTGTGTAAAGATTCTTTCCACTTTTTGTAATCCCTTGCTGACGTTAAGTTTGCGGGCTTTCCTGATACAATGTGTAAAAATACCTGCACCTGCCCAAATCCAACCCGGTCGTCCGCGCTGCTTCAATTCTCCCTCCTTGAAACCGTAACAACCCGTAAAAGATGGTGTTTGTGGTGCATATTTCGTCTGGGGGCAGGTTGGCACCATAAGTGTATACGTTTACTGGTTTTAGTGCGTGGGACCGTCGCAGATATGTACGGTTCCCGTGTACAAACATGGACCCTGTTTTATTGAATGCAATTTATTTTATCCGGGGTGTGACATGGGTGACCGGCTGTTTCCGGAACGGATTATCTGGTTTGATGATGAAGTGCCTGGCGAGCGTTTCCCCAACCTGATCATGTTGAGGGAATACTCCGAGACCTCCCCAAAGTCCGTACAACGCTCTATAGATCACTTCCGTGACCGCCCGCTTTCCCCCTCGAATCCAATTCGGTACATACCGTGATGGTTGTTGGCTGGCGGCATGAGGGTTAAGACAGTCTGTCATGGGCAATGGCCGACTATTAGGGCGTAAAAGCAACAAAGCAATCCTGACCCTGCGAGTTCCCCTGACGTGATTGACGGGATAAGATAGGTAAGTTGACAGTATACCACTGTATGGGATATGGTGAATCAATGGCTTGGACAGTGAAGTTCACAAACAAGGCGGCAAAGCAATACAAGAAACTGCCCAAGGTCATACGCGACAACATTGATGCCCTGACGATGGAAATCCGGATCGCCGGGCCGGTACGCGGCAACTGGCCGAATTACTCCAAGTTATCGGATACCGAGCATCACTGCCATGTCAAGAAGGGCCAACCGACGTATGTTGCGGTGTGGCGTGAGGATAAAGGACAGATCAGGTTTGTGGAGGTGATATATGCAGGCACTCACGAAAAAGCGCCCTACTGAAAATCAGATTGAAGTTCGCTTCCGGGGAACTCCTGCGGATGTCATCAAGTTACGGCGCATGGCGCAAGCTTTGAAGGTGAAGGATGTTACCGAGTGGGAGTTGGAAGAAAAAGAATCCTACACTCTTGAAGAACTGTCGCCGGAGATTGCCTGGAACAGCGGCGGCGTGGCTATCCGAGGTGGTCGTGGCAAGGAGGGGTTGACCCAAAAGCAGCTTGCCGAGTTGACAGGGATTGCCCAGCATCATCTTAGCGAGATGGAAAACGGCAAGCGGCCTATCGGCAAAGAGACGGCCAGGAAGCTGGCGGCTGCGCTGAATATCGATTATCGGGTGTTTCTGTGAAGTGTTCTTTGCGTGTGGAACAGTCTGCGGAAAAGCAGAATTGCAGTTAAAGCAACAAAGCAAGCCTGACCCTGGTGAGTTCTCCGATTTTAGCGATCTTAAACAAGTCGTTGAAGGTGAGTTATGAGTGGCGGGATGGGGGCTAAGAACTGATTTATTCCCGTGGAATTCGACGGGATTAAAATGCAGGCAGGTCTCAGCAGTTACAAATACATGTGAATCAATAACTTATATAATACATCAATATTGATGTTGAGCGGCTATGGATTTTATAGTAGAATTCTACGAAGCAGAAAATGGTTACTGTCCGGTCCGGGAGTTTCTTGATGATCTCAAGAAGAGCGATCCCGATGACTTTGCCTCGGTACTTGCCGGTTTGGCAAAACTGCGCAATCGCCAGTATCATCGAGAACCGCTTTCCAAAGCCTTGAGAGATGGTTTGTTTGAACTGCGCCATGTCGGCAAGCTCAATACCCGGGTACTCTGGTTTTTCATGAAGGGAAAACGGATTGTTGCACTTCACGGAATACGCAACAAGGGGCAGGCAATTGCGTTACGCGATCTGAAAACGGCAGAAGAACGGATGCGTGATTGGCAGCGAAGGAAAACGATATGAAAAAATCAAACTTTGACAGCTATCTTGAACAACAGAAGCAGGACCCGGAATTTGCTGCCCGTTTTGAGCATGCCGGCGAGGCCTGGGACGTGGCTCTGCAGATAACCGATCTGCGCCGTCAGGCAGGGTTGTCACAGAAAGAGCTGGCCAAACTGCTCAAGACCTCCCAACAGCAGATCAGCCGTCTTGAATCGCCCGGTTACGAAGGTCATTCTCTCAGCATGTTGCGCCGCGTTGCCGAGGCGCTACATGCGCGGGTGCGGGTGGTGTTCGAGCTGGACGAGGAGCAGCCCGGTTTGCACGTTGCCGAGGGGAATGCTCTTTACCAGGCAAAGCGCTCCAGGGTTTCAAAAGCTTAATGTGAGTGATGCCGCTAACCGGGATGGACGTATTTTAGTTGCGTCGTCGTGTGAGCAGAATGAAGTTTGAGGGGGGGACTCTTTTCATCATTCACAATTTTATTTAAGATTTGCCGATTGTTGTTGCGGAGGTTGGGGTGAGTGGGAGTATCGTGCCGAGTAACAACGAAAAATATTTCACAAGAGAGGCCACTGAATGATTCTTGCTCCACTTATAAACCAGCTCATAGGAACACTCTGGTATCTGTTGCCAATTCTGCTTCTGGCGGCATTATTCAAATCATCCTGGTTCAAAGGGGTGATGGGTGAGTTTATCGTCAACGTTGTAGCAAAGCTGATGCTTGATAAAAACGAGTACCACCTGATCAAGAACGTCACCTTGCCGACCGAGGATGGCACGACACAGATTGATCATGTCATCGTTTCAAAATTCGGCCTCTTCGTAGTTGAAACCAAAAACATGAAGGGGTGGATTTTCGGCAACCCCAAACAGGGTCAATGGACTCAAAAGATATTCAAGCATACGAGCAAGTTTCAGAATCCGCTGCATCAGAATTACAAGCATGTGAAGACCCTGGAAACACTTCTCGGTTTAAGTGAACAGCAGATTAATTCACTGATTGTTTTTGTCGGTGATAGTACATTCAAAACGGAAATGCCTCCAAATGTTACGCATGGTATCGGTTATATCAGGTTTATAAAATCGAAGACCACGCCGGTTCTGTCTGCGGCTGAGGTGAAAGATATAGTCAGCAAGATTGCCAATGGCAGGTTGACGCCATCGTTCAAAACCAGCAGGGATCATGTGGCACATGTGAAAAATATTGTAAGCGAAAAGCAGAGCACAGCTGGTTGTCCGAAGTGTGGCAGTGTTATGGTTATGCGAGAAGTAAGCAAAGGTGCAAACAAGGGCAGTAAGTTTCTGGGTTGTTCGCAGTATCCGCAGTGCAGGGGCGTTTTGAGTGTTGCGTAAGAGTTAATATGGGGTGCGTGAAAATCAAAGCGCAAATTATGTTTTTGTCATATGTGTAGCCTTGACACCATTATTGTTGACGAAGCCAATGTTTCACAGCTGGTCTGTCTGGCCAATCTGGAAACGCTGAACTCACATTTCATACATCAAGGCCTGGT
>MGZK01000052.1 GCA_001802125.1 Geobacteraceae bacterium GWC2_55_20
GCCTCTCGAAGGCAAGCGGCGAAATGAACCTTCCAGGACTGAAAAATCTCGTCCAGGCGCGATCTGAAGCGCTCGTTCTGGTCGGCCAGCTCCTGCCCCAGATTGCCTATCAGGCATCCCTTGGCGCACTGGTTCTGGGCAAATCGTGCCAGACCGCTCTCTAGGTAGTTGCGAATACGGTTCAAGGGCGTCACCTCGACGTCGTCCAGAAAAGTTTCCAGGCGTTGCCGGTAACGTTCGGCAAAACGATCAATCACCGCCAGTCCAAAGTCCTCTTTACTGCCGAAGTAGTGATAAAAAGAGCCCTTCGGAACATTTACCTGTTTCAGCACCGCGTCGATGCCGGTTGCATTGTAGCCATACAGGGAAATCATTTCGGTGCCCTTGGCAATGATTTCGGCTTTTGTATCTTTCTTTTCCATATGGCCAGACTAGACCGGTCGTATACAAGTGTCAAGTGAATTTTCCCGGGAATGGCTGAAGCTCAAATAGCAATAGCAATGCAATAATTAGTATGCTATCCAATATGCATGAATATATCCAAATTAACCATTGACCGCAGCAACCTGCTCTACCACCTGGGAATCCTGACCCGGCGCTGGCGCCAGGTGCTGGACAGCGAATGCCGGGCGGCCGGACTGACCGACGCCACCTGGCGACCGTTGCTGCATCTGCACATACTCGGGGACGGCGTTCGCCAGAAGGATCTGGCGGCATCGATCGGCATCGAGGGCCCCTCCCTGGTCAGGCTGATCGATACCCTGGTGGTAAAGGGGCTGATTCAGCGTTCGGAAGATGGCAGCGACCGCCGTGCGAAGCTGCTACGCCTGACACTGGAAGGCCAGCTGGTGGTGGCCCGGATCCGGGAAATCGTGACAATCCTGGAAAATCAGCTTCTCAGCCACTTCAGCGAAGATGACATAGACCGTTTCGGACGGCTGGTCCTCTCTCTGGAAGCGACGGTAAACCAGGCGCGGAGTACGCTGAATGCTCTTTGCAGGGGTGGTCTTGAAAATGTCGAACAAAAATCTAACGCTACGGGGCGAGGAACATTATGAAAATCCTTACCATAACCTGTTGGAGCCATAAGATAAAATACCACCTCTTTTCCGGAGAGGAACGGACACTGCTTGCTTCGGGAATGATCGAACGGGTGGGGCTCGGCGGCTCTTTCATCCGCCAGATGGTTCCCGGCCGGGAACCATTCCAGCGGGAGACTGGCGACAATGATCACAAGAGTGCCATGGCGATTATCATTGCCACCCTGGCCGATCCGAAGCATGGCGTGATCACGCACTCTTCGGAAATTTCAGCCGTCGGGCACCGGGTAGCACATGGTGGTGAGCAGTTCCGGCATTCCGTGCAGCTTGACGAACCAGTGCTCGACTCCATTCGAAAACTTCAATATCTGGCGCCAATGCATCTGGCTCCCAACATCGCCGGTATCAAATCAGCAATGCTACACTTGCCAGCTATTCCCCATGTGGCCGTGTTCGATACCGCCTTCCACTCCTCCATGCCGGAGTGCGCCTACATCTATCCGCTGCCCTACGAATGGTACGAAAACCATGGCGTTCGCCGCTATGGTTTCCATGGCCCGTCTCACCTATATCTTTCGCGGCGGGCTGCAGCACAGCTCGGCAAACCAGCCACCGCCTGCAACCTGATAACCATTCACCTCGACCGGGGCGTATCGCTCTGCGCCATCAAAAACGGCCTCTCCGTGGACACCAGCATGGGCATGACGCCACTTGAGGGAGCGGTCATGGAGACGCGCTGCGGAGACATTGATCCCGGCATTCAGGTTTATATGATGAATGTGATGGGACTTTCCGCAAAGGAGCTGGAGCAGGTACTCAACAACAAAAGCGGGATTCTGGGTATTGCCGGGCGGCAGCTGGAGCGGCGGCATTATTTGAGGGCAGCCCTGGCTGGCGACACCCTTTGCGCATTGGCTCTGAAGATCGAAACCTACCGTCTCAGGAAATACATCGGATCATTTCTGGCGATTACCGGGCCTTTGGATGCCATCGTTTTTAGCGCCGGGTCAGGCGACCTGGAATGGGCTGTGAGGGAGATGACACTGGATGGACTCGGGGGCCTGGGGATACGGCTTGACCAGGACAGAAACCGCGCCATCAGGTCACCGCAGGATGAGCTGGAAATCACCGGGACAGGTTCGCTGATCAGAACTTTCGTCATCCCGTCAAACGAGGAGCTTGTCATTGCCGATGACGTAGCGGCGATACATTCCGGAACCGGCTGCTAGCGCACCAACACGCTCAACGGTTCCACCACCGGGCCATTGTGGCTTCCGACTGCGGCTTCAAGGTGGCCAAGCATGACAACCATCATCCGCAGGTTCATGCTAAAAAATCGGATTTGTTCGATTAAAATCACACCCCGATGTCCTCGTTCCACAGGTCCGGCCGTTCCCCGATGAAGCGCATCATCAGATCGATGCATTCACCGTTCTGCAACACTTCCAGCAGCACCCCACGGGAGCGGAGCCACTCCTCCTCGCCCAGGAAGGTACGGTTTTCACCGATTATCACACGGGGGATGCCGTACAAAAGAATCGCGCCGCTGCACATGGAGCAGGGCGACAGGGTGGTGTACAGTAACGATTCGCGGTAGACGCTTGCCGGCTGGCGACCGGCATTTTCCAGGGCATCCATCTCCCCATGCAGAATGGCGCTCCCCTTCTGCACCCGCCGGTTATGGCCCCTTCCCAGAATGACTCCATTGTGAACAAGCACCGACCCGATCGGGATGCCACCTTCGGCAAGCCCCTTTTTTGCCTCCTCGATTGCCGCCAGCATGAACCGGTCCATGGCATTTCCTCCTCGTTCAAGTTGTATCCGCCGCAGTGCAGATTATTGCTGAAAATATTCCGCCGTGCTCTTGACCGATCTGATCCCTACCGAGATGGTCGAGCCGTCCTCTTTTCTGCCATGCAGGACAAACTCGCTTAACCCTGTATGATTGCTGCTCCCCCAGTCGTAGGTATAGCCGAGCCGGGTCCAGGGGTAAGGGGATGAGCCGCTGGTGTAGATATTTCTCGTGCGGTTGTTGAACCATGATGAATAGGTCTTGAAAACGCCGTAGTCAGTCCCTTCGGTCGCCCTGACCGTGTTGTTCAGATCGAGCATCCGGAACGCATCCATGGGGAAACTCGTTTCGCAGACCGTATCGGAAATCTCAGTGTCGGGACAGGGACGGAAAAGGTCCTGGGGCGAGACCCACAGCTCCAGCATGTATTTTGCCTCTTTGGGGTCACCCGCAACGGCATATTCCGGCGGCAGCCCCAGCAGCTGGGCAATGCGCAGCGGCTCCGGACGGGTGACACCGAAGAAGTTCCTGATTTCCGGCGCCACCGTCACCCAGGAGTCGTATCTGTAGCTCGGGCATTCGCCCCCTTCAATGCAGGACGTGTTTCCGCTGCACCCACCGGGGTCGGAACATTTGTAGTATTTACCGGCCTCGCCCAGCCAGGTCACCACCAGCAGGCGCGACCCGACCACGCCGTTTTCCCAGATAAGGGCCGGGTTGTCATTGCTGATCGGCGTGAGGTAGCGGGATATTTCAGATGGCACAACCGTGCGGGCATCGGCAACTGCGCTGGAATACTGAGCCTGAAGACTGACCTGCTCCGGTGCGGCAGCGGTTGACGTGTCACTGCCACAGGCGGCCAGCAGCCAGGCAAGCGTGATTAATGACAGCGGAACCAGGCTTTTAAGGTAGCGCATGAATTCTCCTCCGGAGTTGGACACTAAGGCAGACTAATATCATTAATTTCGGGATTAGCAATCACCGGAATTCATCTTCAAGAGCTCTGTCTTCGACTTTTGGAGAAATAAGCATTGGTGGCCGTCTAATTGAATCATCACTTATTTATCGACCTGACAATAGTACCGGTTAACAGACCGGTAAATAGTATTGTTTAACTCCCCTACATCTACACACCCTCTTCTTGTAAATTGCTTTGACAAACTGCATAACCAGCTTAGGAGGCTAGTAATGATACCTTAGATTGAACGGGGCGTATGACAACGGAATCCGGGTTGCCGGGCGGGAAAAGGGCGGGCAAGTGTTGCCGTAGTAGCTCGCCGGCTTGACATCCCAGCGGTTACGGACTAAAAGAACAGTCGAACCTGCTGATTTTACGAACATGATGGAGAGCTAAATGACCGCCAGTGTATCTTTTGTCGGAGCCGGACCGGGCGCCGCCGACCTCATAACCGTTCGCGGAGCGCGTCTTTTGCGGCACGCCGATGTGGTGATCTTTGCCGGCAGCCTGGTGGATCTCAAGCTGGTCCAGCTTTATGCAACCAAGGCCGATGTCTTCGATTCGGCCGGCATGACGCTGGGTGAGGTGATCACGGTCATGATGGACGCCATCGCCGCCGGGCGGAGCGTGGTCCGGCTGCACACCGGCGACCCCTCGATCTACGGAGCAATCCAGGAACAGATGGAGGCGCTTGACCGTATCGGCGTCACCTATCAGGTCGTGCCGGGCGTGACCAGCGCCTTTGCCGCCGCAGCAGCACTCAAACAGGAGCTGACACTGCCGGAGCTTTCCCAGACCGTGATCTTCACCCGCGTCGAGGGGCGCACTCCGGTGCCGGAGCGGGAGCGGCTGACCGAGATCGCCCGCATCGGGGCCACGCTGGTGATCTATCTCTCGGTCGGCATGATCGAGAAAGTCGTCGAACAGCTGCTGCAGGGCGCATATACCGACAGCACCGCTGCCGCGATCGTCTGCCGCGCCTCCTGGGAAGATGAGCAGATCATCCTGGGCTCGCTGGCCGATATCGCCGCAAAGGTGCGCGAGGCCGGCATCGACCGCCAGGCGCTGATCATCGTCGGGGATGTGCTGGCGGCGCGGCGCGAAGGGCTGAAAGCCAGGTCGCTGCTGTATGACGACGGTTTTTCCCACGGCTACCGGGAAAGCGTAGTAGTCTGAGATGCGTGTCGCGGTCTTTGCCATAACCCGCAACGGTGCCCGTCTGGGGCAGAAGCTGCGGGAGAGCATGACCGGCACGGAGCTGTTTGTCTCCCGGCGCTACGCCGGACAGGCCGGCAATGAGAAGGTCTGCTTCGAACCCGAGGATCTGAAAAACCTGATCGCCGAAAACTGGAAGGCTTATGACGGCCTGGTGCTGATCATGGCTGCCGGCATCGTGGTGCGCCTGATCGCGCCGCTGCTGGAATCCAAGGAAAGCGACCCGGCCGTGGTCGTGATCGACGATTGCGGCACATTCGCGATCTCGCTGCTCTCCGGCCACCTGGGGGGAGCCAACCAGCTGGCCGAACGCTGCGCCTTTGTCTGCGGCGCCCGTCCGGTGATCACCACCGCCACCGACGTCAACGAGCTGCCCTCCTTCGACATGCTGGCCAAGGAGCAGGGCTGGCTGATCGATGACATCACCAAGGTCAAGCAGCTCAACACGCTGCTGCTGGACCAGCAGGAGATCGCAGTGGTGGATCCCAGCGGCGTCACCCGCAACTGGCTGCATGGCCGCTGCAAGGTGACTTTTTTTGACACCTTTGCCGAAGCGGTTCGCAGCCAGGCGCGCGGTTTCCTGTTCGTCACCAACCGCCATCTCCCTCCGCAAACCCTGCCGAAAAACCTGCTGATCCTGCGCCCCCGCAACCTGGTGCTGGGAATCGGCTGCAATCGCGGCACCCCCATGGCCGAGATCGAGGAGTTCGTCACCACACAGCTGAAACGCATCTTCCTCTCGACCAAAAGCGTCTTCTGCATCGCCTCGGCCGACGCCAAAAGTGACGAGCCGGGACTGCTGGAATACGCCGCGCGCCTGGAAGTCCCGCTACGCTGCTACAGCGGCGATGAGCTGAACCGGGTCCCCTTCCCGTCACCGCCATCAGCGCATGTGCTGGCCGCGGTCGGCAGCGGCGGAGTGGCCGAACCGGCCGCGATCCTGGCCTCGGGCGGCAACCGCCTGCTGCTGAAAAAAGTCAAATCGGAGAACGTCACCCTGGCGGTGGCGGAACTCAAGGAAAGCTGACAGAGATGCAAAACCTGCCCCTGATTGCCATCACCATGGGCGACCCCTGCGGAGTCGGCCCCGAAATCATAGTCAAGGCGCTGCAGTCGCCGCAGGTTGCCTCCGGCTGCCGACCGTTCGTGATCGGCGACCGTCCGGCAATGGAGCGGGCGTTGTCCGTCTGTCAATCGGACCTGCGGATTCGCGAAATCTCCGCTCCGGAAGAGGCGGCGGACACTCCCGAAGGTTGTGTTGCGCTGCTGGCGCTGTCGCGGCTGTCCGACGACGACCTGCAGTACGGCCGGCCAAGCGCCGCGGCCGGCGACGCGGTCTTCCGCTACATCTGCCAGGCGGCCCGTTTCTGCCTGGAGGGCCGCGTGGCGGCCATGGCCACCGCCCCGATCAGCAAGGAAGCCATGCACCGGGCCGGCCACGACTACCCCGGCCATACCGAGCTGTTGGCCGAACTGTGCGGCAGCGATGATTTCGTGATGATGCTGGCCGGCGATGTGCTGCGGGTCAGCCTGGTGACGATCCATGAGGCGCTGTCCGACGTTCCCCGGCTGGTGACCTTCGAGCAGGTGCTGAAAACGATCCGCATCACCGCCGAAGGGGTCCGGCGTCTGACCGGCATAACCAGCCCCAGGCTGGCGGTGCTGGCGCTCAACCCACATTGCGGTGAAGGTGGCAAATTCGGGAATCAGGAACGCGACATCATCGCACCGGCCATCGAAAGAGCCCGCGCCGAAGGGATCGACTCCCAGGGGCCGCTCTCGGCCGACACCCTGTTCCACTTTGCCCAACAGGGCGCCTACGACGGGGTGGTGGCCATGTACCACGACCAGGGGCTGATCCCGCTCAAGATGCTGCACTTCGACGACGGCGTCAACATCACCCTGGGGCTGCCGATCATCCGCACCTCGGTCGATCACGGCACCGCCTACAACCTGGCCGGCAGCGGCAAGGCCTCGGAGAAGAGCCTGCTGGCGGCGATCAGGATGGCGGTGAAGATGTCAGAAAAAAAGATGCCATGAAGACATCCACGGCAATTGCCAAAATAACCCGCCCCAAACTAACGGGTATTACTCCACGTGAACGCCTGTTCGAGCTGCTGGATAGCTTGAAATCGGCCCGGGTACTCTGGATCACCGCCCCTGGCGGTTCCGGCAAGACAACCCTGGCCGGAAGCTACCTGGGTGCCCGCTCACTGCCGTCTCTCTGGTACCAGCTGGATCAGGGGGATGGCGATCTGGCCGGGTTCTTCCACTACCTGGGGCTGGCGGCAAAAAAAGCCGCGCCACGCTTCAGGAAAACATTGCCGCACCTGACACCTGAATATCTGCTGGGGATTCCGGTTTTTACCCGCCGCTATTTCGAGACCCTCTTTCAGCGCTTGCCATCCAATTCCGCACTGGTTTTTGACAACTTTCAGGACGTGCCGGATGGCAGCGAATTCCCTGAAATGCTGTCGCAGGCGTTTGAAGTCATTCCGGACGGCATCAGGGTCATGATTCTGAGTCGGACCGGACCACCGCCGGCTCTCGCGCGTTTGCGGGCCAACCGCTGTCTGGCGGAGATGGGATGGGATGATATTCGCTTCAATCCGGAGGAGTCCGTCGAGCTTCTGACACGACATGGACACGCCACCCCTTCAGACTCGATTCTGAAGGAACTGTACCGGCGCACCTCGGGCTGGGCCGCCGGTTTGGTACTGTTAACAGCTCAAACCAATCTGACCGATCCGGTGCCGGAAACTCCGAGCGACCTCAGCAGCCGTGAGGTCTTCGCCTACTTTGCCAACGAGATTTTCGACCGGAGCGCCCCCGAGATCCAGGAACTGCTGCTAAAAACATCTTTCATGAACAAGGTTGATCCCGCTGTCGCAGCACAATTGCCGGCATCAGCACGACCGGTGATATCCTGGAAAGATTACACAGGGATCACTACTTTACCCAGCGCTACGAACGTGGCTACCAGTATCACCCTCTGTTCAGGGAGTTCCTGCTAGATCGCGCCGGAGAACGCTTTTCGCCGGAACAGCTCTCCGGTTTACAGCGGCAGGCGGCAGCCCTGTTTGAAGATTCCGGAGCTTATGTGACTGCGGCAGGGTTGTACCTCCAGGCAGGCGACTGGGATGATCTGGGGAGACTGGCACTCAGTCATGCACCGCTTCTGGCCAGCCAGGGAAGATGGCAAACTCTCGCCGGCTGGCTGTCAAATATCCCGGCGGAGATCATGGAATCAGTTCCCTGGCTCGTATACTGGCTCGGGATATCCCAACTCCCCTTCAGCCCGGCAAGCGCACGTACCCTGATGGAAAAGGCATACCAGGGATTCCTGGCCCGGGGAGAAACCATCGGGATGCTGCTCGCCAGTTCCAGCGCCATAGACAGTATTGCCCACAACTGGGATGATTACCGGCCGCTGGACACCTGGATCCCCCGCATCGAAGAGATGCTCGCCCCTGCCCGGGACAACCTGCCGCCGGACATAGCTGCCAGGGTAGCACTAAGCCTGGCCACGGCCCTGGCAATCCGCCAGCCGTACCGCGACGACGTGGCTGAGGCCGTGGAACACTCCCTCAAACTCACGCGTGCAAGCAATGATCTCAATCTGCAATTCCAGGGACTGCTCCTCGCCCAGAACTACTACGGCTGGATGGGCGATTTGTACAAGAGCCGTGGCCTGGCAAACGAGGCGTCGCTCTTCGCCCATATGCCGGCCGTCTCCCCGCTCTTCCGGTTGACCTCGCTGTGGGTCGATACGGCGGTGATCCTTGCGGCGGACGCCTCCTTTGAGAAGGCGCTGCAGACCCTGCAAGAAGGTCAGGCCATCGCCCGGGACACCGGCATCCATGTCCTGGACCATCTGTTCACCGCCATAATGGCGAACGCCTACCTGTACAAGGGCGAGATGGAATCTGCTCGCTGCTGCATCGAAAAATTCCAGGCCATGCTCGATCCGGCGCGCCCCCACTCCCATTCCCTCTATCACTTTGAGATGACCTGGTATCATCTGCTGCAGGGAGAGCCTCACCGGGCAGCCGATCATGCCGCCTCGGCGGTGCGCATCGCCACGGAAGCCGGTTACCTGTTTCCCGAGATAACCGCCCGCATCATCGAGGCCCACGCCCTGCTCGCCAGTGGCGATGCCCAAAAGTCCCGGGCAGCCCTTGACTACACCGAAAGGCTCATGGCACCCACCGGAAGCATCACCATGCGCTTCCATTGGCTCTTGATCGCCGCCCACCACGCCTTTGAACAGGGCGACGACGGAAAAGGGCTCGATTTCGTGAGGGAAGCCATGACAACCGGCCGCAAAGCCGGCTTCGGTACCGTCAACATGTGGTGGCATCCCGGCGTGATGAGCGAACTGTGTGCCCGAGCGCTGGAGGCGGGCATCGAGCTCGAGTACACCCGGGCGATGATCAGGAATCACCGGCTGTCACCGCCTGACTCCTTTGCTTCCCTCGATGCCTGGCCCTGGCCCCTGAAGCTCCACACCCTGGGGCGCTTCGAGCTCCAGATGGACGAAAAGCCGGTCGATTTTTCCGGCAAACGCAAGCTTCTGGAAATGCTCAAGGCGCTGGTCGCCCTGGGTGGCACCGCGATCCGGCAGGCACAGCTGACCAGCCTGCTCTGGCCCGACGCCGATGGCGATGATGCCCACAACTCTTTCAAGATGACCCTTTCCCGCTTGCGCAAGCTCCTGCCCGATGAAGCGATCCAGTTTCAGGATGGGGCACTGACGCTCAATCGCAGTATGTTGTGGACGGATGTATGGGCCTTTGAGCCGCTGTGCAATGAGGCTTCTGCACAATGGCTCAAGAGCAGTGAAGCGGGAAACAGCGCTAAGGAGTCCAGGCAGGCCATCGAACTGACTCGCAAGGCACTCAGCCTCTACGCCGGCCCATTTTTGCCCGGAGACCTCGATCAGCCCTGGACGGTCTCGCTCCGGGAACGACTGCGGACCAAATTCCTCCGGCTGACGGTAATAGCCGGGAAATACCACGAGGAAAAAGGAAAATGGAACTCTGCCGTCAATTTGTACCGGCAGGGTCTTGACGTGGATCCGCTGCAGGAGGAGTTCTACCAGCGGCTCATGATCTGCCACCACCAACTGGGCCAGCGCACCGAGGCTCTGGCGGTGTACGAACGCTGCCGGGCAGAGCTTTCATTTCAACTCAAGATCCAGCCCTCCCCGAGAACAGAAGAGCTGTACGCCATCGTACGAAAATAAACAAAAATTGCATCACCATCCCGCCAGCCCAGCCCCCCACACCTAACTTACTGTAATTCATCTCTTTA
This sequence comes from Geobacteraceae bacterium GWC2_55_20, assembly GCA_001802125.1. Classification (GTDB taxonomy): domain Bacteria; phylum Desulfobacterota; class Desulfuromonadia; order Geobacterales; family Pseudopelobacteraceae; genus JACRCG01. The sequence continues at coordinate 10,319 of MGZK01000052.1, forward strand.
CCTCCAGTCCAATCCCGTTGTTTATCAATCTCTCTGTTACCGGTTTGTTACCCGCCCTGTTGTAATGTATTAACCCGGATGCGCTGAGTTGTCCCCGCTGTACGCATTTGATGCGGCAAGCTCCGCCCGGTGCGTACCCCGGAGAAAGGAAACTGCTTATGTACAGTTGCAGCGACAGTTACGTGATCAGGGTGTACCGGAGGGAAGAGACCGACAGGGCACAAATGGTCGGGCTGGTGGAGACGGTGGGGAATGAGGAGAAAATACCATTCTCCAGCTATGAAGAACTCTGGAAGATTCTGAGTTCAGCAACTAAACCGTCGAAGAAGCGGAGTGTAGCAGCCAAAGCGGTTTCCGGCATAAAGTAAACAGTAAAGAGGCGCCACATGGCAGCCAATTCTCAAATACTGTACGCGAACGATGATCCCTATCTACCGGAATTTATGCAGGGAGGGTATATGAACAGGAGACAATTGTTATTTGGAACTGTGCTGATGCTGCTGTTTTTGACAGTGACCATGCCGAATCAGGCTTTTTCCGCCACCACCCGCACCTTTTCAAGCAGAGGCGGCATCGCCATTACCAATTCAAGCAACAATCAGAAAGCATCACCATACCCGTCTGCCATCACCGTTTCCGGCGTGGCCGGGACGGTCAAAAAGATACGGGTCAAGCTGAACAACTATTCACATCCTTATCCCAGTGATGTCGGGGTGTACCTGGTCGGCCCCAGAGGGCAGAACATAGTCCTGATGAACAATGTCGGGGGGGATATTCCGGTTAGCGGCTCGAACCTGGTATTGGACGATGCCGGCGCCCTGCTGGCTACACCCGGCACCAGCGGAACCTACCGTCCGACCGATTATGGCACCTACCGGGTCTTTGTCGATGCTCCGGCAAAATCGTATGATACCCGTCTATCCATCTTCAATGGCATCGACCCCAACGGCCAATGGCAACTGTACGTGATGGATTTTTCGGGCACCCACACCGGTACCGGCAGCATTCTCGGCTGGCAGATCGAGATCCAGACCACAGCCTTAGAGGTGACTGCAACTCCGGGTATCAAAACTGCCGGCTCACCGTTCGACGTCACCGTAACGGCGCGTAATGCCGACAATACCGTTGACACCGCGTACAGCGGTACGGTCTACTTCACCTGCAGCGATCCCGACGCGACCCTGCCCGTTCCATACACGTTCGTGCCGGGCGACGCCGGCAGCCACACTTTCAGCGGTGTGGCCCTCAACAGCCATGGCGACCAGACTATAACCGTATCCGACGGCGGAATTATCGGACACTGGAAGCTTGACGAGGGGAGCGGCAGCAGCGCCGCCGACGCTTCGGGCAGCGCCAATACCGCCACGCTCAACGGACCGCCTGCCTGGAGTACGGATCTCCCTGTCACGAAGTACGGCAACAGCGGTTCTCTGTTATTCAGCGGCACTGCCAATTCTGTTGTAATCCCCAAGACAACAGCTCTGCAACTGACTACCAGCACCACCATGGCCTGGATCAAAGCGGATGCGGACGTATCAGCCGAGCGTTACATCTGGTCGGATAACTCTAGCAACGCCGGTTCGTCGTGTCGACTAACCCAGTCTTCCGGCAACCTGATCTGTGAAATGCGCTATGGGGTATTTACTATCAATACCGGAGTAGCGCTGAATGACAGCACATGGCATCACGTGGCGTTCGTAATTGATGATGCGGCAAAAACCGCTACCGTGTACGTGGATGGCGCTGTAGCGGCTTCAACCGTGTACAGTGCTTCGATGGTTCCATCCACTAATCCGATAAAGCTTGGCCAGTTCTCCTTTTTTAACGGGTCACCCTTCCTCGGCCTGCTGGATGACGTGCGCATCTACAAACGCGCCCTGACCGCCGCGGAAACAGCTCTTCTGGCGGCAGGCACGGATGCCGAGGCAAAGGGAACGAGTGCTGTGCTAGCGGTCGTACAGCCCCCTGGAATATCCGTGCAGCCCCAAAGCCAGATCATCAAGAAAGGGCAGACCGCGACCCTGAGCGTAACCGCCACCGGCGACGGGATAACATACCAATGGTATCAGGGGGCCAGCGGCGACACGTCGTCACCGATAGCCGACGCAACCACCAACACTTTCACGACGCCTCCGCTTAGCGCTTCGGCCGGCTACTGGGTCAGGGTCGCCAGCTCCTACTCGCTACCAGCTGTGGACAGCGCCACGGCACAACTGACCGTTATCCAGGCCGCTACCTCGTTTGCGCTGACCGGCGCACCCGCCAACGCATTTGGAGGCACGGCGTTCAGCCTGACGGTTACCGCCTTGAATCCAGACGGCACCACTGACACCGGCTATAACGGCACCGTGCATTTCAGCAGCACCGATGCCACGGCCACACTGCCGTCGGCATACACCTTTGCGTCTGCCGACGCTGGCAGCCACACCTTCAGCAACGTACTGCTCAACTCGTCGGGCAGCCACACCGTTACCGTTTTCGACAGCGGCATGTCGGGGTACTGGAACCTGGACACCTCGACATCAATGGCATTTGACACTTCGGGTAATAACAATAATGGCTATATCGACAATAATCCGGTCCTGAGCAGCGATGTTCCAGCCCTCTCGTTCACCGATCTGAAATCGCTCGCATTCAACGCCACAAACAGTTATGTCACCATCTCCAAAACAGCCTCACTGTCTCTGCGAAGCAGCACCATTGCCATCTGGTTCAAGGCCGACGCCAGCGTGACCTCCCGGCGCACCCTCTTCTCGGACAGGTCGCTTGCCACCGGCTACTCCTGTTTCCTTGCGGGACAGAGTGACGGAGTGCTTTCGCCGGGCGAACTGGTGTGCGATATCAGCGGAACAACGGTCCGCTCCGGCAGCCAGCTTAACGACAGCACCTGGCACCATCTGGCCCTTGCGATTGACAACGCCAACACCTGGGCGACAATCTATGTTGACGGCATAAAAAAAGTGACCGCCGGCGTGGCATACGCGACATCAACCTACTCGCTGCTGTTGGCCCAGGTTGCCAATCTGGGCACTCAGCCCTTCCTGGGTAATCTGGACGAGGTCAGGGTCTACAACCGCGTGTTGACGACAGCCGAAGTGGCTCTCCTTGCCGCCGGAAGCGCGCCTGACACTGCTATCAGCAGCACCACTGCCGTCATAACGGTGAATGCTTCGGCCAGGATAACCGCCCAACCGCAGGGCGTATCCATCCTGCGCGGTGGAACCGCCACCTTGAGCGTATCAGCCACCGGAGACGGCACGCTCTCCTACCAGTGGTACCAGGGGACAAGCGGAGTCACGGCAGCGCCAATCCCCGGAGCGAACACGTCCAGCTATACGACACCGCCGCTTGTCGCTCCTTCGAGCTACTGGGTCAGGGTCACCGGTACCTATGGCCCTGCCGTGAACAGTGTCACGGCACGGGTGATTACCACCACCGGCCTCAGCAGTTTCAGCACCACGTCACCGATTACCATCAATGACAATTCGGCTGCGACTCCGTATCCTTCATCAATCACCGTTTCCGGATTCACCGGCACGCTTGACAGAGTCAGGGTTGTCCTGAACGGCGTCAACCACGCGTTTCCCCCGGACATGGGTGTGCTGCTGGTCGGGCCGCATGGGCAGAAAGTGGTGTTGATGGACGGCGTTGGCGATAGCTCGGTCCTGACCAACGGAATACTTGCGTTCGAAGACTCCGGCCCCGACCTCACATCCAGCGCAATCAGCAGCGGCACCTACCACCCCACCAACCTGAGGGGAAGCAACTATCCCGTACCGGCCCCCGCCGGGCCTTATGACAGCAATCTCTCCGTCTTTGCCAATAGCGATCCCAATGGCATCTGGAGGCTCTACGTCAGGGACGCCACAGCCGGCAACACCGGCAGTATCAGCGGAGGCTGGCAGCTCGAACTGTCTTCGCTCAAGCAGGCCGCCTTCTTTGAAATTACCGGGACCCCGGCCAGCACAAACGGCGGAGTCGCATTCAATATAACGGTAACGGCCAAAAACGCTGACAACACCACCGACAGCGGTTATCCGGGAACGATCTATTTCAGCAGCACCGATGCGAATGCCGTGCTGCCCCAGCCCTATACCTTCACTCCGGGCGACAACGGCACCCACACCTTCAGCGATGTTTCTTTCGGAAGCACCGGAAGCCACACCATTTCGGTGACGGACAGCGCGATGGAAGGCTACTGGAAACTGGACGAACGGACCGGTTTGACCGTCGCCGATTCTTCCGGCAATGACAACACCGGTTCCAGCAGCCTGCTGTACTGGAACATCAACGATGTTGCTCCGACCCAGTTCACCAACTCCGCGGCAGTATTCTTTAACGCCACTGCTTCGGGTAATTACATCAGCATCCCCAAAACAGCTCCATTGACTCTGTCAACGGTAACAATTGCAACCTGGATAAAGGCGGACACTTCCGTACCAACGTACCGGACCCTGTTCAGCGACAGGAACACAGGTGCTGAGGCAGGTTATGCCTGCTACCTCGAACAGACGAACGGCCTATTCAGTTGCGAGATTAACGGCTCTACGAATTATTTCTCCTCGGGGGTGACGCTCAATGACAATGCCTGGCATCACGTGGCGCTCGTCATTGACAAGCAGGCCGGCAAAGCCACCATCTATGTTGACGGAACCGCACGGCAAAGCATCGATGCCACATTGTCACCATCATCCCTGCCATTATTGATCGGAGCATATACAACAACATACCAATACCTGTTCAAAGGTCTGCTGGATGATGTCCGGGTCTACAGCCGCGCCCTGGCACCGGCAGAACTGGCAACCCTGGCCGCCGGTGACGGGCCTGACTCGGTAACCAGGGGAAAAAGCGCCACGGTGACGGTTACCACCCCGGCAACGGCCATTACCGTTCAACCGCGCAGTGTGAACATTACAGGTGGCCAGACCGCCACGCTGACCGTAACCGCCATCGGCGGCGGAACACTCTCCTACCAATGGTACCAGGGGAACAGCGGTGACACCTCCTTACCCATCGCCACTGCAACGGCGGACACATTTACCACAGCTCCGCTCCATGGCCCGGCAACCTATTGGGTCCAGGTGACCGGCCCCTACGGCGTGCCTGTCAACAGCGACTCGGCCCAGATCATTACGGCGGCATCAAAAGCAGTAATAAACAATAGTGCCGCCATCACCATCAATGACAACGCCGCCGCCAGCCCCTACCCTTCAACCATAACCGTATCAGGATTTAGCGGAACGGTTGAACTCATGAGAGTCACGCTGAACGGCATCAATCACACCTGGCCGCAAGACCTGGGCGTACTGCTGGTGGGGCCTCAGGGACAGAACGTGCTACTGATGTTAAATGCGGGAGGGGGCACAGCCCTTGCCGGTACGGTCCTTGTGTTCGACGACACCGGCAGCGCGCTCACAACCGCAGCGATTGTGAGCGGAGTGTACCGGCCAATCAGATTGACCGGAGCCAATTATCCTTTTGCAGCCCCTGCACCGGCAGCTCCGTATGGCAACAACCTTGCGCTGTTCAACAGCACCGATCCAAACGGGGAGTGGCAGCTCTATCTGCAGGATTTCGCAACAGGAGATTCCGGCGCCATCAGCGGCGGCTGGTCAATCGAGTTCCTGTCGAAGACCCATTCCCTGAAAATCAGCGTCGGTGGAAGCGGGCATGGCACAGTGAGCTACCAGGAAAAATCGGCCGTGATCAACAGCTCCTATGAAACATCGGTCGTCACCGGCCAGCAGGTCTCGCTGGAGCCGCTGCCCGACCAGTTTTCCCTGTTCGCCGGGTGGGCGGGCGTAACTGGTTGTTCCACCGGGATCTGCCAGTTCAGTCTGACGGATAACACCACGGCCACCGCCACCTTCACCATGGATAGCGCCAACTCGGTGCTGGTGGACCCGCTCCGTTTTGCGGCCATCAATGCCGCCTACCGGGCGGACACCACCATGAGCGGCTCAACCATCAAGCTTTGGGGCATCGATTTTGCCGAGGAATTGCTGTTCGACCTGAACAAGAGCGTGACACTTTCAGGCAACTACAACAGTACCTACTCCGTGCAGGGCAATGACACCGTCAGCACCATTTCAGGACCAATCACCATCAAGTCAGGAGAGGTCATTGCCGACAGGATCACCATTAAATAACAAAGGAGAATAGCCATGAAACGCAGAACATTGATAACGACCATGTTATTGGCACTGGGGGGCCTGATTATTGCCGCACCGAACCTGCAGGCGGCCACCGAACCGGTCACCGGCAGGGAATTGACGTCTGTAGACTGGATCAAACCCAAGGGGGAACCGCTTGTACTCAACAATTTCGGCGAGTGGATCCATGCCGTGGCCTTCAACGCCGACGGCAAACAGATAATTGTCGATACCGACAAGACCCTCTTTACCTCCGACATCTCGCTCAAAAAAGCCGCGCCCCTGACCGAGGGGTATCGCGACATGCTGGACCGGCCGGTGTTCGCTCCGGCGGCCAAGCGGATCTACTTGGCCTCGTGGAGCACCATGATCGTCACCGAGAAAGGCAAGAAAAAGATGGTGGGGACCGGTGAACTCAAGAGTGTCGACCAGGCTGCTCAGAATAAGGTCAAGCTGATTGCCCTCAAAAAAGAAGCCGAGACAAGCGCCGTCAGCGCCGACGGCGCCAGAATTGCCCTCGGTTACGGCGACGGCACCTTTCAGATCCTCGACACTTCGAAGGGCAAGTCCCTGCTCGGCCCGGTCAAGGCCTACAAGGGGGTAACCGTAGAAGGCAACACCTTTGCCAATGTGACCGCCATCGCCTTCAGCCCGGACGGCAAGCGGCTGGCACTGGGAGACGTGGAAGCTAAACTCAGGTTTTACGACGCTGCAAACGGCAAAGCGCAGGGAACTCCGGTGCCGGGACATACCTCCCTGATCGAGGTAATCGCCTTCAGTCCCGACGGCAAATATATCGTCACCGCCACCCAGGACAAAGGGCTGTTCCTGCTGGATGGCGCTACCGGCAAAATCATCGGCGACCGGCTCGAAACAGGCAACAAGGTCACGGCCATGGCCTTCAGTCCTGACGGCAAGCTGATCGTGACCGGGCACTTCCGGGGCGATGTGCGGGTGTGGAATTTTGTCCGATGAGTCAGATAGCGCGGGATGATTTTATTCAGGAGGCATCATGTATTTTACAACTAACCGGAACTTCATGCGAATTATCGTCCTCGGCTTGACTCTCGGCGCCTTCACCGTTGCATCTGCCGGCACTGCCCGCGCCACCGATGCCGCCCAGGTGGCAGGCGACCTTCAGGTGGACGGGCTGTGGTTTTCAGGGGACAGCAACAAGACGGTGATCAGAAAACCGTCCGATTTTCCAGCGCCCTGGACCATCACCGATGCGGACATCTATTTCACCAGAGGTAATGTCGGCATAGGCACATTGACACCCACGACGCTGCTCGACGTCAACGGTACGGTAAAGGCCACACAGTTCACCGGCGATGGTTCTGCCTTGTCGGGAGTCTGGAAACAGGCAGGCAATGTCGGAACCGCGGCCGGGACTGACTTTATCGGTACCACTGATAATATTCCTCTGGAGATTAGGGTTTTCAACACCAAAGCTCTTAGGATTGAACCGACTCGTTCGTACAACTATTATCACCCTGTTGGTGCACCGAACATCATTGCTGGTTTTTACTTGAATTCTTCAGGGCCGGGTGTTGAAGGTGCGACGATTTCCGGTGGCGGTGCGGTATTTGATAATACGTTTGATCCGTCTGAAACGTATCCAAACACCGTGACTGGTGATTTTGGCACCATCTCCGGTGGTTTCGACAATCAAGCTGGGTCTGAAGGTTTTGTGGGGGGTGGATGGGGCAACAAATCAACCGGGATGAGTTCCAGTATACCGGGTGGGCGGTATAATTCGGCGTCGGGTTTTCATTCATCAGTGGGTGGTGGATTTTCTAACAATGCCAGTGGCATGGGATCATTTGTGGCAGGAGGTGGCTACAATACCGCGAGTGGTGTACATAGTTTTGCAGCGGGTTATTTTGCCAATACCCAGACAGCAGATACCGTGCCCGTGGTCCATGATGGCGTTTTCATTTTTTCAGACAATCATTCCCTGGATTTCAATTCGGTAACCAGCAACGAATTCGCCGTGCGTGCCACCGGCGGGGTTCGCTTCGTGACGGCCATCAACGGCACGACCGGCGCTCCCACAAAGACAACCACCATCGACGAAAACGGCACCCTCACCACTTCCAACGTTACGGCATTGTCCGGTCCTGTCACATCGGGATGTTTCTATTGCGGTACCGCTCCGGTGAACGGAATGATGGTCAGCGGGAGCAATAACGACCGCTATGTGGCCATGAAACGCGACGGAGCGGGAAGCAACGTTCTGAGCGTGTCCAAAGGGGATGCCGGATATATGGCCGGTTTCTATGTTAACGGGGCACATGTGGGAGAGATAAGTTCAACCACTTTTTCCACCAGTTATGGCACTACGTCGGACCTCCGGCTGAAACAGAACATCAGGCCAACCGCATTCAGCATGGATGACCTGATGCAACTACAAGTCAGGGATTATACATACATCGCGGATGCGGCAAACACCCCCCAGACCGGTTTCATCGCCCAGGAACTTCATGAGCTGATCCCCCAGGCAGTGACTGTCGGCGGAGCTGATCCGTCCAGCAACCCGTGGCAGGTGGACTACGGCAAGCTGACACCCTTCCTGGTGAAGGCGGTGCAGGATTTGAAGGCACAAAAAGATGCGGAAATTGCCGCACTCACGGTAGAAAACAGTTCCCTGAAGGCCCGACTGGAACGTCTTGAAGGACGTTTGGGAATTTCGGAATAGGGGGTGCATGAACATGAAGCAAACAGCTCCATCACAATTGGCGCGATGAAAGTCCACCGCCAGCTGACGATCCAGGCTGCCGAAGCCGGAGTGAGCCTGAACCGGCTGGCAAGCGCGAAGTTGAGCCGCTGACTTTTGATCATACTGAACCGTACTAGTGACCGGGCCATTGCCGATTGAGGTTGAGGCGGAGAGCTCCGGTGTAGGGAAACAGCTGGAAGAGGCTTTCAGGAAAAAGAGACGGGGATAAATAGCTTTCCGCTTGCACTCAGCGCCCGTTTTTCGTAGACTCCACCCCATGATAACCTTCGAAACCATCTCCGCAAAAGTCCGCGCCGGGCAGCGAATCAGCGCAGAAGAGGCGCTGTTCCTGTTCGATTCCAACGATCTTCTGGCCATCGGCGAACTGGCCGCGCTGGCAAATGAACGCAAAAACGGCCGCAACGTTTACTTCAACGTCAACCGCCACATCAACCCGACCAACATCTGTGTCAACCGCTGCGCCTTCTGCGCCTTCTCCCGCACAGCCGGGGAAGAAGGGGCCTATACCCTGGCGCTGGGCGAGATCTGCCGTCGGGCGGAGGAGGCCGAGCGGGAAGGGGCCACCGAGGTGCATATCGTCGGCGGCTTGCACCCGGATCTGCCCTTCGAATTCTACGAAGAGGCGCTGGCGGCGATCCGTCGGGTCGCGCCGTCCCTGCATATCAAGGCCTTCACCGCGGTCGAGATCGAATATTTTTCGCGCATTTCCGGCCTGAGCATCGAAGATGTTTTCAAGCGGTTGATTACGGCCGGGCTGGGTTCGATGCCGGGTGGTGGAGCCGAGATACTGGTGGAGGAGGTGCGCCAAAAGATCTGTCCCGAGAAGATCTCCGGGGCGCGCTGGCTGGAGATCATCCGCCTGGCGCATCTGGCCGGCTTGAAGACCAATGCCACCATGCTCTACGGCCACCTGGAAACGGCGGCCGATCGCGTGGCGCACATGGAGCTGCTGCGCACACTGCAGGATGAGACCGGTGGTTTCCAGGCCTTTATTCCGCTGGCTTTTCAGCCGGAAAACTCCGACCTGAAGCTGGATATCAAGGGCACCTCCGGCCTGGATGACCTGAAGACGCTGGCCATTGCCCGCATCTTCATGGACAACTTCCACCACATCAAGGCCTACTGGATCATGCTGGGGGAAAAGATCGCCCAGGTTTCGCTGGCCTTCGGGGTCAACGACCTGGACGGCACCGTGGTGGAGGAAAAAATCGGCCACGACGCCGGAGCCCAGAGTCCGCAGTCACTGACCAAGGAAGGCATCATCCGCCTGATCAATAAGGCCGGCAAGACTCCGGTGGAACGGGATACGTTGTACCATCCGATCCGCAGTTTCTGATGTATTCGCTGTCGCCATCCCTGGAAAGCAGGGATGCCTCCGCTAACCTGAGCCGCCTTCTTGCTCCGGAAATCGATGCGGACCGCTTCCGGAGCGCGATCTGGCGTTTGCAGAAGCTTTTTGAAATTTATGCAGCCACCTGCCCGGCGCCCCTGATCGCGCCGGGGGTGATCGTCACCCCGGAACTCCGCCTGCAGAGCGAATTTCACCTGCCGCTGGCCGGAATCACCTCCGCCTTCAACCTCCTCTACCGCGCCGCGCTGCGCTATCCAGCGATCCTCTCCAGCACCCCTTTTCACAACGCTCTCAGTTGGGCCGATGTTTTTGCCGGACTGCCTCCCCGCTTTCAGTTCGCTGTAAATCCGGCGCGTCTGCTGGAGAACCTGCTGAGCGACCGGGATCTACGGACGGAATTCCTGTTCGCTTCATTCCTGCCGCGCCGCTTCTACGGCGGTTTCGATCGTTATCCGCAACAGTCGTCATTTGTGCGCCAATGGCTCGGACATCGGCAGGCAAAACCGCTGCGATGCCTGGATGCCGCCTGCGGCACCGGGGAGCAGAGCTACGCCCTGGCCGGAGTGTTGCTTGAACTGGGATACGCCGCGGAGCAGATACTGGTCGAAGGATGGACGCTTGAGCCGCTGGAGGTCTGGGCCGCCGCCCATTGCAGTTTTCCGCAGGACCGGCTGCGTGAACAGCTGTTCCGCCGGGAGACCAGCCGGCTCTTCGAGACCGGATACTCGTCGCGCATTCTCTTCAGCTGTGCCGACCTCACCGCTTCGCCGGCAGCGGAACCGTTTGAACTGATACTGTGCAACGGTCTTTTGGGTGGCCCGATTCTCAACCGGTTCCCGGAATTGGAGCGGGTGATGGCCAATCTGGCCGGACTGCTTGCTCCGGGCGGGCTGCTGCTGGTCGCGGACAGTTTTCATCAGGGCTGGAAACAGAAATGCCCGCAGCATCAGTTGCGGGCATTTCTGGAAATGAATGGCCTGAACACTTTTCAGGCCGGTGAGGGCATTGGCGGCCTAAAACCTGATTAAGAGACCGCCCCAGGTCAAACCGCCCCCGAAGCCCATGGTCAGCACCAGCTGACCCGGCTTGATCGTGCCGTTGCGCAGGTTTTCGTCCAGCACCAACGCTACCGAAGCGGCCGAGGTGTTGCCGCAGCGGTCAAGGTTGAGCAGAAAACGTTCCTTGGGGAAACCGCTCTTTTTGGAGATGAAGTCGATCATGCGGATGTTGGCCTGGTGCGGGATGATGTAATCCAGGTCGGCCGGAGTGATGCCGGCTTTCGCGCAGAGCTTGTTGATGATGTCCGGGATCACCTCGGTGGCAAATACATAGACCTGTTTGCCGGCCATCTGGAAATAGACATCGCGGGCTTCGATGGTTTCAGGAGTGACCGGTTTGCGTGAACCGGAGGAAGGCACCTGGATCAGCTGCCAGCCCTTGCCGTCGCTGCGCATGTAGGTATGCTGGATCCCGGTTTTTTCGTCTCCGCCGCTGCTCAGGATGGCCGCGCCGGCGCCGTCGCCGAAGAGCGGACAGCTGTTCTTGTCGTTGAAATCGAGGATTTTGGAGTAGGTGTCAGCGCCGATCGCCAGCACGGTCTTGTACTTGCCGCATTTGATGAAATTGTCGGCAACTTCCAGAGCATAGACAAAGCTGGAACAGACCGCGTTGATATCAAAGGCAAAGGCATTCTTGGCGGCGATGTTTTCCTGCACGATGCAGGCGGTGGATGGCAGGCTCATGTCCGGTGTGGAGGTGCCCACCACGATGCAGTCGATCTCTTCCGCCGAAATTCCGGCTGCTTCCAGCGCGTTTTTTGCAGCGATCGTGGCCAGGTCGGATGTGGCCTGATCAACGTGGGCGAAACGGCGCTCACGGATGCCGGTGCGTGAGAAGATCCACTCATCGGCGTTTTCCACCAGATAATCGAAATGGCTGTTAGGTATGACCCGGTCCGGCATGCATGAGCCGCTGCCGATGATTTTTGAAACGATCATTTTCTCCCCGATTCCGTCCGCCAGGGACGAACGTATTTTATTCTGAATAAACGTTACAGTTATCACACAGGAAAACGTTGTTTGTCAAATTGAATACACAAGCGACGTAGCATTTTTAACACAATAAAACTGTTGTTCAACGCTACTCGCGAAACCTGAGTATGTGCGCCAGCGAAAAAGCCCAGACCAGGAAAAATGCGGCCAGAACCCCTTTTCCGAACCCGCTGGCGCCATCCAGCGCCTTGATCACCTCGGACGGCGATATGCTGATCGCGCCGCCGGCGATCTGCGAAGCGATTACCGGCGAGAGACCCCGCAACAGCACGAACAGCGCCAGCAGCAGGATCAGGTTGACGATTACCAGGATGATACCGCCGACGACCTTGCGGCCCAGATAGAGCTGGCCCAAGCCGGGCAGCACCAGCGCCGAAAGCAGCAGTGCGGTCATTTTTCTGTTCATATGGCGCCTCCATCAGCCACGCCGGAAAGCGTGGCGATCATCTCGCCATGGATCAGGCCGTTGCTGGCCACGATCCGGTCGTTGAACACGTCATAGGCGGAACCGTCAAAGGTGGTCACGGTTCCACCCGCTTCGCGCACCAGCAGCACCCCCGCGGCCACGTCCCATGCCTTCAGCTTCAGTTCCCAGAAACCATCCAGCCGTCCCGCCGCCACATAGGCCAGGTCCAGCGCCGCCGCGCCCGCCCGGCGGATGCCACGGGCGGCTTTCTGGAAAGTGATGAAATTGTCGAAATTGTTGGCCGGGTCACTGGCGCAGTCGTACGGGAAACCGGTCCCCAGCAGAGAGTTTTTCAGGGGTGCGCGTCCGGAAACGGAGATCCGGCGACCATTCAGAAATGCTCCACCCCCCCTGGTTGCGGTGAACAGTTCATCCTGCACCGGATTGTAGATCACTGCCGCCACCAGCTCTTGATCACGCATAAGACCGATTGAGGAGCAGAACCAGGGGAAACCGTGGGCATAGTTGGTAGTGCCGTCAACCGGATCGATGATCCAGCGGAAGGCTGACCCGCTCTGCGGATACTGTCCCTCCTCGGCCACGATGTCGTGGCCCGGGAATTTCGACCACAGATGCTCAACAATCAGGCGTTCCGATTCCCGGTCAACTTCGGTCACCAGGTCCTTGTCACCTTTCAGGTCGATATCCAGCACCGATGTGAATCGATAGCGCTGATAGGCTCCAGCTATACGGGCGGCCTCGACCGCCATATCAAGATACTGCTGTAAATCCGGCATATTGATCCCCAATAAAAAAGAAGGCGACACTTTAGCCGCCTTGGCAAGGCAGTGTAGCAGACAGCCGCCGGCAAGGCAAGCCCACCCGTCATTCTGTTTTGACTTTGTACCGTGATTAATGCATAGTGGAGCCTATTTTAACCATGATGACGGGGTAATCAGATGGTGCTCTTCGGAAACATACTGCTGGCGCTGGCCAAGATCGTTGAACTGGCCAGTGGTCTCCTGACGATCTACAAATACATACTGCTGGCCAGCGTGATAATCTCGTGGGTCAACGCCGACCCCTACAATCCGATCGTTAATTTCATCTATCGCGTCACCGATCCGCTGCTGCGCCGGATCCGCCGGCACATGCCCGACACCGGCATGCTCGACCTGTCGCCGTTGGTCGCCTTTGCCGCGATTTATGTGATTCAGATCATCTTTTTCGACACCGCCTACCACTACCTGATGGGCAGCGGCATGTCACTCAAACTGCGAGGTTAACAGCAATGAAGATTTCTCCGCTCGATATCCAGCAGCAGCAGTTCAAGGTCAAGACGTTCAGGGGGCTTGATCCGGAAGATGTGGATGTCTTCCTGCAAACGGTGGCCGGAGAAATGGAAGGGCTGATCCGTGAGAATAACGAGCTGAAAGAACAGCTGTCCCGTCACACCCGTGATGCGCTGGATATGGCCGAGCGGGAGCGGGAACTCCGTCAAACCCTGCTTTCCGCGCAACGTGTGATCGAAGAGATGAAAGCCAATGCCCATAAGGAAGCCGAACTGATCGTCTCCGAGGCCGAGTTGAAAGGGGAACGGATCGTGGCCGACGCCGAGCGCCAGCTTGGCGATCTGAAGAGTCGCATCGAAGAGGTCCGCCGCCAGAAGATCCAGTTCGAGATGAGCTTCAAAGGCCTGCTGGACAGCTTTGCTCGTCAACTTTCCGGTGATGAGCCTGCCTGACCTCCCATTTTTCACCGTCGTCGAAGACGGCGTTATCCTGAACATTCATGTCCAACCCCGGGCCTCCAGGAATCAGGTCTACGGCCTGCAGGGTGAGGCGCTCAAGATCAGGCTCACCTCACCGCCGGTGGATGGAGCCGCCAACAAGCTCTGCCGCGAATACCTGGCCGATCTGTTCGGAGTAGCCAAATCGTACGTTGAGATCATCTCCGGAGAAACCTCCCGCCACAAAAGGGTTAGAATTTCCGGTAATCCGGTGGCGCTTAAAAATACTATCGACACACTCACTATCTCCCGCTGAGAACGGGAATACACCCAGAAAGGATTTTACATGGCACAGGCAAAAACAGGCGACAAGGTCAAGGTCCACTACACCGGTACGCTGGAAGACGGAAGCATCTTCGATACATCGGAAGGTTTTGAGGAGCGCTGCGACGGTGATGGCGGCGAAGGTTGCGGCTGCGGCAGCCAGGCAACCGGCCCGATGGAATTCGTTATCGGGCAGGGCAACCTGATTCCCAAGTTCGAGGAGGCGGTAATCGGCCTCGAAGTGGGGCAGAGCATCAAGGTTTCAATTCCGGCCGACGACGCCTATGGCCAACGGGCGGAAGAGATGGTGGCAGTACTGGATCGCTGCGAGATTCCGGCCGACATCAATCCGGAACCGGGCCAGCAGATGGAGGTGATCCTGCAGGACGGCAGCCCGATGCCGGTTCTGGTCACCGAAGTCACCGACAAGACCATCACACTGGACGCCAACCACCCGCTGGCCGGCTACGACCTTAATTTCGAAATCAGACTGGTAGAGATTCTCTAGCAAACCATTCCCGCGACCTGCTCCGCATATGCTTTGGGTCCTGTCCCCCTCCCGCGAGTGGGGGACAGGACCCAGGCGCCGGCTTATCGCCAGCACCCTCGCCTATTAATAGCAACACATCATTTTAAATTACACCACATCACTGATTCCCGCACATACCAGCGCCCTTTTCAGCCAATCAAATTCGAACAATCATACATAAAATACCGTTATATAATTATTCAAATCACAACCGGCCGGAATGACACCAACTTTTTCCGGAAGCCAACTAGCACGCGATTACAACATGTTATCGCGCAGCAAACATCCGTATACATTTATTTTATTATTAAACAATGTTTGTGTTGATATTTTTTTATTATCTATGGATAATAAAAAAATCTTGGTCGCTAACGAAGGGAGACGGTTATGAAAAAATCCGGTCAGGCAACGCTCTTGGGACTGTCCGCAGTGCTGATACTTATCACCGCTGCATTTGCCGCTGTACCACAGACCATCAACTACCAGGGCTATCTGAAGGGAAGCAGCGGAGCACCGGTCAATAGCGCCACAAACATGGTTTTCTCGCTTTACAGCACGACCAGTGGCGTCCGGCCGGTGTGGGGCAGCGGCACCGTTAGCATAACGCCGGTCAACGGCATTTACAGCGTTGAACTGGGCAAGAGTCCGCAGCCGGTGCTTGGCATAGCCTTCAACCGGTCGTACTGGCTGGGGGTGAAGGCTGGAACCGATCCTGAGATGCGGCCGCTTCAGCCGCTGACCAGTGTGCCCTACGCACTACATGCGGTGGAAGCGGAAATGGTGCCCGATGGCAGCGTCACCTCCACCAAGCTGGCCGACGGCAGCATCACTGCGGCCAAACTTGACACAGCCTATGTAAAAAAGGCCGGCGACACCATGACCGGTGCGCTTATTCTGCCGGCCAATGCTCTTGTTGCCGGGACAAACCAGCTTGTAACCAGCAGCGGCAATGTCGGCATAGGCACCGCAACCCCGGCAGCCAAACTTTCGGTATCCACCACTTCCGGCTTCTTTGGGGATTACATCGCTTCGGGCAGCTGGGGAGTGATGCGCTTAATGGAAGGACCAACCATCCGGGCTTATCTTGGGTACGGAGATCCGGGGGGATTTTTATTAAATTCAGTGCCGGATTCATCCGGATTCTATGCAGTCACCGGCGGTTTGCACCTGACCGCGAACGTTGATGCCACCAAGGGAATAACCGTTACTCCTACCGGAAACATCGGTATCGGCACGACGGCTCCCTCTTATAAAATGCACGTGATCGAGACGACACCCAGCAACGACAGTCCCGGAGTATATGGTGAGCATGCCGTAACCGACAATTACGGTGTCGGAGTAACCGGCAAGGGGGGGTGGAAAGGCGTTAGCGGCATAGTGGCTGGAACAGGTGGCGGCGGTTACATCGGCGTGCAGGGCAATGCCACGACCAGTAACTCGGCCGGTTCAACCTATGGCGGCTACTTCACTGCGTCGGGGGGAGCAAACAACTATGGGATCTATGCGTCAAGCAGCAAACATTATCTGCAAGGGAACGTAGGTCTGGGCACAACCGCTCCGGGAGCGAGGCTGCATCTGAAAGGAGCCGGTTTTCCGGATTCATTCATCTACCTGGATACCACCGGCGCAGGACAGGACTCGGGCTTGCGATTCTATGAAAACGGAGCAGTCAAATCCCACCTCTACTGGTCGTCGCCTACCCAAAATCTTAAATTGTACGGAAACGGGGCCTCCGGTTTGGATGTTGCCGCCACCGGCAATGTTGGCATAGGAACCGGCACTCCCGCGGAAAAGCTGCACGTCTGGGGCAACTATCTGCGTGTGGAAGGCGGTGGCAGCGAACGGGCCTACATCGGTGGTGACGGCGCCGGCGGCGATGTACAGATCGGAAGCATGAATGCCGGCATCACAAACGTCGCCATGTACAACACAGCTACCAACACCTATATGTCTGTTTACCTGAAGAATGTCCATGTCATGGGCGGCGCCGACCTTGCGGAACCATTTAACTCCGTGGATGCCAACAAACTGGAACCGGGCATGGTGGTGACCATCGACGCTGAAAATCCGGGTCAACTGGTCCTGGCGGAAGCGGCTTATGACAAAAAAGTGGCCGGAATTGTCAGCGGAGCCAACGGTATCAGCGCGGGTATGACCATGTCCCAGGAAGGAACCCCGGCAAGCGGATCGGTCCCGGTGGCACTCACGGGGCGCGTCTATGCCTGGGCTGACGCATCTTATGGAGCAATCACACCGGGAGATCTTCTCACCACTTCGGATACGCCCGGTCACGCGATGAAGGTCACAGACCATGGCAGGGCACAGGGTGCTATCATCGGCAAAGCCATGTCAAAGTTATCCGAAGGCAAAGGCCTGGTACTTGTGCTGGTTACCCTTCAGTAGGGCATGTGTCGATTCTGATTTTTATGTTACGACTACCACCGGGCAACGGAGGACAAGCAACCATGAAACCTTTACGCATATATTACCTATCCCTTTTGATACTCATGATATCACTGAGCCTTACCTGTTCAGCTTTTGCCCAGGTACCGCTCCGCATTTCAATCAAATTCATCCTGGATGCATCCGACAACCGGCCGGCAACGGGAAACCTGAACACCGACGCCGAGATAAACACCGAATTTACCTCAGCCATCAATATCCTGGCCAGAGCCTATACCGAATTTTCTGTCGACCGAATCGAGTTTGTAGACCTTTCCGGCTTGAGCCAGTGGTATTCCACTTCCGCGGCAACCATCGACGGGCGTGACCAGTTACGCGCCGCCGCCATTGCCGCCCCGGCCACCTATCATTGGCGGACTGACGCCATAAACATATACATCAATGGCGGCACGAGTTCAGCCATAAGCGATTTTCCTCCGAACAACAACATAATCCTGATGAACCAGTGGTGCGGCAACACTCCATCATGCATTCTTCATGAGATGGGACACAGCCTCAACCTCATGCATACGCATGAGCCCTGCTGCACCAACCAGGATGCCTGCGCCGACACCATAACAGACAATTCAAGCTGGACCAAGGATCAGCTTGCCCAGAACAATTACGGATGCCTCTACGCCAGCTGTACAGTCAGCCAGAAAAACGCTGTGGATCTGGTCTACAACAATGTCATGTCGTATCACACCGATGAACCGCAACTCAGGCTCTCCCCCTGCCAGATGGACAGAGTCAGCAGCCAGGCATACGGCGACAGGAACTGGATAGTTTCCAAGATACCGGTATATGTCAATAAATATGTGGCTGGCACTTCCGGCACGTTTGCCTCACCCTATATGACACTGCAGGGCGCTCTCAATGCAGGAGGGTTGGACAACAGGGTGCTGGTTCTTCAGCAGGGCGCCTATACCACGTCACAGGAATTGATCAATTTCAGCCTGCTCGATATCGTCACCCGCTCCGGTCCTTCCAGCTTTTCGCTTCCCGGCGTCCAGAAATACATACTGCCGGTGGAGCTGGAAAAATCGAAAAATCCGGGCGTGAGCAATGCGATCAAATCGGTGCAAAACGAGGACCGGTCGGCAAGAAACGTTGAAAAAACCGCGGCAAGCGCGGAAGCAAATGCCGTGAGACCGGAAGAAAAGACCGCCATCAGGGCCGATGCCAATTCCAGGGCAAAATTTCACCATGACAATGCAATCAAGGGACTTCTGGGTGCCGAACAGTTCGCTGAGGGCAATGAAAAACTGGCCATACAGCTGGAGCTGGCTCAACGGTATCGTGATGCGGGTGATTGCGGTAACGCAATACGGTTCTTCAAAAAGGTGGCAGAAACTACAGATCAACCGGGCCTGAAAGAGGAAGCTCTTTCACAGATAGGACGGTGCGGCGACAAGAAAAACAATATCGGGAAATAATACCGGTTCCAGATCAAGGATGATCTCAAGGGGGCGATATGAAAACATCAATTCTGGTCAAGGCACCGATACTTCTTGCGGTGTTGACTTTGACAGCATCTGCTTTTGCGGCATACACCCAGCCGGCCTCCACCTTCGGGACTGCCGGGGGCAGTTCCGTCTCCGGAAATTATTCAAATGTCGGCACACTGGGGCAGCCGGGCATCGCCGGCAGCTCAGACAGCGCCTCATACAGCGCCGAACACGGTTTTTATCCGCTGCTGGGGGGACTGAAACTTCTCTATCCCATCATTTCCGCCACACCCGGCATATTGACATTTTCCTTGATACCGGGAACCAGCTACGATCTTCCGCTGGCAATCAGCAATGCCGGCAGCAGTACCCTTAACTGGGCTATTTCCAAAAACGTTGCTGACAGCATCTTCACCTTTACTCCAGCCAGTGGAACCGGGAACAACAGCGTAACGGTAAGTGCCAATGCGACCGGACTGGCGCCAAGTTCAATCCCCTATAGCAACATCCTTATTGTAAGCGGCGAAGGTATTTCCGAAACGGTATTGATTCAACTGGATCTGACCGTAAGTCCGGCGCCGGTAATGTACACTTTAGCGGTGACCCTTAAGCTGGCTACCCCCGATAAGGGCGGTGGCACCGTTACCAGCACCTCCGTCACCCCTCAACCGGTTTTTACTATCCCCAATCTCTCCTGTCAGCGAACCGGAGGCTTGAGCGACGTTACCTGCAGCCAGGATTTCCCGGCCGGGAGCACTGTGACTCTATCGCAAACACCCGACAGCAACACCCAATGGGCCACCTGGGGCGCGCCCGGCTGCGGCAGCAATCCGAGTTGCCAGATCGCGCTGAACACACCTCAGGGGACCGATGCTACCTTCCCGTATGCATCAATGGCCAGGATAAGCCTCGGCACCGGCTATGAGTCGCTGGTGGCGGCCTATGCCGGGGCAGCTGTCTCCGACACGATCCTGGCTCGGGCAGTTACGTTTCCGCTGGAAGATCTGGTATTGAATTCCGGAAAAGAGATAACACTGATGGGAGGCCTGGATGCCTATTACGCCGCCCAGAGCGGACAGTATTCGACTCTCAGCGGCAACCTGACGGTCGGAACCGGTTCGCTGGTCGTGGACAAACTGATTATCAAGTAGGATTTTCAAGAGGTTAGATACACAGAGAGGCCGGCATAATCGCCGGCCTCTCTGTATGAATAGAAAACCTGAAGCAAATCTATCTCGCCGCAACCGCCTCGGCCACAGCTCTGCCCAGCGCCTCGCACTGTTCCAGCACCTCGGATTTGGGGGTGAAGGTTGTGCGGACCGAGTCAGCCACCAGCTTGAATCCAAGCCCCTTCAAACGCTCCTCGGCCATCTTGCAGGCTTCACCGCTCCAGCCATAGCTGCCAAAAACTCCGGCCAGATTGGTCTTGAGCTTGACCGTGCTGAGATAGGCCAGCACATCCCACATCGGCTTGGGAATATCGCGATTGATGGTCGGGATACCGAAAATCAGCGCATCCGCCTCTTCCATCATGTTGCGCAGCTCACCGGAACTCAGGTGATTGATGTGATAACTGATAACTTCCAGGCCGTCACGAGTGGCGCCGCTGGCGACGGCCTGGGCCATCTTTTCGGTGCTGCCGTGCGGCGAAATGTACAGGATGAATATTTTCTTATTGTTTGAAGTGGGCTTGCTCCAGCATTCAAACTGCTGAATGACCTTCCAGGGGTCCTGCCTGATAATCGGTCCGTGGCTTGGACAGATCATGTCGATCACGTCATGGCGGATTTTCTCGACCGCCGACAGCACCTTGTCCTTGAAGGGCCTGAAAATGCAGTCGAAATAAAAATGGCGCGCCGAGGTAAAGTCTTCACTCTCATCGTTGAAGATTTTCCCGGGGTTGCAGTAGTGGGCTGCGAAGGCGTCGCAGGAGAAAAGAATGTTTTCTTCCTCCAGCCGGGTGAACATAGTGTCCGGCCAGTGCAGGAAAGGGGCGATGATAAAACGAAGCGTTCGGCCGCCAAGATTGATCGTGTCGCCATCCTTGACGGTCTGGCAGGTGAACGGCTTGTGCATCAGGTTTCCGAGAAAATTTTTGGCCGCAACAGTGCAGACCACCGTGGCCTGGGGAGCCTGCTCCAGCAGATAGGACAACGATCCGGAGTGGTCGTGTTCGGTGTGGTTGACAATGATATAGTCGATGTCTTTCGGATCGACCAGTGAGCGAACCTTGTCCATGTATTCGTCAACCCGCTTCTCGTCAACGGTATCGATCAGCACGGTTTTTTCGGCGCCTTTCAACAGATAGGCGTTGTAGGTGGTGCCATGTTCGGTGGGAAAAAGATCGTCAAAGGTTCGCAGGTCCGGATCTTCCGATCCGATCCAATGCAACCCCGGCTTAATTTCTACTGGTCCCGGCATATTTATGTCTCCTTTTATTATGTGTGGCCTGACACGCCAACCAGGACGACGGCATTGTCAGTCCGGCACGTCAACAAATCAGGATGGTAATATATCAGAATTGCCTCATCGCAACAAGTTGCAAATATTCAATTAGCAGTTGTCTGATCGAGTCATTTCTGCTACATATTTCAACATGAAAGAAAAGATCCGCGCTCGCATAGACGCTCTTCGTCCCCTGCTCAAGGATGCTGCTCCGGCCGTCAGGAGCGCGACCGCCCAGGCCATTGAAAAGCTTGAGGGGGTCAGCAGTCTGGAGGAAATTCTCCATGCGCTCAAGACCGGCGACACCGGAACCAGGATCGGCGCCATCTATGCCTTGGGTGAAATAGGCGGCGAAAAGGTACTTTCGCCGATTTTGTACTGCGCGAGCCGACCGGAGGTTGATATTCGCTCGGCAGCCGTGGAAGCACTGGGGCGCCTTCGCATTCCGTCCGCCATCCCGATGCTGGTTGAAAGACTGGAGGATCAGCACGAGGCTGTTCAGGCCAGGGCCATATCCGCTTTACGCAATTATCCGGCTTCGCCTGAAATACTGCAAAAACTTCGTTCTTTTCTTGAGGCAAGCGACGGTTCACTGGAAGCGGAAGCAGCCATCACCCTGGCCTGCCTCAACGACCTGCTCTCACTGGACAGCATCTTCGCCCTGCTTTCATCACATCACGCATCAACCCGGCAGGCCGCAGCGACGGCACTCAGCCTGATGCCGCTTCAGTAATATCCGTCAGCGATCAAACGGCCTACATCAATATTTTTCAATAACGGATCCACCACGGCGACAATACTGGCGTAACGCGAACCGTTACGTTCCACCAGCGACTGTTCCTTGGGCATCCTGAGCCGCTTGCCGTCACCATCTATCAGCACACGCACCACCGGCGATTCCTCGTCCAGTGGATTCGGGCGATAAACCACCGCAACCTCGTTTGTATCCAGCCGCACCAGCGTACCGACCGGATAACTGCCCATCAGCTCGATGAACCGCCCCAGAATGGAACCATCCAGGATCGTTCCGACCAGTTTCTGCATCTCGTAAAGCGCGGTTCTGGGATTGACCGGATGCTGGTATACGCGCAGTGTCGTAATGGCATCGTAGGTATCGGCTATCGCTATGATATCCACCATCTGGTTGAAGGGGAGCTTACTGGCCCATTCCGGGTATCCGCTACGGTTGAAATGCAGATGATGACCCAATACGATCTGGGCAATATGTGGATCCAGCCCTTCCATCTCGCGGATTATCTTGGAACCGAGCTCGGGATGCCGTTTCATCTCTTCAAACTCGGTACTTGACAGCTTGCCGGGCTTGTTAAGTATGTTTTTCGGAATCATGGTTTTGCCGATATCATGCAACTGGCCCGCGATTCCAAGATCCTTGACGGTCATGGCATCCAGACCCAGCGTGGCTCCCAGCGACATTGCCAATACCCCTACATTTACACAATGATTGAAAGTGTAATTGTCGTAATCCTTGATCATCGTGAGCCCCAACAGCGCCCACGGTTCCTGCATGGTAATGCCGACCATGCGGTCCACAATCCTGATGACCGGAGCACTGTTGGGTATCCGTCCCCGCTCTATATCGCGGCAGATTGTTCTGATTGCAGCCAGCGCCTTGTTATAGGTTCCTACATGGTCGCCTTCCGTCTCTATTTCTATTTCATCGTCCTGATTATTCAGGTTCTCGGCATCTTCATTAACCAATTTGATGCAGCTGATTCCACTTTCCTGCATCTGTTCCGAAAGTGCGGCAAATCCGTTCCCCTTGTTTGAAAACAGCCGGACAAAGTCCTGCAATTCGTCAAAACTGAGACCTTTGAATACTATGATCCGGCCAACCGATTTCTCCATCATGCGGTTGGTCAGGTCGGCAATGGAGGTTGACGGTGAGACGAAGAAATGATCATCAAAAAACATTATGCCGTCGGCCAGTCCCAATGAGACCTGATCCGCCTGGCTGAATGCGGTCGAAAATATCTTGAAGAGATCCATCAGGGGTTGACGAATGGCCGGATGCGAAGCCGGGTAAAAAGCCATCCCCTTAACAGCTCCGGAAAACAGCGTTATCAGTCTGAGGGCGTTCTGTTTGTCAAGTGCGTCCATCTGGCTTACTCCCTGATTTTTCGATCAGCCCGGCTGCCTCGGCGCAGGCAGCGCCAAGCTCCCCCGGATTTGAAGCGTACTCTTTCAAAGCAGGCAGCGCTCTGGCATCGCCCAATTTGCCGAGACATTGCGCAACGGCAATTTTCAACTGCTTCCAGCGCCCCGTGGACAACAGGTGGCGTTCCGTTAGGAGCTCAACCAGGCGGGGTGTCACCTGCCTGTCATCGATCATGGCAATCGCGGCCAGCACATCAAGCTTCAGAGGAAGCGACTTGAGAAATGTATCTTTACAGGTGAGAATCCGCATTAGATCCGTCAATGACTTCCTGCTCTTCATACCTCCCAGCGATGCTATCGCCTGGGGATAGAGATCACTGTCGTTCCCGCGCAATATGCCGATAATGGCCGACTCCGCGTCCCGCCCTCCGATTCCGGCCAGACCGCGGATGGCTTCCTTGCAGACACGTATCTCGGTGTGCCGCAGACACGACATAAGTCCGGGAACCGCATCGCTGCTGGCAATAGCCCCGAGGATGGCGCAGATATTCCTGACAATCTGCCAACGCTTATCGTTCAACATCTCCAACAAGGTCGGCACTGCTTCCTCACCCAGTCCGGAGAGCATATTTGATAGCATTTTTCTTGTCGCCAGGTTATTCGTGATCCCCATCTGTTCAACTGCCAGTACTATTGCCGAAGTGCCGCCGGATTTTAAAACCGCTTGCAACGCATTTTTGGTAAGGGCGCCGGGCTGCTCAATACGGTCGAATATAAAATGAAGAATCAAATCTCCGGTTACCACCTGCTCTATCGCGAAACTGTCAAATTCTCGCATGTTCGGACTGCGCGACCGGTCTTCGGCATTGCTGGTCAACAGCTCAATCAGAGGGAAAATCGCAGGCAGTTCACGGCGGGATTTGAGCGTTTCCGAACAGGTAATTGCCTGTCGAACCAGCATGGTATAGACATCTTCATCACTGGTCGTCACCAGCCGCGCAAGCAGCGCCTGGAGCTGCTGTTCCGGCTGCAGGTCCTCAGTCGGCGCTTGGGGCTGTTCCAGCACGAATGCCGCGTCACCGTCACCGTCACCTTCGCTTTCGTCAAGACCCGGAGGGATCACTCCCCTGGATTCCACATCAGCACGTCTGCCATGGATAGCGGAGAGATCAAACTCATTAACCCAGATGGAACGTATGCCATGCTCGGCCATGATTTTATCAACACCACCCAATTGCTGTACCGTCTCAAGCGGTAAAGTAATGATTTTAATAAAATCCAGCAGGTCTTCCTGATGAAGATCATGGAGAAATGTGATTTTATGAACCCTGCGGACAAAAAGTTCATATGAAAGGGATACGGTCAGACGAGTGGCGTCACTGACCCGCTCTCCATCCGGAAAGCTGAAACCGGTTCGGCCACAGGCAAGCTGCAGGTCGTTCCCGTCAAGCATCGCCAGCATTGCCGAGTGCGCGTGACTAATGCTGCTGCGCCGCGTGGGATGCCCTTTCGGATAGAACTTCCAGGCTCGCAGAGCCCGGTAGACACTCCCGACGGCATCAACAGCCCCCTGTAATGTTGGTGGACGATAGAAATCCATTACTGTTCCTTGTATCTGAAAAGAAGACTATGCATAATATACCGAAAATAAACTTTGTCAAATCATCAGAGTACGGACGGAGCGCTCTCACACGGCATCCATGAAATAATTGCGAGGGAACATGAAGCTTAAAACGGTATACACCTGTCAGAAATGCGGCGGACAATCCCCCAAGTGGCTTGGGAAATGCCCGGATTGCGGGGCATGGAACAGCATGGCGGAGGAAAATGTTTCAAAGAGCGGCGCCGGGGTAAAGCCGTCCGGACAATCGCGGCCCATACCGATCTGTGAAGTACCGGTTCAGGCAGAACCTCGCAGAGCCACCGGAATCGGCGAACTGGACCGGGTGCTTGGAGGCGGCATTGTGCCGGGATCCCTGGTTCTGATTGGCGGTGATCCCGGTATAGGCAAATCCACGCTGCTGTTGCAGGCGATGCACATGCTGGCTGAAGAAGCCGGGCAGGTACTTTATGTTTCGGGGGAGGAATCGGCATCACAGACGCGCCTGCGTGGCGAGCGGCTGGGTGCATCCAGCAGGAATCTGCTGATACTGGCCGAAAACTCACTGGAAGCGATCCTGAACCAGGCTGCCGCTCTCAAGCCTGCCGCAATGGTGGTTGACTCGATCCAGACCGTATGGACATCAACCCTGGAATCAGCTCCCGGCAGCGTCAGCCAAGTCAGGGAGTCGGCCGGCAAGCTGATGCTGCTGGCAAAAGGAAGCGACATCCCGATTTTCATAGTGGGGCATGTGACAAAGGATGGTTCGATCGCCGGACCACGAGTTCTGGAACATATGGTTGACACCGTGCTTTATTTTGAAGGGGATGGAAGTCACCCTTTCCGTATTCTGCGGGCGGTCAAGAATCGTTTCGGATCAACCAACGAGATCGGCGTGTTCGAGATGAAGCAGGAGGGGTTGTGCGGAGTTGCAAACCCGTCGGAACTGTTTCTCTCGGAACGGCCGCTGGGCGTATCCGGGTCGGTGGTAACCACATCACTGGAAGGTAGCAGGCCGTTGCTGGTGGAACTGCAGGCACTGGTGACCCCCTCGTCATTCGGCGTTCCCCGCCGCACTACCATCGGAGTTGATCATAACCGGCTGGCCCTTCTGGTTGCGGTTCTGGAAAAAAAAGTCGGTCTGCACATGGCCGGCCAGGACATTTTTCTCAATGCAGCCGGCGGTGCGCGCCTGAATGAACCGGCCGCGGATCTGGCCATGATCATGGCGGTCGCATCCAGCCATCTCGATAAGACCATCCCCCCCCAGACGGTCATATTCGGCGAGGTGGGGCTTGCCGGCGAAGTCAGGGCCGTCACCCAGCCGGAGCTGAGGATCGCCGAGGCTGAAAAACTCGGTTTCAAACGTTGCATAATCCCGGCCGGCAGCCTGAAGCGCATCAAGAAACGCGGCATCCGCCTTGAGGGAGTTGCAACCGTTCAGGATGCAATTAACCTGATTTTTGACTCTTGACCTGGAGCCCAAATCATCTGTGGTAGAGTTTGTCTTTATTTTCTGCTTGACTTGTCCGGGCAGCTTAACTATATTCCATAACTCTTTAAAAATTAGATGCGGATGGAGATGGCATATGTACGCAGTTATCAAGACAGGCGGCAAACAATACAAGGTATCAGAAGGTGAATTCCTCAAGGTAGAGAAGCTTGAAGGTGAGATCGGTGACAACATCGAGTTCGGCGAAGTTCTCATGCTGGGTGGTGAAAAGACTGTTGTCGGGGCTCCCCTGGTGGCCGGCGCAAGCGTGACCGCCAAAATTGCCGTGCAGGGCAAGGGCAAGAAGGTGCTTGTATTCAAGTCCAAGCGGCGCAAGGATTCACGTAAACTGCGTGGTCATCGTCAGCACCTGACGGTTCTCAAGATCGAAAAAATCAGCGCATAATCAGACTGTATTAAATATTTTCCCCAGGAGATACGGAAATGGCACATAAGAAAGCTGGCGGCAGTTCTAGAAACGGCAGGGATTCGGACGGTCAACGTCTTGGCTGTAAAAAATTCGGCGGAGAAACCGTAAAAGCCGGCAACATCATCTATCGTCAACGCGGCACACAGATTCATCCCGGTAACAACGTGGGATGCGGCAGGGACCACACCCTGTTTGCGCTGATCGAGGGAATTGTTACCTTTGAACGCATGGGTAAGGACCGCAAGAAAGTATCCGTCTATCCTAACTGATCTACAATCACTGAATTTTGCTAAAAGCCCGAAAGAATTATCTTTCGGGCTTTTTTCATACCCAAACAATAAACAAACATCGTTATTTATGCGTTGCTTTGTTGTGAAAATCAGGTAGAATCCGTTTTTAATGAGCGACAGGCAAGCTCACCCCATCTTCAACGCAAGGCGGACGATCAGTTTCGTTCAAAGGTACTGGATATGTTCAAATCAAGTTTGACACGCAAGATTGTTCTGATTATTGGCGCAACTCTTTTTATCGGTTTTGCAGCTCTGGGAATCCTGTCGATATACCTGGAATATACCGCCACCATTGATCTGCAAAAGAAAAATGCCCGCCAACTGGCTTCCACCGTTACCCATGACATCATCAACCAAATGATGAAGGGCGATATCAAGGATTTTCCGGCTTATGTCGAAGATATCAAAGCCAAAGGAGGTATCGCAGCCATCCGGCTTTTCAATGCCGACGGAAAAGAATTCGGAAGCGGATCCACCAGCGATGAGATGCGAAGCGCGTTGGCCGATGGAAACACGAAAGAACTGGCAGACAGCAGGGACGGCAAACGAGTTCTGAATCTGGCGATACCTCTGGCAAATGAAGAGCGCTGCCGCAGCTGCCACAAAGAAAACTCCCGTTTTCTTGGAGGGGTTATTCTTACCACCTCGCTGGAAGAGGGGTTCAAGAGCGCCATGAGACTGACGATGGTAATGTCGGCGGTCGGTGTCTTTTTCTTTCTGGCCATGCTGGCCACCCTCTACATATTTTTCAACAGGACAGTCGTATTGCAGATTGCGGAACTCTACAAACAATTGGGGGACCTGTCCGGCAGTGAAGGCGATCTGACTAAAGTTCTGAACATTCGAACCACATGCGAGATCGGACGACTTGGTGAAGAGGTGAACAATCTTACCGCCAAGATCCGCGAAACATTTTCTGACCTTTACCAGCAGGCATGCCTGATCGGCTGCAGTGTCTGCGAGTTGGCGGACGGCACATCCAAAGCACTCAAGATGACCCAAGATCAAAAAGATCAGGCCTTCACGGTTGCCACCTCCTCCGAGGAAATGTCACAGACCATCCAGGATGTCACCATCAATACCCACAGGGCCGCAAGCCTGTCCAGCGCGGTTGACAGTGCGGCAAGCAACGGGATGACCGTGGTCGAGGAGACTTGGAACTGCATGCAGCAGATCAGCGAAAGTGTTAACGGCACATTGGAGACAATTCGCCAACTGGAGGCCTCTTCTGCAAAAATTGGCGAGATGGTTGTGCTGATCGAGGATATTGCCGATCAAACCAACCTGCTGGCCCTCAACGCTTCCATCGAAGCGGCGCGGGCCGGCGATGCCGGTAAAGGTTTTGCGGTTGTGGCCAGCGAGGTGAAAGGGCTCGCGGAAAAGACCACCAAGTCCACACGCGAAATAGAACGGGTTGTGGCCAGCATTCAACAGGAAAGCCGCAAAGCGGCCGCGATGATCGGCCAGGAAAAAACACTGGTGACAACCGGGCTGGACAAGGCTGAGGAAGCACGCTCCAGCCTTGAAAACATCAAGAATCACGCCGCCGAATCCAGGCTGATGATTGAACAGATTGCTACGGCATCGGAGGAGCAG
The DNA here is from genome assembly GCA_001802125.1 of Geobacteraceae bacterium GWC2_55_20. GTDB lineage: Bacteria > Desulfobacterota > Desulfuromonadia > Geobacterales > Pseudopelobacteraceae > JACRCG01. The sequence goes on from MGZK01000052.1 coordinate 39,459, forward strand.
AGCGCCACCACTGCCCAGATTTCAGAGATGATACATCTGGTATCAAAAAGCGCTGAACAGACCTATGAGATGATGCGCGCTACGAATGACGCCTTTGGGACTTTTTCGGAAGTGGTGGAAAACATTTACAGTTCGGTCGGCAAATTTTCGGTCGGCAATTACCACGACACGGTCAAGTCATATATCAGAGAATTGGAATCCCAGGTTCAGGAAGCTATTGAAGCTGCCCTCAAGGACAGAACACTGACTCTTGAAAATCTGTTTGACAGGAATTATGTACCGGTGCCGAACACAAACCCGCAAAAGTACACAACCCGCTACGACACATTTTTTGATCGAATTATTTCTCCCTATCAGGAGATGATTATCGCCAAGGACAATAAGGTCCTGTATGCAATCTGTATTGACAACAACGGCTATTGCCCATGCCATAACCTGCGCTACTCCAAACCGTTGACCGGAAACATCGAAGTCGATAAAAACAACAATCGCACCAAACGGATTTTCAACGACCACACCGGCATCCGCTGCGCCCGAAATACCGACGGATTCCTGCTGCAGACATATCGTCGCGACACGGGAGAAATACTCAATGACATGTCAAAGCCACTGCTGTTTAACAACCGGCATTGGGGTGGAATACGCATAGGTTATCTGGCGCCCAAATAGCATATTCACAAACCTGGATAATAATCGCATACCGTACATGTTGACCCTCAATTGCCCGGTGAACTAAAATACTGTAAAATTACTCAGTTGTATGGTATTAGTATAAAAAGTTTTTATGATGGTTGAGGATGGAGCGGTATGAAACATCTGGGAGACATCTTGGTTGAAGCTGAGATCATCAGCAAGAAGACGCTGGAACGCGCGCTGGAACGTCAGAAGCTGGAGAAAAAACGTCTGGGTGTCATACTGGAGGATATGGGTGTCATCACCGAAGAAGAGCTGACTGATGCGCTTTCAAAACAGTTCAACTTCAAAACAATCAAGAATTTTGTGGGTCACAGCTACCCTCAGGAACTGCTGGAGCTGCTTCCATCAGATTTTGCCATGAAAAAGCTGGTCTTTCCGCTTAAAACGAAGGACTCAATGCTGGCGGTTGCCATTTCAGACCCGTTCGATCTGGAAACCATGGAGATGCTGAGCCGTATTACCGGACTTCAGATCATTCCGGTGCTTGCCACGCGCAAGGAAATTCTGGATGCCATATCGGTACACTACCTGAAGAGCAGCTCCAGTGAAGGAGGAGAGGCGATACTTGTGGCGGAAGACTCTCTCCCGGTTGCAACGCTTATTCAGATAGCGCTGGTCAAGGAGGGATACAAAGTGCTTCTGGCCGCCGATGGCCTTGAGGCACTGAAAATTGCCATGGCGGAACGCCCCAAACTGATCATTACAGATTCCATCATGCCCCGCATGGACGGCTTTGGATTGCTCAGAGCCATTAAAGCCAACCCGATGACATCGGAAATTCCTGTTATAATGCTGACTTCCAAGGCCTCTACCGAGGACGAGCAGAAAGCGCTGGAATTCGGATTCAGCGATTTCATACCAAAACCGGTCCAACCGGTCCGCGTAGTTTCCCGTGTCAAACATATCCTTGAACGTGAAAAAAGATTCAAGCGCTGATACGCTTTCCATGGATTGTTCGGATTAAATCAACGCCTCCTGCCACGTTCCTTGCCCATTACAGCATTTCTGAACTCCCATGGAGGATCGGGATTGGCATTGCGCCATAAGCCGATGCGATGCGAACGTGCCCGGTTTTCAGCCCCGATGTATTCGGAAGCGTACGGCCCCTGCAGATATTGACGATAGGCCCACGCCAAACCCTCCCTCACCATCTCGCCGTTGATGTCCCTGCCGGAATAGCGGATAACCGCCACGGCACGTTTGTACTGATCAATATCGACGATTTCAGCACTGATCCGCCGCCCCATAATCTTATACATCAGAGTTCGTTTTGCAATGTCACCGAAAGGCTGCCCGGGCATATCCGGCTTTCTTATCTCGGGAGCGTCAATACCGTAAAGCCGCACCTTCAACCGGCTATCTTCGCGAGTGGCCAGCAGCAACGTATCCCCGTCGTAGACCGCCTTTACAACACCATCAATGGTTCGGCCAGCAAAGGCATCGCAAGAAAACAGGACCATCAGCAAGAAGACAAATACAATCGGTTTCATTTATATAAGCTCCATTGCATAGTTGAACTCGGTTGTGCCGGAAAGTGCGCGACCGGCCTTGAAAGCGGCGATGATCTCATTCCAGCTCTCGCGGGGCGCCTGGCGCAGGTCGATCAGAAACGAGCAGCAGCCCATCCGGCGAAGCTCGGCATGCCGTGCCGTCAAAGAAAACGGGGTCATGGAACTGATAGTCTGCAGACCATCATGGGTGGTTACGCGGTAACCCTCGCCCCGGTCCGAGTGCAACGGAACATTGCCATGCACTTCCTTGATACGGATCTTGGTGGTCATCACCGGCAGCGGCGCATAGGCAATGATCCGTCTTTCAATATCCATTGCCGGTTTCAGCAGTTCGGCAAGGTTTACACTGTCATCCTCGATATACAGCGTAGCCGATTCGGCGCCCAATTCACGCCAGGCCTCCAGAGCCTGGCTGTTGAGCGAGAAACAGCGGTGCCAGGTCGATATGCGCAACCCCTCCAGTCCCTGCAAAAGTTCAAAGTGCGACAGATTGGCAACTTCAAAGCGACGGAAGCCAGCCGTGTGCAGATCGCGGAGCGCATCGCGGTAAAGCGGCATGTCCCGGTCGAAGAGCATGAACGGCAGTTGCCAGATGAGCTGATCTTCCGAACCACGCATGCGTGGAACAGTTGACGGGAGCTGATGGATGACAGCCTTGGAGAGCGGCAGCATGGTGCGGTCGGCGCCGATTGAAAGTGGAAAGCGCCATTCCTTGGGCTGATCAATGATAATCGTCAGCGATTCTTTTGATGACGGGACGGAAGTCGATCCCGTAAGAGCAGCGATGTCTTTTAGCGCCGTTTGGCGCGTAGTTGCCAGCTGGTCACGGAAACCGCTGAAAACCGCCTCGCTCAACTGCTGGTAGAAGCGGCGGCGCAACTCCTTGAAGGTCGCCATCGGAATCAATATCGCCGGAAAATCCGGGGCCTCCAGTGTCTCAAGGCGGAACGGGGTCTCGCCGCACTTGGCAAACTGCCCGGCAAGCACCGCCTGCATGTTGCCGCTGCGCGCCTCTTCCAGGATCCCGAGCGGGAACCGGAAATCGTAGCTTGAGCCGGAAACTTCAGCTTTTATCCGTAGCGTCGCCGCTCCTTCCGGCGAATCGGAAGACAGGGCCAGCTTAAGACGGCAATTGAGCTTGTCGCCCTTAACCGACTCGAGCCGGCGTTGGCAGGCGTTGTCACTGAGGGTAAAGGCTTCCTTCGATGAAACCTTGTAGATCGAATCGCCGGCTGAAAAATCGAATGGGGTCTCCACTTCAACCAGACTGCCAGCTTTTACCTCGATAACCTTGCGCTGGCTCTGGAACAGCTCACGCACTGTCCAGGCCTGCCCCGCCATGTCGCTTTTGGGCTGGGCCCGCAAGCGGTCTCCAACATGCAGCGCATCGCGGGTCTCGAAGGCCAGGCGCTTGCCCTTGATGCTCCTGATCTGACCAATATAACGTCCGGTGCCCCCTTTCTGCCAGGGGTTGGCGATGTCATCCGGCTGCTGCGACACCAGAAAGCCCTTGGTCGGAGTTCGTCCGAACGAATACTTGAGGATTTCCTTGGCGCTGACCAGCGCCTGTTTCCGTGATCCTTCGGGGGCATCCAGCACAATGCGGTAGGCTTCGACCACGCTGGCCACATATTCCGCCGATTTCATGCGCCCCTCGATCTTGAGTGATTTCACGCCGGCTTTTATCAGGTCCGGCAGCAGATCGATGGCGGACAGATCGCTGGTGGAAAAGTAGTGCCCCTCCTTGCCGCGATGACTGTAAAGCCGCCGGCAGGGCTGCGCGCAACGTCCACGGTTGCCGCTATGCCCACCGAGCAGCGACGAGAAGAAACACTGCCCCGAGATCGAGAAGCAGAGAGCCCCATGCACAAAGCATTCGATCTCCACCGGTGTGGCCGCTGCTATCGCTGCAATCTCGTCCACCGCCAGCTCACGGGCCAGCACCGCCCTCTGGAATCCGAGCCGCTCCAGCATCCTGACCCCGGGGGTGTTGTGAATCGTCATCTGGGTCGAAGCGTGCAGCGGAATGCTGGGAAAACGATTGCGAATCAGCCTGGCCACCGCCAGGTCCTGCAGGATCACTCCGTCCACCCGCATGCCGGCCAGGGCGGACAGGGTGTCTACCAGTTGCGGCAGTTCCTTCTCCTTCACCAGGGTATTGAGCGTAATGTAGATGCGCCGGTCCTGGGCATGGGCATAGGCCAGCATCCGCTCCATCTGTTTCAGGGTGAAGTTTCTGGCACGGGCGCGAGCCGAAAAGTCCTGCAGACCGGCATAGACCGCATCGGCGCCCTTTTCGATTGCGGCGAAGAAGGACTCCAGCGACCCGGCCGGGGCCAGGAGTTCCGGTTTGTTGACGATCTGTTTCATTTTATCTCTCAAACGAAAACGCCCCTGGGCGGGGCGTTTCGTCATTGTAGGGGCAAACCTTGTGTTTGCCCGATTTTTGTGGTCTGAACATGGCAAGTGTCGATCACAATGATCGCCCTGCCGGATTATTTTTCCAGCAGGATCCGCAGCATCCTGCGCAACGGCTCCGCCGCGCCCCACAGCAGCTGGTCGCCGCAGGTGAAGGCCTGCACGTACTGTGGCCCCATCTTCATCTTGCGCAAACGTCCGATCGGCACGGTCAGGGTTCCGGACACAGCCGCCGGAGTCAGGCCGGCCAGGGAATCGGCTTTGTTGTTGGGGATCAGCTTGACCCACTGGTTGTCATTCTTGATCAGGTTCTCGATCTCTTCAATCGGCAGATTCTTGTTGAGTTTGATGGTCAGGGCCTGGCTGTGGCAGCGCATCGCGCCGACGCGGACGCAGATGCCGTCAACCGGAATCGGGTTGCTGGTGCCAAGGATTTTGTTGGTTTCAAGGAAACCTTTCAGTTCCTCGCGGCTCTGGCCGTCTTCAACTTCACGGTCGATCCAGGGGAGAACGTTACCGGCCAGCGGGAAGCCGAATTCTTTGGTCGGCAGCGAACCGTCACGCAACGCATTGGTGACTTTCTTGTCGATTTCGAGGATTGCCGAACCGGGGTTTTTCAGTTCCTCGGCCACGGTACCGCTCAGCACGCCCATCTGGGACAACAGCTCACGCATGTTGGGAGCACCGGCGCCGCTGGCGGCCTGGTAAGTCATGGAAGTCAGCCACTCCACCAGACCGGCACGGAACAGGCCGCCCAGCGCCATCAACATCAGGCTGACGGTGCAGTTGCCGCCAATGAAATCCTTCTGGCCGTTGGCCAGAGCCTTGTCGATCACGCCACGATTGACCGGATCGAGGATGATGACCGCATTATCCTCCATCCGCAGGGTCGAGGCTGCGTCGATCCAGTAGCCGTTCCAGCCCTGCTTGCGCAGCTCCGGATGAACAGCCTTGGTGTAGTCCCCCCCCTGGCAGGTTATGATCACGTCCAGTTGTTTAAGTTCCGCGATATCATCGGCATTTTTAAGTGTTCCCGCATTCATGGGGGCCGCTTGCCCAGCCTGAGAGGTCGAGAAGAACACCGGCTCGAAACCGAGTGAAAAGTCATTCTCCTCCACCATGCGCTGGAGAAGAACCGAACCCACCATACCGCGCCATCCTACTATTCCGACTTTCATAATTATTGTTCCTTTTCTTGAATGTATATTTTGTAACCGGAAGGCTACAGAGCCGCGATGATCGCGTCGCCCATTTCCCTTGTATTGACCAGTTTTTCGCCATCCAGATTCTGGAATATGTCGCGGGTCCGATATCCCTGGTCGAGGACTTTTGCCACGGCATTGTCGATGGCGTCAGCGGCTTCCAGCATTCCGAACGAAAATTTCAGCATCATCCCCATCGACAGTACTTGCGCGATCGGGTTGGCAATGCCCTGACCGGCAATATCCGGAGCCGAGCCTCCGGACGGCTCGTACATGCCGAAAGTCCCTTCTGCCAGCGACGCCGAGGGAAGCATTCCCAGCGAACCGGTCAACATGGCGGCCTCGTCGGAAAGGATGTCGCCGAACATGTTCTCACAGAGAATAACGTCGAATTGTTTGGGCCACTTGACCAGCTGCATAGCGGCATTGTCCACATACATGTGAGACAGTTCCACATCCGGGTATTCCTTGGCGATACCGGTTACGACCTCGCGCCAGAGGACCGAGGTGGAAAGCACGTTGGCCTTGTCGATCGAGCAGACCTTGCTGCCGCGCTTGCGGGCCGCCTGGAAAGCTACATGGGTGATGCGTTCGATCTCTGGCACACTGTAGCGCATCGTGTCCACTCCGACCCTGTCACGTCCGGCGCCCTCGATCCCTTTCGGCTGGGAGAAGTAGATTCCACCGGTCAGTTCACGGATGACCAGCACGTTAAAACCGCCGGCAATCACCTCTTCCTTCAGCGACGAAGCGCCGGTAAGGGAGGGGAAGATGATGGCCGGACGCAGGTTGGCGTACAGGCCGAATATCTTGCGTAGCGGCAACAACGCTCCACGCTCGGGTTGCTCGTCGGGGGGCAGCGTTTCCCATTTGGGACCGCCTACCGAGCCGAACAGGATCGCATCCGAGGCTTTGCAGATGTCTATCGTTGTCTGCGGCAGCGCCTTGCCTTCATTGTCGATCCCGGCGCCGCCCACGTTGGCGTGGGTGCGTTCAAAGGATACGTTGAATTTGGTCTCAACTGCATCGAGGATTCTGAGCGCCTCGGACATCACTTCCGGCCCGATACCATCGCCCGGCAATACCGCAATTTTGTACTTGTTACCCATAATTCCCCCCGATATTTGCATGTAAGTATATAAAGATGACTATAATAATTTTCCGGGCGCTGTTTTGTCAACAAAAAGCATGATAAATGCAGCTTCACAAAATATCTCGATGTTTTCTGCAGCCCATGGTCATGGGCATTCCCAAGTATAATCGTGAGCAACCATTGACAAACAGGACAACACATTACTATTATGTATAGATAATTTTGATACGCAGAAGGAGTAGAAAAACCATGCCGATGTACGAATACCGTTGCACAACCTGCAGCCACCAGTTTGAATTGCGCCAGAAGTTTTCCGATCCACCCGCCAGCGAATGCCCTCAATGCGGTGGAACCGTAAAGAAAATGATCTCGAACACCGCCTTCAGCCTGAAGGGCGATGGCTGGTTCAACACCGGCTACTGCCCGAAAACCGAGGCTCCCAAGCCGGCCGGATGCGGCGGCTGCGCCTGCGCCGCCGAATAGCTGGCCCATTTTCATCGTTCTTTGAAACAGGTACAACCCGGAGGTCATCGATGAAGGTCAAGAAAGCCATTTTTCCGGTTGCCGGTCTCGGCACCCGATTCCTGCCCGCCACCAAGGCATCTCCCAAGGAGATGCTGCCCTTGATCGACAAACCGCTGGTGCAGTATGTTGTCGAGGAAGCGGTCGCTTCCGGCATCCAGCAGATCCTGTTCGTGACCGGTCGCGGCAAACGCAACATTGAAGATCACTTTGACATTTCCGTCGAACTGGAAGCACATCTCTACGACAAGGGCAAGGACAAAGAACTTTCCCATGTCCGGGAAATCGCCGAGATGGTCGATATTTTCTATGTGCGCCAGAGGCAGGCGTTGGGGCTGGGGCACGCCATCCTCTGCGCCAAGGATTTCGTCGGCAACGAACCGTTTGCGGTGCTGCTTGGTGATGACATCATCGACAGCGAGATCCCCTGTCTGGGACAACTGCTGGAAGTATTCGACGAGCGTAAGGGATCGGTGCTGGCGCTGGAAAAGGTGCCGATGGAAAACATCTCCTCCTACGGCTGCGTCGAAGCCAATCTGCTGGGCGGCAACACTTTCCGGGTAACAAACATGATCGAAAAACCGTCCCGTGAAGATGCGCCATCGGATATGGCGATAATCGGCCGTTACATCCTGACCCCGCGGATTTTCGATATCCTTGAGAACCAGGAACCAGGCAAGGGAGGAGAAATCCAGCTGACCGACGCGATTCTCAAGCTCTCCAAAGAGGAGAATGTTTACGGATGCCTGTTTGAGGGGCTGCGCCACGATTGCGGAGACAAACTGGGATTTTTGAAAGCCACGGTAGACATGGCCCTCAAGCGTGATGAATTCCGGGGAGAGTTCGAAGCGTATCTGCGGCAACGACTGGCAGTTGCCTGAGTCAGCGTATCAAATCACCAACTCGAACTATTTGCAAAATAGAAAAGGCGATCCGGAATGGGTCGCCTTTTTCTGTATCTGAATCAGTCAAGTTTATTTCTCTTCGGGAACCGCCTGGGTCGTATCCCGTTTTGGTTCCCACCCTTCCCAGACATAGGCGGGATCAATCATCGGATCATAATAGCCCGGCTGCGGCACCAGAAAGAATACCGTCTCCGCCATACCTATGAAACCGCGATAGAGCGTCATGCCGACACCCTTCAGCGGCCCGACCACATAACCTACCGGCCCCATGTCGCGCACCGTCAGCACCGTTTGCTTGGGCAGTTCCACAATACTTGTAAAGGTGTTGGCAACACCACGGGTAAATTTTATCGCCATCTTTTCGGCGATCATCTCGGGTTGTTGTTCGGCGAGCACAGCTTGCGGAACAGTAACAGCGAAGGCGAATAGCAGTGCTGAAAGCAACAGGACTCTTTTCATACCGTCTCCTTTTGTAAACCGTAAATTATTTCTGGGTTTCGTGTTCATTAAGACACCGGTGCCACCAATTGGTGACAGCGTCCGGTCGAAAATCGAATCGCTATCCATTTCAGTCTCTTATCACAAAGAATAGCGGCATGCAAGCATCACAGATCAAACAGAGTCGGCTCTTTGGGCAGAAACGGTTCAAAACGTTTTTTCAGGTGCCGCAACTTCTCAATATAATAATTGACATTGATATCAGGATGCGCCGGATCAAAGGCGCTCAATGGACGGGACTGTTCATAGGCCGCGGTATCCTTGCCGGAGCCGCTGACATAATAGCTGACATGATCCCCGGCCCGATAGGTCCTGCCGGCGGACAGCGCAATCTCAAATGCGGCCGAACGATTTCGTGTACCGAGACGCACTTTCTCACGATAAATCTCGGGGGACTCATTCAAGGTCTCTGTTCGCGCCACCCAGGCCGCGTCCAGCCCCTTCGAACGCAACCTGACCACGTACTCGCCGAACAGGCGCTCGACCTCGGCCCCCTTTCCATCCAGCAGCAGCTCGATCAGGTCCCGCATGAAATCCCGCAGGTATCGTTCCAGGCCGCGTGAGCGGAGTCCGCTCCCCTTGATGATGATCCGGCCGTCATAGCCAAGCAGCGCATAGTTCTTGGTTTTGTAGGCAAACATCGAGCGGTAGCGACCATCCAGCTCAACCTCGATCCCCTCCGGCAATGCCCCGGAAATACGCTGCACCAGGGCGGACTCATCCTCCTCCGTGCAGCAGGAATCGGGCGGCTGGAAGTAGATGCCGTCGGTATCCACCTCGACCGGTTTGGCGCCTTCGCCCTTGAGAAGGTCAATCATGTTCCTGATCGTGACCCGTCCCAGCCTGGTCACCTCGGCGGCCGCGGCCGGATCGGAAAAGTTGTGCAGCGCGGCGCCCAGATAACCGTAGAACGAATTGATCAGCACCTTGAAGACCTGCTGGAGGGCATCATAGTAGTGCTGCTCCGCCTCCTGTCCAGCTTCTCTTGCCATCTGCTTGGCCTTCAACCGGAAACGCCGCAACTCGGCCAGCATCGGCAGAAACAGCCCCAGGCTATCCTTGGCCGGCGCCAGGGCATAGGCCAGCATCAGCGACGGATAGAGCGAAGCCACATCACAATGCACGATCGGGCTGATGACACCTTCGCGGCTCTGCTCGGTATAACCGCCTTCAAAAGGGGCCGTTTCGGAAGTGCGGACCGGAATAGAATGCCCGCTATGCAGGTATTCGCGCAGGAAAAGCGCGTTGATTCGGGTGGCATTGCCACGGATGACGCAGTTTTGGAAGGAATACGGAAAGATGCGGGTCTGCAGGAACCAGGGATAGCCGAGCAGCCGGAACAGGGCCAACGTTTCCCTGACATCGTCCAGATTATAGCGGTACAGCCGTTCGGGATCTTCGCTGAAAGCAGATGAGATATCGGCCCCGTCCAGATAGGTGCGCTCTTCGGCGGCAACACCGAAATGGCGGGCAACCGCCTTGAGCCCGTGACTTTCCAGGTTGCGCTGGGAAATATCATAGAGCTGGACCAGAAAATAGGTATCGATGACATGCCGGCCATAGACGTCCCAGCGTGGATAGTCGATGGTTTTTTCAGCCAGAGTCCAGCGGGCATGGGCGGTGACATGGGGAGCGGCTCCGTTGCGGCCCCACTCCAGGCGGATGCCGTGCATCCTGGCACGCTTGCCGATGTAGTCAAGATCGAAACGGAAGATGTTGTGGCCGATAATCACATCCGGATCACAGCCGTGGATCGTCGCATTCAGAGCCCGCAGCAATTCCGGCTCGGACAGCCGGTCGCCGCGCAGCACGGTCTCCTCGCCGTGGGAATCCTTCAGCGCGATCGAGATGATCCGGTCTTCGGCACGCTCAGGATTGGAGAAATCGTATCCTTCGGCGCAGTAAGTCTCGATGTCCAGCGCCAGGCAGCGCAACTCCGGAAATTCAAGGCCTTTAAAGAGCGTTCTGCCGCTGTCCAGCAGATACAGATGGGAAAGGTCGGAAAAGAAAAGGTAGGGGGCGTTGGTTGCGCCAACGCTCTTCCCGGTTTTTGCGGCCAGAAAATCACGGGCGGCCAGGCAGTCGCTCCAGGAATCGAAACGGAGCTGGTATTTGAAGAAATCTTCCCCTTCAAGCTGCCTTACCGCGCACGGTACCCGGCAACCACTGAGCAGTGCCGGATCGCCGACCAGGATGAAGGGATGGAAGGGCTCATCGTGGAATTGCACCCGGCCACCGGATCGGGTGAATACGCGCATGAAATGCCCGACCGGCTCCACGGCGATGATGCCGGCACGCTCGTCACGGCCGAAGAGGAGCGGATTATGTCCCAGTGTGCTGACCGGCATTTATGATATCTCCCTGTGCAACCCTGGACCGAAGGTTAAAAAAATGGAGCGATTTCATAAAACCGCCCCATTGTTCTTACCAAACCAGCCCGTTTGAATCCGGCTCGTTAAATACCGGCTTTCTGCTTCAGCTCGGCGGCCTTGTCGGTCTTCTCCCAGCTGAACTCCGGCAGTTCACGGCCGAAGTGGCCATAAGCGGCGGTTTTCTTGTAGATCGGCCGCAAAAGGTCCAGCTGCTCGATGATGGCGCGGGGGCGCATGTCGAAAACCTCGCGCACCAGTTCCGACAGGCGCTCTTCGGAAACCTTGCCGGTGCCGAAGGCGTGGACCATGATCGAAACCGGCTGGGCCACGCCAATGGCGTAGGCCACCTGCACTTCGCAACGGTCGCAAAGCCCGGCGGCAACCAGGTTCTTGGCCACATAACGCCCCATGTAAGCGGCGGAGCGGTCAACCTTGGAGGGATCCTTGCCGGAGAAAGCGCCACCGCCATGGCGTCCCATGCCGCCATAGGTATCGACAATGATCTTTCGGCCGGTCAGGCCGCAATCGCCCATCGGACCGCCGACAACGAAGCGCCCGGTCGGGTTGATGAAATAGCGCGTATTGGCATCCAGCAGCTCGGCTGGGATAACCTTCTTGATGACCTCTTCCAGAACGCCTTCCTCAATCTGCTTGTGGGTCACGTCCGGGGTATGCTGGGTGGAGATGACCACGGTATCGACACGCACCGGCTTGTCGTTGACATACTCGATCGAAACCTGGGACTTTGAGTCGGGACGCAGGAAGTTCAGCTTGCCGGACTTGCGCACTTCCGCCAGCTTTGCCACCAGTTCGTGGGCCAACTGGATCGGCATCGGCATCAGCTCCGGGGTCTCGTTGCAGGCATACCCGAACATCAGCCCCTGGTCTCCGGCGCCCTGTTCCTTGTGCAGACCTTCACCTTCGGAAACTCCCTGGGAAATATCGGGGGACTGTTTATCGATGGAAACCAGCACGGCACAGGTATCGGCGTCAAATCCCATCTCCGAATCGGTATAGCCGATCTCCTTGATGGTCTGGCGGGCGATCTCGGAATAGTTGATCACGGCGTTGGTGGTGATCTCACCGGCAATGACCACCATGCCTGTCGTAACCAGGGTTTCACAGGCCACGCGGGCGGTGGGATCCTGGGCCAGAATGGCGTCGAGTATCGCATCGGAAACCTGATCGGAGACCTTGTCGGGATGCCCTTCGGATACGGATTCGGAGGTGAAGATAAATTTTTCTGCCATGATGTCTGCTTCCTCTCGTTTCTATTGTTGTTTGCATGAATAATCCAGCTGTGTGAATTTGTGAATTTATAGTCAGGTAGCTGTTTTGTCAAGCGAAGAGAGGATATTGCGTTATTCCGTTTGACTTCCTGGCCATGAATTCTGCAGAATGCCGTTAGACACGGCTTATTTCAATTATCAAGGCGGTTCATATGTCCAGAGTATTAAGCCTTCTTCTGGTGGTTCTGGCCTGCAGTGTGATCGGTACAACGGCCCTTTGCGCCGCCAAGCGTCCCGGTGACAGCTGGAGTTATTACCACTTCGACGGTATCGGCTTCAAGGCCGGCCCTGCTCCTGATGACAAGCCCTGCATCGCTGTCAGGGAGGGGGTACGACCGGTGGTGCTGCTCACACAGACAGCGTCAACCGAGTCGATCAACCTGCCCGAAGGGGCCGGCGCCATCTCGGGCATCTGCTATATTCAGAGTTCAGGGGGGAAGCTCGGCGGCGACAGCGCATATGCGCCATGTCCGCGCACGCCGCTGCTGATCTCCTCCGGCGGCAAGCAACTGGTCACGGTCCAGACCGATGAACAGGGCTATTTCGTGGTGGTGCTTGCTGCGGGAACCTATCATGTCGGCAGCGGCCCCTTCACGGCAGAGATTTCGGTGGAAAGCGGCATAAC